>DAINPV010000157.1:0-8792 GCA_036743315.1 bacterium | reverse complement strand
GACGACGATACCGCCGACGACGACACGGCCGACGACGATACCGCCGACGACGACACGACCGACGACGACACGGCCGATGACGACACGGCCGATGACGATACCGCCGACGACGACACGACCGACGACGATACGGGCGACGACGATACGTCCGTCTCGTGGGTGACGTGCAATCGCGACGGCGATTTGGACGGTCATGGCGACCCGAACATGAACGACGACTTCCCGGTCGAATGCCCACCCGGTTGGCTGACGATGCCGCTGGATGATTGCGACGACACGAATCCGGCCGTCTTTCCCGGCGCGCCGGAATTTCCCGACGACAACGTCGATCAGAATTGCGACGAAGAGGAGATGACGCACAGCTTCGACATCGGCCTGTACGTCTCGCCGGACGGCGACGACGGCAACAGCGGCTCGGCGGAGCAGCCGTTCAAGACCATCGCGCATGCGGTGGGCGGCGGCCATACAACAGGCAAGGTCGTGTTTGCGGCGGCGGGCGTTTACCACGAGCAGGTGGACACGCAGGTGTCGATATTCGGCGGTTACAACAAAGACACCTGGGAGCGCGACATCGAGGCGAACGAGACGAAAATCACCTACAGCGGCGGGATGTATGCATTGCGCGTGTACGGAGCGGACAAAGAGGACATCGTGCGGATCCAGGGACTGACCATCGAACATGACGGCGACGGCGGCGAAAGCGTGGCGGTGATTGCGCAAACCGGCGCGTGGCTTGCGCGAAACACGATTCTGAGCCTGTCGGGGGCCGACAATTCGGTGGGCGTGAATCTGGCCGGCGGTCAGTATGTGCTGTTCGCCAACGCGATCTACGGCGGACCGGCGTCGAGTTCGTCGACGGGCGTGGTACAGCAAAGCGACGCCGAGGCGCTCTACGCCGACAACACGATTTACGGCGCGGGGGCGGGCAGCCCGGGCGTGGGCGTGGCGTTGAACATCGCCGGCTATGCGACGATCATCGGCAATACGATTAACGCGGGCGCGGTCAACTCCTTCTATTCAATAGGCGTGAATCTGACGGCGGTCGCCGCGACGGACGATCCGGTGTTGGTAATCGCCAACGAGATCGACGGCGGCACGCTCTCCGGCATGACCCTTAGCGCGACGGGCGTGATGATCGACGAGACTTGCGCGACCTGGCTGGTCAACAACGTCATCGACGGCGGCGACGGTCGCCTGTCCACCGCGTCGCCCAAGACCGTGGGCGTTTATGCGGAAGCCGAAACCCTGATGATCGCCAACGAAATCGACGGCGGTTTGTCCGCGAACGAAACCGACGGCGTCTGGCTTAACGCCGACGCGCGGTTGATCAACAACGTGATCTACGGCGGTCTGGGCACGGACAATTCGAACGGCGTACTCGCGTATGAGGGCAGCGCGCGGCTGATCCACAACGTGATCAAGGGCACGTCGGCGCAAATCGGCTCCTGTGCACTTTCGCAGGGCGTGTACGTGAAGCAAAACGCGCAGGGATTGCTGGTCAACAACATCGTGTACGGCGGTTCGGGCACGGACGCGTACTGCGTTGCGCCCGAAGGCCTGTCGGCCAACGTTTCGTTGATCAACAACGACCTGTTGTTTGGGGCGGGCGGTTGCGCCGTGTACGACGGCGGTTGCTTCACCACCATGCTGACGGTCAACGGCTGCACGTGGGACAACTGCGCGGAAGCGCAAGGAAACATCTCGGTGGAACCGCAGTTTGCGGGCGGCGACGATTATCACCTGACCGCGGACAGCCAGTGCATCGACGTGGGCGTCGATTCGCGCGGGTGGGACGCCACGCGCTGGGCGCTGTACGACATCGACGGCGACCTGCGACCGGTCGGCGGATGGGATCTGGGATTGGACGAATACGTCGCACCGAAAATTCTGCCCTAGGTCATTATTTTATCTTGACCGGACCGGGCAAACCCTGGTATGAAGAGCGTGTTGGGGGCACAGCGATGTGCCCCTTTGTGTTTTTAAGCAACCGGATCGTTCATGCAACTTTTTTGGCGAGTATTGATTACGATTATGACGCTGTCGGCGTCGTTCAACTGCACCGCCTCGTCCGACGACGACGACGATAATGACGACGCGACGGGCGACGATGACGATGCGACGGACGATGACGACGACGCGACAGCGGATGACGATGACGACGCGGAGGCCGCGATCGTCGACCCGGTCGACCCCACGCTGTTGTTCGACGATACGCCGGTGTTATCCAACGGTTATTGGAACCCGCCGCAGACGGCGCTGGGCGAATTTCCCGGCTACGACGTACGGTTGTACTACAGCAACCTTTGTTGGTCGGTCTGCGACGAGTGCAACAATCTGCTGCCTGACGGCGAAGTCTTTTTCTATCGGCCGGGATCCACGATCATCGACGACGACGAAATTTCCTGGTCGGAATTGCACGACCCGCCGGCGGTCGATCTGGAAAAGGCGGACGATTGCGACAATCCGGTGGAAGTTTGCCTGACGGTGTTGTTCGCGCCGGAGTTCGCTCCCGGCTCGCCGGGAACGTATTGCACAACCCTTGAGGCGACGGATACGCTCCGCAATTTTTCGAACGTGTTAGCGGATCTTTGCGTAACCCACAATCCGTAAGGAGAGGGGGTTGGTCAAGAAGGGAGGGTGGCGATGAAATGGGGAATGCTTCTTTGCTTGATCGGCTCTTTGGTTCTGTTTTTCGGCTGTCGCGAGGACGAGGGCGACGGCGACGAGATGATCCACACCGACGACGATGACGACAACGCCTTCACCATCGGCGACGACGACGGCGACGACGATCTGATCGACGACGACGCGGCCGACGACGACGCGGCCGACGACATGTCCTGCGCCGAGGCGTACTCCTGGTTCTACGTCGATTGCGAAGAACGGATTATCGACCGCCACGGCCGTCCGTTCCCGCTCGAAGACGTCATCCGCTATTGCCGGAAGCACGATCCGGTGTTCGGCACGTTCATCATGCAGTGCCTGGAGGATAATTATCCGGACTGCGACGCGGCGTACGAGTGCCTGGAGGACCTGGCCAACGGCGACGACGACGATGACGACGACGATGACGACGACACCTTCATCGACGACGATCCGGTGCTCAGCGACGGCTTCTGGGATCCGTCGACGACCGAGTTGGTGGAAGTGTCGGGCTACCCCGACCTGATGTGGGTCAGCGCGCTGCTGTGGTCGGTGTGCGACGAGGGCAACAACCTGCTGCCCGACGGCATGGTGTATATCTATGTTGCGGGCACCACGCAGCCGCTCCTGGCCTCGGACATCATGTGGAGCGATCTGCACGACCCGCCGGATACGGATCTGAGCGACGTGGACGATTGCGGCAATCCGGTGCGGGCGGGCATTCTGGTCCTGTTCGGCTCCCAGTACGCTCCGCCGTTGCCGGGGACATACTGCTGCGACATCGAGGCGACGGACACGGCCGGGAATTTCTCGAACAAGCTGACGGAGCTGTGCGTTACGCATGAGGGCTAGCGGGGGAAAACGCCCTTTTCTTTGTGATAATAAGTATGCTATAGGCGGGGGAGAGAGGGGCTTCGGTTTTGCTGCGGCGGGAGGCGTGAGATGGGGAAGTCATCCGGTCGCGGTAAATGGGTCGCCTTTGCAGTTTTTCCCATTCTTCTAATTGGCGCCGGGGGCCTGCCGGGCGCCGTTTTTGCGCAAACCGTTGAAGTCCAACTGCAATGGGCGGCGGAGTTCGCCTTTGCGGAATATCCGCTGAACGGCGCGCTGGCCGTGCGCGCGAACGAAACCGGCGACGCGTTCCTGGGCGGCGCATGCGAGAACGAGCAAAACTTTTTCTGCGCGGCGAAGCTTTCCGCAACCGGGGCTGTTCAGTGGCAAACGGTGTACACGAACAAGGCGGTGCGTTCGCCCGCCGCGGCGGTCGACGCCGCGGGCAACGTGTACTTCGCGGGCACCTACGCGACCTTCGACGGCGTGTGGTGGTACTTGTATCCGCACAACGCAAAGATCGACGCCGACGGCGCGGTGGCCTGGCACAACACGTCGCCGCATGAATACGGCGAAGGAACCTCAGTGGCGGTCGGGGCCGACGGCAATGCGGTCTTCGGCGCGTCCGCGTACGATATTTATAAGCCGCCCAGCCCGCAAGGCATGGGCGCGTTCAAGTACTCGCCGGACAACGAGTTGTTGGCCGACGGCAACGAGGTCGGCGACGGCTACGCGAAAATGCTGACCGACGTGGCGATCGACGCGGACGGCGCGATGTATGCAACGGGTGTGGACATTCCCTTCGATCCCAGTCTGCCGACTTTCTTCACGGTCAAGTACTATCCCGACGGCACGACGGCCTGGTGGCGGCGCTACGATCATCCCAACTCGATCATCGAAATGCCCGTGGCCTTGGGCGCGGCGCCCGACGGTTCGGTATGGGTGACCGGCATCGTGGGCAGCCAATACAAGGGCAACGAGATCTTCACCCTCAAGTACGCGGCCGACGGCACGCCGCTGTCGTTTCTGCCCTACGGTCAAACCGGCAACGACGCCCCGACCGACCTGGTCGTCGACAGCTTGGGCGGCGCGGTGATTGTCGGCGCGGTGATGCGGTTGGGACAGATGGACGCGGTGGCGATCAAGTACAACGAGTACGGCGTGCCGCAGTGGGTGTGGGAACTCGATGCGCCCGACTGGGGCGACGATGTGGTCAACGTGGCGTTCATCGACCCGGCCGACAACGTGTACGTCGGCGGGTACCTGCGCGAGGCGGGCAATCAAAACGCCTTCGTGGCGCGGCTGACGGCGGACGGCGAAACCGAGTGGCTGGTTGTTCACGAAGGTCAGGCGCAGCAAGCCGACGAAATCGTCGCGTTGTCGATGGATGCGCGCAGCGCGATTTTAGCCGCCGGCACGGCCAATCAAACGACGACGGCGTCGGATTTTCTCGCCCTGCGCATCGTGCAGAGTTGCGACGGATGCCTCGTCGCGGGCGAATGCTACGAGGACGGCGCGATCGATCCGCAAAACGTCTGCCGGCTCTGCGACGCGTCCGCCGACGCCTACGGCTGGACGGCGCGCGATAACGTCGAATGCGACGACGGCCTGTTCTGCAACGGCGCGGATCTATGCGCGGCGGGCGAATGCGGCGTGCACGCGGGCGATCCGTGCGACCCGAACACGCAAACGTGCAACGAGGAAACCGACACCTGCGATATCCTGGGCGACGATGACGACGACGATTCGGCCGGCGACGACGACGACGATGATGACGACGACGATGCCTCGTCCGGCGACGACGACGACAACGGCGACGACGACGATGACGACGGGTGCGGGCGTCATTGATACTTGAAGAATGAGCGAAGTAAAATCATGCCGTGGTGGGGAGCGCGGCCATCACTGATTATCGGGAGGGTGCGATGAAAATGGTGTTGGCGTTGGCGGCGGTGTTGCTCGCGACGATCGGCGGCGCGGCATGGGCGGACGACGATGTCGAAATGCTCTGGGAAAACCTGATCACCGAAACGGGCGTTTATCAGACGGTCTACGCGACGGCGTTGGACGAGGCGGACAACGTGTACCTCGGCGGCATGTACGACGATCCGCTATCGCCCGACACGTGGTTCACGCGCTACGACGCGGCGGGCGTGGCGCAGTACGATTATCACGACGCGACGTTCGGCCCGGCGTGCGGCGTGAAAGTGGACGCGGACGGCAATCTGTATGGCGCGGCGAACGTCGAGGAATTCAACGCGGGCCTGCGCATCAAAATTTTCAAGCTCTCGCCGACGGGGCAGGTGATCTGGTCGCAAACGATGACCAACACGACGGGCGTGAATCGCACGCTGGAATGCGAAGACGTGGCGCTCGATAGCGCGGGAAATTTTTACATCGCCAGGCAGATGAACAACGGCGTGGATCTGGGCAACCAATTCATGCTGGTCAAGTACGACGCGGACGGCGTGCGGCAGTGGTGGCGCAATTACGGCGAAACCGGCCACGATTGCGCCTTCGCGCAGTGGATCGAGCTGGACCCGAACGAGGACCCGGTGTTGTTCGGCTTCACCACCGACACGGCGATGCAGTGGGATTTTTTGACCGTGAAATATTATGCCGACGGCACGCTCGCCTGGCACGACCTGTACAAGTACAGTGAGGAGACCGACGATTATCCGGGCGGTCTGGCGGTGGACGGCGAGGGCAACGTGTACGTGGGCGGCGACATCGAGTGGGGCATCGTGCTGGTCAAGTACGACGCCGACGGCGTGCGGCAGTGGGCGGTGACCGAGGAGGGCCTGAGCCCGACCGAGTACGACTGGGTCTACGCGATGGCTGCCGATCCGGAAGGCAACGTGCTGGTCGGCGAGCGCTCGGTGTTGACCTGGCCGACGGGCAAGGTCGGCTACAATTCGTCGGGCTACGTGTACAAGTTCGATCCCGACGGCAATAAGCTGTGGGAGGTGTATCACCAGGGCGCGGTGATCGGCAACAAGTTCGGCGAGGTCGACGACCTGCAGGTCGACGCGGCGGGCAACGTCTACGCGGCGTACATGGTTTCCGGCAGCATTTTGCACAACACGATCGAGCTGATCAAATACGATCCCGACGGCAATCAGCAGTGGGCGATCGATTATCCGAACGCGCTGCTGTGGGTGGTCGACGACGTGTTCGTCGAGTTGAACGCGCGCGGCCGCATCGCGCTGACCATCGCCCTGTACGATCTGAACCTCGATTACACGTCGGTGTACGCGCGCCTGTTCGCGCAGCCGGAGCAGTGCGAAATCGACGGACAGTTCTACGCCGCCGGGGCGACGAACCCGGCGAACGTCTGCCAGGTATGCGCGCCGACAATCAGCGCCACGGCCTGGAGCGACAACGACGGCGCCTCGTGCAACGACGGCACGTTCTGCAACGGCGCGGATACGTGCGCGGGAGGCGAATGCGCCGTGCATCCCGGCGATCCGTGCGATCCGAACACGCAAACGTGCAACGAGGAGACCGACACGTGCGACGCGCTCGGCGACGATGACGACGATTCGGCCGACGACGATGCGGCCGACGACGACGCCACGGACGACGACGCGACGGACGACGATGCGACGGACGACGACGACGATTCTACCGTGCTGCCCGACGACGATGACGACGACGACGGGTGCGGACGCGGGTAGATACTCAACCAATCGCTATTGGAGAGAATCGAATGACGGACAATTGTCGGGAGTGCGTTGCGATCATACTTGTTTGCCTTTTCCTTCTGTTTGCCTGCGACAAGGACGACGATAAAGACGACGGCGACGAGGTCGACGTTCCCGCCGGATGGACGGACGACGGTTGCGAATACGGCCGCAACCTCGACAGCGAATTGAAGGCCGGAGCGTCAAGCGACGATCCGTACGACGACTGCATCCCCGAGTTGCCGAGCAACATCGAGCGCGACCGGTTGGTCACGCTGCTCGACGCCTACCTGGGCGGTTGGGTCGACATCCAGGACAATCAGCGCATCGTCACCTGTCGTCCCGAAGGCTTCTGGGAAGTGCCGCATTACGACGCCAACGCGGCCTGCGGGTATTATTGGCGCGCGCCGATCTGGGTTGAGTTCGCGGAAAGCGGCGAGCTGTACGCCGGCGAAATCGTCGAGGACGACGCGCCGCTAAATCCGACGCTCAACGGGCGGCTCTACTACGATAACGGTGCGGCGCTCATTCGCGGCGAGCGCAGCATCGACGACGAAGGCATTATGCGTATTTACTTCACCGCCTCAGTGGACAACGACGTATGGAGCAGGCCGTAAAATCTCAGTGGTTGGATCAACTCATTGCACACCTTTGGCTGTCGCCAAAAGTGTGGCACACAAACGAAGCTAGTTATACGTGATGAGTTGTAAGTGATAAAAGGATCTCTCGTTGGCGGACGTAGATTCTTCGTCGCGCAGTGGCGCTCCTCAGAATGACACGGTTCGTGTGCCATAGTTTCCGCCGTCAGGCGAAAGCTGTGCTCGTGGATATCTAAACACGGCCCTCGCGCCTGTCCAAGGCAGGGCAACCACGGGGGGTTGCCCCTACGAATTTATATCCCCACCGGGGAGGCTTTTTCATTTTTGTATTCGTGAACGATCCAGACGATCATCCAGGCGACGATGAGGGCGAGGGCCGCTTCGGCGAACCAGACGCCGGCGAGCTTCATCACGATCACCGCGACGAGGTTGACCAGCGCGTGGGCGATGACGGCCAGCGCGAGCCATTTCCCGACCGACGCGCCGCTACGGAAGGCACGCAGGACGAGCAGCGTGAAGCCGACGTGGCAGACCGTGGCCATCAGGCGCTCCAGCGGCGAGACGGCGGTCATGAGCAGCGGCAGATTCATGATCTCTTCTTTGGCCGCCAGCGCCGGTCCTTGCAGCGTTTCGGCGGGCATGAACATGAGCGCGATATTGCCGACGATCGCGCCCAGGCCGATCAGCCACGCCTCGAAGCCGCCGTGGCCCAGGCCGAACATCAGTCCGTTTTTCCACGCGTGCGGCGGTTTGAGCACGAAGCGCAGCGCAAGGTAGCGCCCGCCTTCCTCGAAAAGGCCCGCGGTTAGGCACAGCAGCACCAGCCACGTCCAGGAAATCAGCGTTGAGCTTTGCAGCCACTCGGCGAAGAAATATTGAATCAGCGAAATCGCCGGGATGCGCAGGATGCCTTGGAAGAGGAAGAACGTCGCCATGCCGATGAGGAAGTACAACCATTTGGCGTCGGTCTTGCGCCAGACGAGCAGCGCGCCGACGACGGGGAAAACGAGAATAAACAGGCCGCCGAGAATGAAGG
>DAINPV010000156.1:0-8817 GCA_036743315.1 bacterium | reverse complement strand
CCAAGGCGGTGGTCATGGCCACCGGCGGTTCGGGGCGGCTGCACGTGCAGGGCTTCATGACCACCAACCATTACGGCGCCACGGCCGACGGCATCGTCATGGCCTATCGCGCGGGCGTGCCCGTATGCTTTTTGCACGCGGTGCAATACCACCCGACCGGCGCGGTGTTTCCCGAGCAAGCCGAGGGCTTGTTGATCACCGAAAAGGTGCGCGGCTTCGGCGCGAACGTGGTGAACGTCGACGGCGAGCAGTTCGTGTTCGAGCGCGAACCGCGCGACGTGGAGGCCGCGAGCATCATCCGCGAGTGCCTGGAGGTGGGCAAGGGCGTGCCGACGCCGACGGGCAAGGTGGGCGTGTGGCTGGACAGCCCGATGATCGACACGCTGCACGGCCCCGGTTTCGTCGAGCGGGAATTTCCCGGCAAGTTCATTTTGTTCAAGCGCTACGGCATCGACATCAGCAAACAGCCGATGCTGATTTACCCCACGCTGCACTATCAAAACGGCGGGTTGGTCTACAACAGCAACTGCGAAACGACGGTTCCCGGCCTGTTCAGCGCGGGCGAGGTGTCCGGCGGCGTCCACGGCGAAAACCGGTTGATGGGCAACTCGCTGCTGGACGTGACCGTCTTCGGGCGCATCGCCGGGCGCGAGGCGGCGCAGTACGCGAAATGGAAATTCCAGGAAGGGCGACCGCATCTGGACCACGTGCGCGACTACGAGAAACAGCGACGCCGGGCGAACGTGGGCGAGGAGCGGATCAGCCCGATCCTGCTGCCGGATTACGTCAGCCAGCAGGTCAAGGACAAGCGGCTGGAGGTCGTCTGGTAATCAGCGATTGCCGATGGTGAACAGCGCTTCCTTGAACTGGTCCTTGCCTTCGATGCGCGATTTCTCGCGGTTTTCGAAGAGGAAGATGATTTCCTCGCCGGCGGAAATCTGCGCGGCTTCCGTGCTGACGGCCAGCAACTGTTTTTCCATCTCTTCGCTTTGGGCGAGCTGCTTGATCTTTTGTGGATCCAATCCCACCTTGACGATGAAATCCTCCCACCAACTGCTGGACAGACGATCGTAGCGGCCGACCAGGTAGGGCCAGATTTTCGCGGCGTCCGTCTGGATGATCGCCATCTGGCGCAGCATTTCTTCGATTTCCGTAGCGCCGATGCGCGAATACATTCCACCTTCCTCGATCAGCGCGTAGGGATGCAGCTTGATGGTCACGTTCATCGCCTGGACGTCGGGCCGGCCGGCCAGATCGTTGATGTCCAGCAACACGCGCACCGCCTTGTCCGAGTAAGGCATGTAGTAGATGTCGATCTGTTTGCGGATGGGCTGACGATCCAGGAAGATGCTGCTGCCGAATTTCGGATCGAGCACGTACATGTCCTTCACTTTAACGAGGTAATTTTTCATCTGTTCGAAGTTGCCGAACGTCTCGATTTTTTCGGGGAACAAAAACGCCGGCAGAGTTTTGATTTCATAGCGGGAGATCATTTTCCGGCCCTCGTCGGCGTCGTATTTGATGCGTTGGACGTTCACCATCGGGTAGACTTTTTTCGTCTGGTCGATGACCTCTTCCACACGGGCGGCGTCGAGGGCTTGCGGGTCGTAGATCACCGGGTGATTGAACGGCTCGCGGGCGACATATTCCTCGGGCAGCGGCTCTTCTTCCGCGGCGGCTTTATCGGTGGCGCAGGAGCCGGAACCGGTCGGATCGGTGCGCGACAAGAAATCGGGCGGCGCGTCGCAAACGGCCGGGCGATCGGCTTTGGAGAAGGTCGCGCACACCGCGTCGAACAGATCGCGGCTGTCCCGTCCGCCGGTATACTTGCGATCGTTGAGCATGATGGTCGGGCTGGAGTTGATCTGCAACGAGACGGTTTCTTCCATATCCTTAAGCAGCAGGTCGATGCCCGTACCGTCCTGCAGGCATGCGTCGACGGCCGCGGCGTCGACCTGCAGACCGGCGGCGATTTCGGTCCACGGCTGCTTGGCGCGCTGATTCATCTCGACGACGAAGGTGAGCTGTTTGTCCGGCGCAACCCGGCCCACGCAGGCCTGAATCATGTCCTTTTCCACTTCGGTCGGTCCGTGCAGGCTGGTCAGGCCGCCGCCTTCCTCCCGCTCGACGATGAAGGCCAGGCGGGCGGTCATTTTTTCGCCGAGCGACTGTTTGACGTCGAAGAGCACTTTTTCGGCCGGGACGCCGTAAGGACATTCACTCATGGCATACAAGGTAACGCGGGCCGGTTGACCGGCAGGCGTCTCCACCACAGGTGCGGCGTCGTCGCCGAGCGGCTTGGGCTTGACCGATTCGCTGTCGGGCATCACCGAGTCTTTTTGACAACCGGCGACGGTCAACAAAAGCAGAAGCAAAAGCAGTGGCAACGCCAATCGTTTCATCCGAGGCTCCCTTGCACGGTTCGGTTGCTCTTACGGTGGAGATCACCCCCCCATTTGTCAAGGCGCGAACTTTGATCTATTTTAGGCCGCGCCGAACGGGGACTGTTTGACAACCCGTTGAGATTAGACTTCCTTTCGGTGGGAAGGTTCCGGAAATGCGATGGCATCGCTGGCGTTGCCGGCAGAGAGACTTATATTTCCGGCAGAATGCCGAGAGGAACGGCTTTTTCGATGACGAAACCCGAATGCCGGCAGCGACGGCCGGTGCAAGGATAATGCGATGGGCATCTTGGAGACCAAAGAGCTGACCCTGGCGTTCAACGGCAGCCGGATTCTGGACGGTCTGAGCATCGATTTCTGGGGCGGGCACGTGCATGCGATCATCGGCCCGAACGGCGCGGGGAAATCAACGCTGGCCAGCACAATCATGGGTCTGGCCGGCTACCGCGATCACGGGGGGGATATCCTTTTCGAAGGCAAGTCGATCAAGGCGCTGGGCATCGACGAACGGGCGCGGCTGGGCATCACCTTGGGCTGGCAGGAACCGGCGCGCTTCGAGGGGCTGACTTGCGAGAAGTTCATCCGCTCGGCGGCCAAGGATAAGTCAATGGATCGCGCGCGCGAGGCGATGTGGCAGGTCGGGCTGGATCCGGACAGCTACCTCAAACGGGCGGTGGACCGCACCCTGAGCGGCGGCGAGCGCAAGCGCGTCGAACTGGCGTCGATTCTGGCGCTCGAGCCCAAGCTCGTGTTGTTGGACGAACCCGACTCAGGCATCGACGTCGAAGCGTTGGAGCGCATCTTCGCGGCGATCAGGCTGCTGAAGGAAAAAGGTTCGACCGTTCTGCTGATCACCCACAGCATGGCCGTGCTGCGCCAGGCCGAACACGCGTTTCTCATCTGCCGCGGCCGCCTGATCGACAAGGGCGACGCGGATAAAATCGGCATGCACTTCGATCGGCAATGCCTGCCCTGCGACCATCCGAACATCCCGCTGGAGAATGAATAATGTCGGTCGACGACACCATTAAAGAGATTTTCGCATCGATCAACATGAGCCATCACCTGCCGGAAGGCACGGCGTCGGTGGTGATCGATCAGAATAAAGTGCTGGGCAGGCACCTGGTTCCGGGACTGGATGTGCAGGCCAAGGAACTGCCCGACGGCATCGAGGCGACCTTCATCGTCGCGGCAGGCGCGAAGATCGAAAAGCCGGTGCACCTGTGTTTCGGCATGCTGCCGGAAGAGGGCGTGCAGCGCATCGTGATGCACGTGGACATCCGCGACCATGCGCAGGTGGAGGTCGTGGCGCATTGCACCTTCCCCAATGCGGTCAAGGTGCAGCACCTGATGGATGCGGACATCCGCGTCGGCAAGCACGCCCGCTATTCGTATTTCGAGCGGCACGTGCACGGTCCCGACGGCGGGGTGACCGTCGTCCCCAAGGCGAAGGTGATCGTCGAGGAACACGGCCGGTTCAAAACCGAGTTCGAGTTGATCAAGGGGCGCGTCGGCGAGATGGACATCGAGTACGACGTGACCGGCAAGGAACACAGCACCATCGAAATGACCGCGCGCATCAGCGGCACGAAAAACGATAAGATCCGCATCAACGAAATCGGTCACCTGGTCGGCGAACACGCGCGCGGCGTGCTCAACAGCTACATTGCCGTGCGCCACCAGGCGCAGGCCGATATTCGCAACACGCTGACCGCCAGCGCGCCTTTCGCCCGCGGCCACGTCGACTGCAAAGAGATCGTGCAGGACGAGGCGATCGCTCAGGCGATGCCGGTGGTCAAGGTGGAAGATCCGCGCGCGCACATCACGCACGAAGCGGCGATCGGCAGCGTCGATTCGAAGCAGTTGGAGACGCTGATGGCCCACGGCTTGAGCGAGGAGCAGGCGGTCGATTTGATCATCGAAGGTCTGCTCAGCTAGGCCGAACGTTCACGGCGGCGTCGATTATCTCTTCACGATCGGCAGTTCGAGGCGCGTGGCGTAACGTTGGTTGCGTTGCACCCGCCAGACCGGCGCCTCGCCGGGCAGCGCCTGAAAATGGTCCGCATCCGCGCCGGCCAGCGCCAGGCGAAGGCGGTGACCCTTCTTGAACAAATACGACACCGGCAGCAGATCGAAGGTCAGTTCCGCCGTTTCGCCGGGCGTCAGCGGTTGCGCGTCTTTTTTCAGGAAGGTGCGATACGGCGCGGGCGAAAGGTAGGGCGGCGTTTCCGCGCTCAAGCGGCGATGCAGCGCGCGCAGCATACCCTCGGTGACGTAATTGACGCGCCCCCGCTCGTCGACATCCTCCAGGTAGGCGAAGAATTGGCCGTCGGTCGCGGTCGAGGCTACGTACAGCGTCACCAGCGGATGCCCGGTGACTTCGGTGTCTTCGGCCAGCGGCGGCGAATCGTAAACCAGCAACTTGCGATCGGCCCGGACGCGGTCCGGATAGTACACCGCGACGTCCAGCGCGAGGCTGTTCCAGCGCGCCCGGTCGCCCGTGCCGGCGGTCAAATCGACGCGGTATTCGTCGGCCCCGGTCGCATCGGTGGGCGCCGCACGCGCCAGCTCTCGATTTTTCACCGCGTAGAACGTTTCGTACCGCGCTTCCGCCGGCGGCCAGGTCTGCGCCTGGCGCCACCGGTCGGCGACCATGGTGTAATAGGCGACCGGCGGTTCGCGATCGACGCCCGTGTCGACGCCCTTGAGGTAGCGATCGAAGAAGCGCTTCGCCTCGGCCAGATGAGCGAAACGCGCTTTGATCGGTTTGGCGAAGGGGCGCATGTGATCGTCGCCGCCGTGATCCCACGGACCGAGAATCAGCTTCGCGCCGCGCGTGCGCAGCGTCAAGAAGCGCTTGATCGCCGCGTGCGGATACCCGCCGTCGAACCAGCCGCTGTAGCTGTAGATGGGGATGTCCGCCGCGCGCAGATCGTCGACGAACGTGTGCGGGCTGAAACTGTCCAGGTGCAGGCCGCCGGGGCTGACGTCGTCGCGGAAGACGATGGTCTTCGCCTCGTTGTGCACCCGGTAATTGGCGGCGTGGTCGGCGACGGCCCGGCGCAGCAGGTCGCGGCGGCGGTCGAACATCACCGGCGCAACGCCCCGCGTGACCAGCGGCGCCCACCAAAGCACTTCCTGCGGGCGGTTGTTGTCCAGCGCGTGGTTGCCCTGCTGCCAGATTTCGGTGAACCAACTCAGGTGGATGCCGCCGGGGAAGGCGATGTCGGGGTAGGTGTCGAACAACGAATACATCGGCATGATCGCCTTGAGCGCCGGGTGGCGGTTGGTCGCCAGAAATTCCGCCGCGGTGCCCTCGTACGAGCCGCCGGCCGCCCCGACGATGCCGTCGGACCACGGCTGGGCGACGATCCAATCGACGATCTGGGCGCCGTCGCGAATCTCGTCGGCCGACCAGGGGCAGGGGCACGTGCCGAAGGAGGCGCCGGACCCGCGCGTGTCCACCCGCACGAAAGCGTAACCGCTTTCGATGATCGGCTCGATTTCCTGGTAGAGCGTCAGCAGGCCCGAGAGCGGCCAGCGCAGGTCGATGTTGCGCCAGTAGCGCGTCTGATCGAGGATCGTCGGCAGCTTTTCGCCCGGCGCAAGGTTTTGCGGCAGGTAGTAGTCCAGGGCGATCCGCACCCCGTCGCGCATGACGACGTAGGTCGACAGTTGCACCACGCCTTTGTACCGAGCGGCCGGTTCGGTTGATTTGTACCAGGGTCCGTCCAGCGACGGTTCGACGGCCGTGCGTGTCGTCGCGCAGCCGATAATCAAGAGAACGGAGATCAGAATAACTGCGATTGGGCGTCCGGGACGGACGTGGGCGATGAGCGGAGCGTTCATGGGCCGGCCGATCCTTTGTTGGTGAACAAAACGATGCGCCAGCTTAACGGCATTTGCCAAATCTGCCAAGTATTTCTTTTTTGTGGAAATGAATATTCTTATTAATCAATGGGATACGGCAAATAGTTAAAGTAAAAACAAAGCGCTTTACATCCTTGACGCGTTGTGTCAACATGCGCCCGCACGATAGGTTCCGTGCTTATGTTGAAGCGAATGTGACAGATTCAACATCTGAGAATTGACACGAGGTGAACGATCATGACGGAGCTCGAAGCGGATATACGCGTATTGAACGCGGTCAACATTTCCAATGTCTACCTGCTGCGCGACAAGCGCGGCCGCCATTTCCTCATCGACACCGGCGATAGGGGCGAGCGCGTGCTCTTGCGCTGGAATCTGTGGCGTTGGGGCATCCGGCAGCCGGGCGACCTGACGGCCGTGTTGCTGACCCACCACCATCGCGATCACGCGGGCAACGCCGCCTGGGTGCGCAAGACGTTCGGCTGTCCGGTCGTCTGCCACGCCGCCGACGCGCCGTTTTTGGACGGCACCGCGCCGCCGCCGCCGTTGTCCGGCCGGCCGATGGCGCTGTTTTACCGGATTGCCTGCGGTCTGCAGGATCTGCAGCCGGCGATCTGCCCGATCGACGAAACGTTCCAACGCGGCCCGTGGAAGTACGGTTTCCACATCCATCCGGCGCCGGGGCACACCGACGGACAGTCGATGATCTACCATCAGCCGACGCAGACGCTGTTTTCCGGCGATGCGATCCTGGTCGGGTATCCGCCGTTGCGCATCGGTCACCAGCTGCGCCTGGCGATGGCCGAATACAGCCCCAATGTGGGCATGTGCCACGAAGCGACGTTGCGTTTCATCCGCCGCATGCCCGAGGTGCAGCGGTTGTGTCCGGGGCACGGCCCGACGCTGACCGAGCAGGCGACGCTGAAGATCCGCGCGTTGCTCGAGCCGCCGCGGCCGCCGCGCCGGGAAAAGGTCAAATTGCTGCCGGAATGGTTGGAACGCGGGGTGCAGATTCTGCCGGAGCATATCGGCCCGATTCCGTTGCGCACCGCCTAAAGACTCAGGTGACCGTGACGCTCTTGGCCAGGTTGCGCGGCTGATCGGGATCGTGCCCGCGCTCCAGAGCCATGTAATAGGCGAACAACTGCAATGGCGCCGCGTGCAGGATCGGCGAGAGAATCGCTTCCCCGGCCGACGGCAGATAGACGACGTGAGCGGCGAATTCCTCCAGTTCGCGGTCGCCCTCGGTGCCGATAATGATGATGTGCGATTTGCCGTGGCCCGCATGCTCGTCGAAGCGGGCTTTCATCTCCGAAATGTTGTTGGCGACGTAGCGACGCGCTTCCGGATCCTCGTCGGTGGCGACGAAGACGACGAAAAAGTTCTCGTCGATCAACGCGATCGGCCCATGTTTGGATTCGCCGGCGGGATAGCCTTCCGCATGCACGTAGGAAACTTCCTTCAGTTTGAGCGCGCCCTCCAACGCCGAGGGCAGGCCGAAGCCGCGCCCGAGGAAAAACGCGCCGGGGTATTTGCTGAAGGTTTTGGCCAGGTCTTTGATCTGCCCCTCGGTCGTCTCCAGCGCCCGCTGAATTTTGTCAGGCAGTTCCTCCATCGCGCGGATGATCTCCTTGCCGCGTTTGAGCGACAGTTCCTTTTTACGCGCCAGCAGCAGGGTGAGCAGGGTGAGGACGGCCAATTGGCCGGTGTAGGTTTTCGTCGCGGCCACGCCGACCTCGCGCCCGGAGCGGGTGTACACGCCGCCGCCGCTTTCGTGGGTCAGGTTGGCCACCGTCGAGCCGACGACGTTGACGATGCCCAGGCAAGTCGCCTCGCGGAAAATCGCCTCCTGGATGAACTTGATCACGTCGGCGGTCGCGCCCGACTGGCTCAGGCAGAAGAAATTGTCTTCCGGCAGGATGACCGGATTGATGCTGATCAGTTCGGAAGCCAACTGCGTACGCGAGCGGATGCGCGCGACGTTCTCCAGCGCCAGCGCGCCGACCAGCGCGGCGTTGTACGAAGTTCCGCAACCGACGAAATTGACCTCGCTGCCGCTTTGCACCAGCCGCTTGAGCGACGCGTCCTTGATGCCGCCGAGCTTGGCCGTTGCCATCTGGTGGTCGAAGCGGCCCTGGTAGCAGCGGGCGACCGTTTGCGGCTGCTCGTGAATCTCCTTGAGCATGAAGTGCTCGTAGCCTCGTTTGTCGATCGCCTCGAGCTCCTTGTCGATCTCCTTGGGCTCCCGCGCCACCAGTTCGTTGGCGCTGTCGAGCACGGTCACTTCGCCGGATTGGATGCGCGCGATGTCACCGTCTTTCAGGTAGATGTAATAGGGCGAGAAGATCGCGCCGACCGCCGGATCCGAGCAGACGAAGACTTCACCGTCGCGCTGATGGATGACCAGGTCGCTGCCGTTTTTGGCGACGATCATCTGCGTCGGATCGCCCAGATGCGCCACGCACAGGGCGTAGGCCCCTTCCACCCGGGAGAGGGCATCGTTGACGGCCGCCAACTGAAAAGGCAAATCGGCGGACGCATTCCC
>DAINPV010000155.1:0-8817 GCA_036743315.1 bacterium | reverse complement strand
CATTTCACTTCATTGGTACTACGACCTGCGCTTTTCCACACCGCTGATGTTGTGGCTGTCGCTGCCTGTCGCTTTCGGCTGCTGGTATTGGCTGCGCCGCGATCGTCTGCGCCGGCGTATGATGCAGGCGGTCGTACTGGCCATGATTCTGGCCGGCGTGGTGCTGACTTCGTCGTTGTTGCACGAATTCGGAAAAATCGAAGATCCCTATCGGCCGGCTGCACATGCGGCACTCTCCCATCCGCCGACCTTGCCGGTGCTGTCGGACGAATTGGCGATAACCTCCTATCACTTGGGCCGCATAGCGCTGCCGTACAACGGCCGCATTCCGTTTCGCCGCTCATTGTTGATTTTGCACACCAAGCAAAGCGACTTAGCGATGGAACGCTTCCGCCTCGAGCCCAATTACACGATCGAGGAAAAGGAGCGGATCGGCGCTGAAGGGAAGCCGGCAGCGGTTATTTGGCTCGTGGAGCGAAGGCCGGGGACGCCGCCATTTTCGCTTTAAGCGAACCCAACGACAGTGCCCGGTGGCTGATGCGGTTTTTTTCGGCGGCGCTCAATTGGGCGAAGGTTTTACCGCTGGGTGGATGAAAAAACAGCGGATCGTATCCGAATCCTGCCGTGCCGCGCGGTTCCGACAGAATTTCGCCGACGCACTCGCCGGTCGCTTCGATCGTTTCGCCGGTGGGCAGCACGCAAACCGAGACACACACGAACTTCGCCCGGCGGTCGGTATGCGTGGCCATTTCGCGCAGCAACCTGGCATTGTTGGCGGCGTCGTTGGCGCCGAGACCGGCATAGCGCGCGCTATGCACGCCGGGACGTCCGCCGAGAGCTTCGACGCACAAACCGGAATCATCCGCAATGGTCGGCAAGCCCGCCAATTGTGCGTAGGCGCGAGCCTTGAGCAACGCGTTGTCGAGAAATGTCGCGCCGTTTTCCTCGACATCGAGGCGCTGCGGCAGTTGATCCAGGCCGACAATTTCCCAATCCAGGTCGGCAAGCAACGCGCGCAGCTCGGCGATCTTGCCGCGATTGGCAGTGGCCAGCAGAATTTTCACGAAAGCGTTCCCGGCAGGTGAAGACGTCCCAGTTCATGCCGCTGAATTTTGGTCAGTTTGCGCACCCCGGTTTGCGCCATGGCCAACAGCTCGCCGAGTTGCTCGGTGGTGAAGGTCGCTTCTTCGCCGGTGGCCTGCACCTCGACCAGCCGCCCTTCGCCGGTGATGACGAAATTGGCGTCGACGCTTGCTTGCTTGTCTTCCTGATAATCCAGGTCGAGCAGAACTTCATCGTCGACGATGCCCACGCTGACCGCGGCGACGGTGTCCAGCAGCGGGATGCGCTTGATCATCTTTTGGTCTTTGCACCAGGTGAGCGCATCGGTCAGCGCGACGAACCCGCCGGTGATCGCCGCCGTGCGTGTGCCGCCGTCGGCCTGCAACACGTCGCAATCGATGGAGATCGTCAGGCCGGGCATCGCTTTCAGGTCGGTCACCGCACGTAGCGAGCGGCCGATCAGTCGGCTGATTTCCTGCGCCCGCCCGCCGCGTCCGCCGGAACGGAGGCCGCGTTCGCGGTTGGCGCGCGGCAGCATGTCGTATTCGCCGGTGACCCAGCCGCCTTCCGCCGAATCGCGCCAACGGGGGATTTGGTTTTCCACGCTGGCCGTGCAGTGCACACGCGTGTTACCGAATTCCACCAAACAACTGCCCTCGGCGTATCGATTGATGCCCTTGATCAGTTTGACCAGACGCAATTGCGTAGGTTTGCGGCCGTCGTGACGCATGCGGGTCCTCCGAAAATGGTCGCTGCTTTTATACTGGGAAACGAACGCCGCGTCGAGAGGCGCTGTTATTTTTCCTCGATCATGGATGATTTGACTAGCGCCAGCGCTTGTTCGCGCGTGAGGAGGGGATTTTCGAATCGTGCTTGTTCGACCATCTCCAGCAGGCGGCCGATGTGCACGCCCGGCGCGACGCCGAGAGCAAGAACGTCCGCGCCGGTGACCAGCGGACGGCTGCCGGGAGCGGGCATGCGCTTGCGCATCGCTTCGGTCAGGTGCTCGGCCAAGCGCATCGCCTTTTGTTCGCCGTCGGGCGGTGCGGCCGGTCCGGCAGTGGCCAACAGATCGGCGCGGGCGAGCGCCAGACAATGCCTCCAATCGGCGCCTAAATCGATGAGAAATTTCCGCGTGGCCTTGGCCGACAAACGCCCGCTGGCCAACAATTCGGCCAACTGATGCGGGCGCATGTGCGTATCGACCAGGGTCGTTACCCGCCGGCGGTCCTCGTTGGACAGGCGTAGGCGGCGGCAGATTTTATCGGCGATCGCCGCGCCCTGCTGCGGATGGCCGGGAAAACGCAACCGCTCGTCTTGTTCCGTGGCGGCTTGCGGCTTGCCCAGGTCGTGCAGCAGGCAGGCGAGGCGAAGCAAACAACGATCGTGCGGGTGCGCCAAAGCGGGTGCGAGAAGTTCGTCGTCGAACAGATAGTCGATATTCATTGCCGTGAGCACGCTGTGCCCGCGAACGTCGAGATGATGAAACGATGGTTGCACAACGCCGGCGCCGGCGGCCAGTTCCGGGAAAAGACCATCGAGCAAACCGGCACGATCCAGTGCCTCGATCCAGTTGGCCATCTCTTCACCGGCCAGCAATCGCCGCAGCTCCTCCCATACGCGCTCGCCGGGCATGAGCTTGAGCTGCGCTGCCTGGGCCGCCGCCTGATCGAGCGTTTCGGGAGTCGGCTGCAGATCGAACTCGGCGGCAAAACGAAAGACGCGCAATGCGCGCACCGGATCGGCGCCGATCACCGTCGGGCTCGGACAACGCGCCACACCGTTGAGCAAATCAGCCAGACCGTCGAAGGGATCCAGCAGCGTTTCACTTGCGGTCAGGGGCAGGGCCATGGCGTTGATCGTCAGATCGCGGCGGGCAAGATCCTCTTCGATCGTGGCGCCCTGCAACGCGGTCAAATCGAGCTGCATCTGGTCGGGAAGCACGATGCGGCAACTGCCGAACCGTTCGTGCAAAGCGACGAACCGCCCGGACAGAGTTTCGGCCAATTGCCGCCCGATCGCCAGCGCATCGCCCGCGACGGCAAGGTCGATGTCCAGCGGTTCGAGCCCCAGCGCCAGATCGCGCACCGCGCCGCCGACCAGCCAGGCGCGCTCGCTGATCAAGCTCAACGCACGATGCCATGGTTGCTCGCATAATAGGGCGATCCCAGCGAAAAGTCGCCGGCGTAAGACGGATGTATCCAGCCAACTCATGCGCGCTAGCATAACAATTTCCGTGATGACGGCAAAGCAAGAACGAGTTATGTTAAAATGCACCGCAAAAGGAGCATTGTTTGCGCGAACTGATCAACACCTTAATCAACACCGGCACGTTGGTGATTGTCGGCTTGACTGCCGCCGCGTTGTTGATGGTGTCTTTTTTCTGGGTACGCTATCAGTTGGGACGCTGGCTCGATCAACGGCGCTGGCGGCGACTGCAGCGCGGCGAACACGTATTCATCGGCGAAGTGTCGTCGTTGACGATCACCCCGGTTTTTGAATGGCTGGCGGGAGACGGCAAATACATCACCGACGCCGGTGTAAGTTATATGATTGAAACAGACGACGCGAAAATCCTCTTCGACCTGGGCGACAATCGGCCGCGACGCACGCCGTCGCCGCTGTTGTACAATCTGAAAGCAATGGGCATTGATCCCGTCAAGCTGATTGACGGACTGAACGCGATCGTTGTGAGCCATCGTCATCGCGAACACACGGGCGGTGTCTTCGGCTTCCTGCGCCGGCAACCGGCGTTCGACCTGCCGCTGGACGGCGTGCCCACCTATACCTCCTGGGGACGCAACCACGGGCGAAAAGCGGCTAAGAAAATCGCGCCTGGCGTGTTGTTGTCGGCCAATCTGCCGGGACGGTTGTTCATCGGCGGGCGGATCGACGAGCGGATGTTGTTGATCAATGTCGCCGGCAAGGGGCTGGTCTGCATCGTCGGTGACGCGCATCCCGAACCGTTGCGGATGATTCAGTACGCTTCGCAAATCACCGGCATCAAACCCTACGCCTACGTCGGCGGCCTGCATGCTTTATTGGACGATGAAATTCCGCTGCGCTACCGTGTGCTTCTCAGCAAGCAGCCACCGTGGGAAAAAACCAATCCCGAGGAGATCGGTCTGTTGGCCATGGGCATGCGCGAATTCGGCATCGAGAAACTATACGTATCCGAGCATGATTCCGATTTCGTTTCGTTGGGAATTCTTAAGACGGTCTTCGGCGATGATATGACCTCGCTGCGTGTGGGCGAAGCGATCAACTTCGCTTAGGCATCCGCCGCGATCTTCCTAAATATCTCTTCAACCGCCTTTTGCGTTGTGTCGAGCGTGCCGCTGTTGTCGATCACGTAGTCTGCGCGAGCGGCTTTTTCCTGCTGGTCCATCTGTGCGTCGAGGATGCCGGCGAGGGTGGTCTCGTCATATCCCGAACGGCGGCGGATGCGCTCGAGGCGCACGGATCGTTCGGCGACGACGCATATCGTCGCGTTGAAGGAATAGGGTACGTCGACCTCGAACAACAGCGGAATTTCCAGCACAGCGACGGCGACGCCCGCGTGTAATTGCTCGATTAACCAACGGTGCACGGCCTGGAAAATCAACGGGTGCGTGATCGCCTCCAACTCCCGGCGCGCGGCGGGATCGGCAAACACGATCTTCGCCAACGTATCGCGATCCAACTCTCCCGACGATTGGAGAACGGCGGCTCCAAAACGATCGACGATTTTCCGCCAGCCCTCGCTGTTCGGGGCGACCACCTCGCGGGCAACTCGGTCGGTATCCAGGCACTGGGCACCGCAAGCGGATAGAAAACCGGCCACGACGCTTTTCCCGCTGCCGATGCCCCCGGTGAGTCCGACGATTTTCATAGTTCTTCGATTAGTTTTAACAACTGCCGCATCAGTTCTTCCACGCCGTCCGGCCCGATGGACATGGAACGCTCGTAGTTGTATGCCTCGTCGGCCGCTTGGCGAGAATCAATTAAATATCCCATTTCGTCGCCGCCGAGTCCGAACAGAAAATTGAATTTCCCGGTCATCGCTTTCTTAATGGCGAAACCGACGGCGGGCAACGGTTCGCCGGGCAAGGTGGCGAACAGCGTGTCGCCCAACCGAGCGGCGTACAAACAGGTTGTCACTTTTTTCCGCTGCACCTGTCGCTGGAAAATGCCGATATTGGCCAGAAAGTACAGTTGCTTGTTATCGAAAGGAACCGTGAGGCGCCGGGCCTGGAAGAAAATTTCCTCATAACTCTTGGTCTTTGCCGCGCGCCAGCATTCGACCGCTACGCC
Source organism: bacterium (assembly GCA_036743315.1). Classification (GTDB taxonomy): domain Bacteria; phylum Lernaellota; class Lernaellaia; order Lernaellales; family Lernaellaceae; genus CALBTQ01. Next base: position 3,462 of record DAINPV010000155.1, on the reverse strand, counting down.
GCCCAACGCCTTGCCGGCCCGCTTGACGAACGAGCGCCGCGCCGACAGTTCCGCGTCGTTGTCCAGATTCAACGTGACCATGCCGCCCAGCGCGCCGTTGAAAAAAAGACTGACCGCGCCGGTTTCCTCTTCGACCCGCTTGTGCAGGTAATGAACGTAGTCGGGCGAGATCGCCGTGTTGTTTTCCCACAGCCCTTCCGGGTGACAGGCGAAATTGGTCAGGCAGGCGATCGGCCGCCCATCGACGCCGTCCACGCGCATCACCGACATCGTTTGGTCGTGATATCCCGCCTGCCGGATGTTGATCACCCATTCCGTCTTATCCGTCTTATCCTCGCCGAAACCGAACACCGCCGGGCGCTTGCGAATTTGCGCCCGGGCCACGCCCGCAGCGACCTGCTGGAGCATCCAATCGATGTAGGTTTCGTCCCTTCCCGTCTGGTAGGGCACGTCGCCGACTGCCGGTCCCCAGAGACCCATGGTGTCCGGTCCGGAATGCGTATGCGTGGCAGCGACCAGCACGCGCTCCGGAGCGACGCCGGTAAGCTGCGCGCGCAGGCGGTCGATATCCGGCAGCATCAGGCCGATCAGATCGAGCGCGATCCAGACCAGCGGGCCGTTTTTGTCTTCCAAGTACAGAATGCGGGCGCTCAACGGTTCGGCCACGGCAGTGGCCAAACGGTTGGGCATAAAACCGGCCAGGTACGTGCGCGGCACGTTGAACGGCGTGATGTCGACGGTGACGGCGGCGGCGAGAATGCTATTCATGATTATTTCTCTATAGGGTAATACTTAAAGGCGATCCAGCCGGCAAACAGCAGGATGCCGGCGACCGGACCGATCAGGATGATTCCTCCCGGATGATCCGGCGTGTCGCCGAAATATTTGAGCATCATCGGCGCGATGATCGTGGCTAAGCCGGCCGCGAACTTGGTGATCAATCCTTCCATGCCGTTGTACATCGCTTCGCGGCGGTAGCCGGTGCGCGCAGCATCCAGGTCCACGATGTCGGCGAACAGCGCACGCGGCAGCACGAAAATTGTGGCGATGGGGAACGTCGCAAATAGAAACAGGACACAGACATGCACCAGAATGATGTAGCTCTGCGACAACGCCGGATAGCCCAGGTTGATGACGATCCAGTTGCCTAACCAGCCGAAGACGGGGAAGGCTTTCATCGACACCAACAAGGGCAGCATCAGCGCAAACATGAGCTGACTCAGCAAATAGATCTTCTTCTTACCGTGTTTCGCCGACAGCTTGTAGACCAACACGAACAGCGGCAGGCTCAGCAGCGTGATTGCGCCTTGCAGAATTCCCGCAGCCGCTTCGCCGAAGCCGATCACCACCGTCACCATGAACGGGATGATGGCCACAAGCATATCGATCGCCACGCGAAAGAAACTGATGGACACCACATACGGCACGAAGGCCGGGTTCGAAAGGCAATGCCCGAAGGCCTCCCAGAATTTGTACGGCACTTCTTTGGCTGCTGAGTGGGGCTTTTCGCGTACTTTAAAAATCGATAGCCAGAAGCAGAGCATCATGGCGATGCCGAACAAATAGGCGGCGAACTTATAGCCGTCCTGAAACTTGAACGGACCGATTTGCAGGCCGTCGGCGAAACTTTCGACGAAAAAGCCGATGGCGACCGTGGCGATCAACATGCCGGCTACATCGAAATAACCCATGTAGGTCGAGGTCTCGATGCGCTCGTCGTTGTGCATGGTGATTTCCGGCAACAACGACAGGTACGGCGCGACCACCACCGTGTAGAAAAACCAGAAACCGCTCAAGCCGAAAACCAGCCAGGCGACGTTCTGCCACGAGGTGGAATCGGTGGGCGGATACCACAGAATGATCGAGAACAGGGTTAGAAACGGAGCGCCGAAGAAAACCCAGGGAATGCGGCGTCCCCAACGTGTATTGTGCCGATCGGACATATACCCGACAAACGGGTCGGCGATCGAATCGACAAGGCGGCCGATGAAGTTGATCGCGGCGAATGCGCCGTAGCCGACCAGGTATATTTTATTGCCGGCTCCGTCGACCTGACCGGTGTAGAAATACAACAGCCAGCCCACGATGATCGAAGGGGAAAGCGTCACACCCATCTCGCCGGTGGCGTATAGAATTCGTTGGAATAATCTCAGCTCGCGTTGTGAGGCACCCGTTGCTTCGCTCATGGAGAACTCCAAGTGTTGAAAAGAGCTTCTTTCTTAACACAAATCCGACAAGTCGGCAATCGGTAAACTTCCGAAAAGATAAAGAAATTCATCTGATTATGCGTTCGAATCCGCTGCCGGACGCCGCCGGCGCAATTCGGTGAACAGCGCGCGCACCAGGTCGAGATCCTGCTCGACGAAATTGGGTGGATAATTCCAGAATTCCGCCATATCTCGATTCCCCGCTCGTTCGTAGCGCAAGACCTTGGCCATCATCTGCAGTTTGTCGGCGGCTTTGACCAATCGCGCCTCCAGCGTTTCGCCTGCGATGAATTCCTCGAACAATTGCCGGTAGCGCTCGCCCAATTCCTCCAACGGCGCCAGCAGGCAAGCGGCGATTTTGCTTTCCGCCTCGTCCTTGGCGCCGGCCGGCAGAAAATTCTCGCCGCGCTTGGGGATATCGCCCAGTTTCACTTCGCCCAATTCGTGCAACAACGCCATGCGTAGCGTTTTTTCCGCATCGGCCTCGGGAAAATGATCGACCAGCAGCATCGCCCACATCGTCATGCCGTACGAATGCGCCGCCACCGATTCGGGCGCGGCGACCGAGCGCATCAGGTAGCCCATGCGCGGATATGCTTCCAGGCGGTCGACTTCCAGCAACAGATCGACGATCTCTTTCACCTTCATCGAGTTTCTCCTTGCCGCGCATGATAGACGGCGCGACCGCGTTGGGCAACATGCGCTTGCATGGGCGGCAAGCGGGCGGGTAACATCGGGACGCTCATTCCAAGGAGATTGCCATGACCGCCAAAAACCCGGGCATCACGCGCGAGCGGGCGCTGGCTCTGTTGCAGCAAAAACTCGGCGCCCTGCCGAACCTGTACAAACATTGTCTCGCCTCCGAGGCGATCATGCGCGTTCTGGCGCCGCGTTTCGGCGAGGATCCCGAATTCTGGGGGCTGGCCGGTTTGCTGCACGATATCGACCTGGGCGAAGTGGGCGACGACATGAGCGTCCATGCCGAGCTTGGTGCTTCGTTTTTGAACGAACTTGGGGTGCATCCGGAAATCACCGGCGCGATCCGCAAACACAACGACGCGCTGGGCTTTGCGCGCGAGACGACGTTGGAACACGCGCTGGCCGCCGCCGAAACGGTGACCGGTCTGGTCATCGCCACAGCCTTGGTTTATCCCGACAAGAAGCTGACCTCGGTCAAACCCAAGAGCGTGCGCAAGCGTTACAAGGAAAAACTGTTTGCCGCCGGAGCCGACCGGACGATCATCGCCGAGTGCGA
>DAINPV010000154.1:0-8831 GCA_036743315.1 bacterium | reverse complement strand
CAACAGTCCGAAACCCAGGTGAATTGCCAGATATGTCAGCAACGGCGCCGGCGCCAGCGAAAGAAACTTGATCAGGTACAACGGCTGCAGCTGCAACGGTTGAAACATATAGTTCGCGATCTGACCCATCGCCGCGCCGACCGGCGCCGGAAAATTGTGCACCAGCATCTCGAAACGGCTGATGTTGTTGACCATGATGTTCAAGATCACCAGGGTGGAGACGACTTGAATCAGCGCCATCGAAGCGAAGTACAAAGCAGTGAATCCCAACGTCTGCTTGAACGTGGGCAGTCGTTTGGAAAAGCGCCAGAGGAAAAACAAAAACACCTGACCCAGCGGGAAGAGGATCTGAAACATCGACCAGTACTTGGCGGCGAACATCAATTGCGCCGTCTGCCGCATGCCCTGCGTCAGGTAACCATTGTCGATCACCTCCCAGATGCCGGGAAGCAGCGACAGCAAGGCGGCGATCGTCAGGATGAACCCTTCCACCGTCAACCACGACAGACCGCTCGGCCGAGTTTCTGATTTTTGCGTTTCTTCGTTCAATGTTTTATCCGCTTTGTTGGCGGAATATTGTAACAAAAAAACGCCGACAAACCAGCAGCGGGATTGTTAGGGAAGGAGGGTGACGTTGCGGTACAACTCGCGGCGCACATCGCGGGCTGAAAATTCCGCGGCCAATTGCCAACCATCGCCGTCGCCGATCGCCGCGGTCGCGTCGGGGGCGAAGCCAAGCAAAAAATCGGCCGTCGCCAGGTCTGTCGCCGGATCGAAGCCCGGAGGCTCGCAGGCGATGACCCCTTCCCGACCGAATGTGCAATCGTACAATCGGGCGTTGATGTTCTCGCGCGTGAGGTAATAGCTGAGCGGGAAATTGATGGGGTGCTCGCTGTAATAGGGCGTCGTTCCCGGCGGGGTATCGACAAACCGCACGATCACCACCGGACGCGATTTGCCGGCGTACCGCTTGATGATGGCGCCCACTTGCTCCAGGCCGAACGCCTGTCGATCCGGCGGACCGACGTGAATGTCCTCGCGATAATCGCTGGTCTTGAATTGCACCGACGGCGTCAGCGCCTGCACCCAGCCGTTCTCCAGCAGGTGCTTGGGCTGCGCCAGGCCGAAGGTCAGGCCGGCCCATACGCCCAGCGCCAGCAGCGCCGTCAGCGCGCCGGCGACGATGCGCACCATTTGATTGCGCCAGGCAAATAATCCGGTCGCGGTGAGCACCGCCAGCGCGGGCAGCAGCGGAATCAGGTAGCGCGCCAGCTTCCAATCGAGATTGGAAAAAAACAGGTACGGCAAAACGATCCAGGCCGTCATGAGCCAACGATGCGGCCACTTGTGTGCCGCCAGCCCCGGCAAGGCTGCGAGCAAGGCGATCGTCAACCACGGCGAGATCGCCATGTCGGTCAGCGCATATGGATAAAACAACAATCCCTTGAGCGAGAAAAACGAGATGTCCGGATGGTTCGCCGCCTCGTTGGAAACGCGAAAAACACCGTTGGCGATTTTCATCGACAGGTTTTGACCGTACCAATACGAGGCGATCAGCAGTCCGAGACCCATGGCGATGCCGAAGGAGACGAGCCGATTTCGCCGGGGTGTTTCCGCTTCGGGCGGTCGGCCGCGTCGCACGGTGCGGATCAGTTCCACGACCGTCGGTCCGGCCAGAAAAATCACGAAACTCGAACGCGTCAGCATCCCCAGGCCGCAGACGACGCCGAAGGCGATCGTTACGCCCCGCCGGGCAAAGGCTTCGCTTTCCACCAACAGCCACATCGCCAGTGCGACCATGCCGGCCAGCGCGAAATCGAGCATCACCATGCGCGCCATCGAGGACGTCAACGGGTACGTGCTCACCAGCAGGCAGGCCAATAGCGCGGCCGCCGATGAATTGGCGATTCGACGCGTCAAGCCGAACGTGCCCAGCAACAGCGCGAGCCAAAATGGAAGGTTCGCCGCGATGCTCGCCTGTTTGCCCGTGCCCAACAAGTGGTGCGTGACGATTGAAACCTGATAAAACAGCGGCGGGTACGTCAGCGTCCGCACCCGGCCGATACCGTTGTAATAGTAATACAGAATGGTTTGTTCGTGGTTGACCTCGTCCGAAGGCGAGGGGAAATTATGCTGCGAAATGAACCAGACGTTCGTGCCGAAGAACAACGCCAACATCGCTCCCAGCAGCAGCCAGGTCAGCGGTTTGATCGGAATCGGACGCGTGGCGCGCGATGAACTCATGCCGGCGTTCTCTCGGTTATTCCCCTTTGGGTATTACGCCTTCATTATGCCGGAATTGAGCGTTGGAGCAAGTTGCCGTGCTGACGAAGGGCGTTTGATAGGACATGTGCAGCAAGCGGAACGACGAGTGCAGCAGAAAGTAGTACGCCTGACCGATCCAACTGGACAACCGAATCTGACGCGGATCCCACGATGGCGTTTCCAGGCTTCTGGACAAGGGCGAATGCGGAAAGGCGATATACGGTTCCAGTACGCCGATTCGGCCGGTCAAATTCAGCCGCGCCACCTGGCCCAGCGTAGCCATCATTTCCCACCAGCGTTCGCCGGGGATATTGATCATGAACGAGAAAATCGGTTTGAGCCGGCGCGGGATCAATTGCAGCAGGCGATGGTAATCGGCGAGGGTGAATCCGCCGGCCAGCACCCGGCACAGCCGCGATGAGGCGGTGTCGATGCCGAAAATGGGATATTTGATGCGACTGTCGATCAGCGAATGGTTGATTTGATCGTCGTACACATCCGGCTTGAATTGACCCGACCACCATGGCGTTGACGACCGCTTGAAGATCTCGGCCAACCGCAGCGTGTGTTCCTTGTTTCGGTTGACGTAGGCGTCGGCGATGAACACGGCTTTGGGCGCAAGCCGTTGCAGTTGGGACAATTCCTCTTCCAGACGTTCCGGACGATGGATTTCCTCTTCCATCTGCACGATGCGATCATGCGGGCAAAACGTGCAATGGCGTCGACAGCCGCGCGAGGCTTGCAGGTTGTGCATGTCGTAATCGTCCAGGTTCAATCGCGGCCAATCACGGCGGGCGATCGGCAGTTCGTCGATGGCGAAACGGGCTGACGGTGCGTTCTCGACGACGGCGCCGTCCGCTTCGCGATACACGACCCCCGGCGTGGTTTCATACTCGCCGCTGAGCAGCGCGACAAAAGCGCGTTCGCCGCTGCCGACCACGCCGAAATCGATTTCCGGCAACAGTTCCATCGTCTGTTTGGTGAACAACGAAAAACCGGGACCGCCGATGATCAGGCTGGTGTTGGGCCAGGTTGCCTTGACCTGTTTGACGGTCGCGTCCACCGCCGAAAACATTTGTCGCCCGTAAAAGGCGTAGTTGCGCCAATTGATGCCGATGAAATCGAAGGGGCCTTCCGCCAGCGCCTCCTGCAACGATCGGCGCGGATTGTCGGCGGTGTTCAAATCGACCAGGAAGTACTCGCCGCCCAATTCGCGTTGCGCGTAGGTGGCAATGCTGGCCAGACCGAGCGGATAAACCGGCAGCCGCCGCAAGTAGTAGCTGGTCGGACTGGCAATCAACAACACGCGCATGGCGTTCACCCGTTTAAGTTTTGGTTGCGGCGAACCAGATAACCATCCCGTCGATCCAATAGTTGAATGTGCCGAAGTTGCTGCGGGTAAAAAAGTCCATCAATTCTTCATTTGTATAAGCCGGCATGCCGAAACCGTAAATGCGCTGCCGGATCCACGAATGATAGATCTTGCCGGCGTTGTCCGCGCGCATCTGATCGCAGATGAAAGCCCGTCCGCCGGGCTTGAGCACCCGGTGAATCTGGTTGAGGGCGCCGACCGGATCGTTCCATAGATAGATCGAGCTGGTGGACACGGCGATGTCGAAGTGATCGGCGGGCAGTCGTAAGGTGTGTGCGTCCATCACATGAAATTCCATGTTCCGCCGACCGGCCCTCGCCGCGCTGCGTTTGGCGAAGGCGATCAGGCTGGGCGATTGGTCGACGCCGACCATGTCCGCGTCGGTCGCCAGCCGGCCGATTTCCAACAGCATCGTCCCGTGTCCGCAACCGACGTCCAGAATGCGTTTGCCGCGCCAACTGCCGTCGACCAGCTTTGCCGCCGCGTCGCGATACAGCGAACGCGCCAAATACTTCTGCATGTAACCGAAAAGCCAACCCAGCGGCGAAGCGAAAAACCTGATTTCGAATTTTCGCAACCGGAGAACCAAGCCGTCCTGCTTTATCATCGTCTAATCGCTCGTCTCTTCACTATTCGGGTTGCCGACTTATCGGAGGAGTAAGCAAGTCCGTGTAATTATTTTCCAAACGAATCAACAAAGGCAATAAAAAACGTACCGTGCGCATTTCGTTATCAATGTACCACTGCGCCGCTGGCGACGGCTCCTGCCGCCAGGTCTTCGCCGTGGCTTGCGGCAGGTCCAGCGCGAAGATGCCGACGTTCGAACGAATCAGCAGTTCGTCGCCTGTTGAGTCGAAAACCGGATGTCGCGCGATTGACCCCACGTCGTAGCGCCGCATCACCTGATGCCTCTGCGGATCATAAACCAGCAACTCGCCCGCGTAGTAGTTGACCACGTACAACAGGCGCCGCTTGGCGTCCCACGCCAGATCGCGCACGGTCAGCCCCAACGGCACGCGCTGCGCGATCGCCAGGCTGTCCAGATCGAAAATCAGCAACTCGCCGGTGAAGAACGAAGTGAAAAACAACTGCCGCCCGGTCGGGTCGATTTCCAGGAAGAAGCCGTAGCAGTCGTTCAGCTCCGCCTGTCGCCGGTACTGCATCGTTGCCGCGTCGCCCTCCAGCAGCCACATCCGTCCCACGCCCAGCGCCATGGTGTAAAAACGGTCGGTTGTCGGATCGTATGCCACGTCGAACAGGTAACGCCCGGCGGGCAGCAGCGGCGAATAGGCGATGTCCGCCGGATCGTCCAGACCGATGCGCACCACGTACCGCCCGTTGTCCTGCGAGGCGAATATGCGCCGGTGCGTTTCGTCGAGCCGGATCATGTTCAGCAGCTTGGCCGTCACCTCGATTTCGCGATCGATGACCGGCGGCGATTGCGCCAGACGATACAACCGCCCCACGCCGCCAACGTACAACGCGTCGTCGCGCCCCGGCTCGTAAACGCCGCGATCACCCGCGCGGTCGGCGGTGGCGATGCGCTGCCGACGCCCGTCGGGCTTGAGAAAAATGAAATCGCGCTTGCGCGGACTGAGCACCAAACCGTCGGCCAGTCGTGCGGCGAACATGTGGTCGTTGCCGATCGCCTTCGCGCTTGGCGATTGCGGTTCGTATGCGTGCAGCAACCGTACGCCCCGTTGCTCGGCGATGCCGCACGCCCGATCCGACGGCATCCCCTGGTAGCGAATCACCGAAATCGCAAACAACAGGGAAGCCAGCACGTAGAAAAACAGGGCCGTCGCCGCAAAGTGCTCCAGCGCGCGCTTGCGCCACACCAGCAACAGGTTGAGCGCAATCAGGCCCAACAGCACGAAGGGTACGAACGTCGGCTCCCAGCTCATGATGTGCCTGTGCAGATACAGCAGCAGCACGAGCGAGACCACCGTGTGCAGCACGAAATACAGTTGGCGCTGACCGAAACGGGTAAAAAGGGGCAGCGCGCCGCACCACAGCAGGACGAGCGCCGGCGTCGTCAGCGACCCCAGCGTCGCCAACAACATCACCAACAGCAGATACGCCGCCGCCGAGAGGTAATAGACCGCGCCGATCGCTCGCGGGAGCCAAGGGCTGAAGGCGCGCAGCCGTTCGCGTCCGAGCGTGAAGCCGATCACCCCCGCCGCCAGCAAAACGCCCACCGCCAGCGGGTGACGATCCAGGTGCGTGGGCAGCAACGTGCCGATCGGCAACAAGTACACGACGAATCCCGCCGCGAGCGTCAGCGCGCGATCGACCGTCGTTAGCTCAGGCCATGACGACGAACCGGATTCCGGCATGCGTTGGACCGTCCTTCTTGGTTGCTTGAAGTTCTGCGGTTTATGCTAAGGCACCAATCGCCATGCCCGCAAGCGCTCAAAGGGACAGGCGCGGCGGTCGCGGCAGCAGGCGCAGCCATAACAGTTGCGCGTAACGCCAACCCATTCGCAGCAGGCGGAAGTTGCTTCTGCCCTCCTGCCGATAGCGATAGACCGTGGGGATTTCCGCGATGTGCGCTCCGGCGCGGTGTGCCTTGATCGCCATTTCCGGTGAAATCGCGAAATCGCGGCTGCGCAGATCCAGCGCCGCGGGCAGCGTCGCCTTCATGCCGCGAAAGGCGTTGGTGATGTCGTGGGCCGCCATGCCGAACAGCAACCGGGCCGTCCACGAGTAGGCGTGCGAAAAAAACGATTTCCCGCGTCCCAGCTCGCCGTAATCGCCGCCGCGCATCGCCCGCGAGGCGATGACCAGATCGTAACCCTGTTCCAGCATGGTCAGCATGTTGCGGATATCGTCGAAGCGGTCGGAGCGGTCGGCCATCATCCAGACGATGTACTTGCCGCGCGCGGCTCGCGTCCCGTCCAGCAGCGTCGCGCCCATGCCGTGGTTGCGCTCGTGCGCCAGTACGCGCAATGCCGGCCACGCCTCGGCCTGTCGTTGCAGCAGCGCTGCGCTCCGGTCGTCGCTGCCGTCGTCCACCGCGATCGCCTCCAGGTCGATCGTCTGCGCCTCGGCCCAGGTCCGCAAGTCGGTCATCAGCGCGTCCACGTTGCGTTCCTCGTTGTACACGGGGATGACGATCGACAGCGTCGGCGGCTTGGGCGAGGTCATCGACGTTCCCCGCCGCGCAGGCGTGTGAGCAAATCGCCCGCCAGCATGGCGGCGCCTTGCAGCAATTCGCGCCAGGTGAACAGGCCCAGCCGCAGATGCCGCACGATGAGGCGCGGGCGCAGGTAGAACCTGAGCATCGCGCGGCGCAGCAGCGCGTTGATCTGCGCGTGGCTCAGGCCGGGCAGGCGCCACATCGCCTCGCCGGGCGCGGGCCGGTATTGGTTGTTGAATTGCCGCCACGGCAGATCGGGCGGGAAGGTGTCTTTGTATTGTTCGTACAGCGGTGTGCCCGGGTAGGGCGTGACGCGCGCGAAGCTGGCGACGTCGCAATCCAGGTCGAGCGAAAACTGAATCGTTCCCTTCGCCTCTTCCTCGGTTTCATGCGGAAAGCCGATCATGAACACGCCGTAGGCCAGCAGCCCGACTTCCTTGGTCAAACGCATCGCCTCGAAGGCCTGCCGCGGATCCTGTTGCTTGCGCGCGTCGCGCAGCAATCGCTCGCTGCCGCTTTCGAAGCCGTACAACAAAAACAGGCAGCCGGCGTCCTTGAGCGCGATCAGCAGCTCGCGATCCACCGTATCGATGCGCACGGTCGAAAACCATTGCATCTTGCGCGGCAACTCGCGCTCGCGCATCAAGCGGGCGAACGCCAATCCGTCTTTCTTATTCAGCGGAAAAATGCCGTCGACGAATCCGATGTTGCGCAGGCCGAATTCCTCGTACAGCCACTCGATCTCGTTGACGACGTTGACCATCTTGCGGCGCGCGACCTTGGGCGTCCACAGATACTGCGAACAATAGGAGCAGCGATTGGGGCAGCCGCGCGACGCCTCCACCGCGCCCAGCGGACCGCGGAACAACAGGCGCGGCGGCGCCTGATAATCTTGGATGTTCAGCAGATGCCAGGCGGGTCGGGGCAGGCTGTCCAGATCCTGGAGTTGCGGCGCCGGGTCGGCCGACACCGCCTCGTCGCCGTCGCGGTACGCCAGGCCGGGGATGCCCGCGAGCGATCGTCCGGCGTCCAGCGCGGCCAGCAATTGCCCGAAGGCGGCTTCGCCCTCGCCGCGCACCACCGCATCGATCGGCAGCGTGCGCAGCAACTCGGCGGCGAAATACGAGGCGTGCGAATTGCCCAGCACGATGTGCGTTTGCGGCCGCGCCTGCTTCACGCCCCGCGCGATCGCCTCGACCGTCGGCAGGTTCGGCGATAAACACCCGATGCCCAGCACGTCGACCTGATGATTGACCACGAACCGGACGATCTGCGCCGCCGAACGCCGCGAGGCGTATTGATCCTCGGCGTACGTCTGATGCCCCGCCGCCTCGGCGACGGCGGCCAACCCGGCCAGCCCGCGCGGCGCCATCGGCAGCATCGACTGACTGTAGGCCCCCGCGGCAATTTCGCGCGGCGAGGATGGATTGAGCAAAAAAACCCGCATCGCTGCAGTGTAGTCCCGGCGCGCCTTCCGGCGCAAGTTGCGACGACGGCCGCCGGGCGTCTCCGGCATGGCGACCGCCCCCGCGGCCTCCTGCCGCCGTGCCGATTGCCAACGTCGCGCGCATCGACTATCATCCGTCCCTCCTGAAAACCCTTGCACGACGGGGGCGACAAGGTTATTTTTAAAAAGACAGACGATCTTTGACATGGGGGCGATACGGTTTCGACGGGGGGATAATGCGGGTATGATTTGCGCGCCGAGGTCCGGGGCCTCGTTAAAGTCCGGAACCTTATAGTTGCCAATAACAACTATGCCCTGGCTGCCTAAATAAGGTAGCCCGTCCCGCCCGGTTTCGTCGGCGGATCGGGGTCGGGGCGTCACACAGTCGACTAGTCGAAGCGGAGCTTGTCCGGGCGCCGCCAGGCGAATGCAAAGCGGAATCGGGAAGTGGTCGTTCTTGTCCGTGGGGACGCACAACCCTAAAAACCAATTACGGAACACGCTCGTAGAAGATCTACCCAAAGCTCTTCGGACGCGGGTTCGACTCCCGCCGCCTCCACCAGTTTGAACAATATCAGAATACTCTCCGGGGTCGCGGTGACGCGGCT
>DAINPV010000153.1:0-8838 GCA_036743315.1 bacterium | reverse complement strand
GACATTGGAGTTTAGTACTTCCAGAGCAACCGAGTCAACAATGAAAAATAAAAGTTTAAGGATCCTTTTCGTCCAGCCACATGGATCGAAGTAATCCTAAAATTATGCTTTTCGGCTTTCATTTGACACTCACAAAAACCTAATGTAACGTTTCTTTCAGCAATCTCAACATCTTCTAAGACGACACATCCGGCAATAGACGACACAACGTTCAATCTCAAGTTCGCATGAGGAGTTACCCATTTCGTTCTCGATTCGTCTATTTCTTAACGCTACGGACAAGGAGGGCACTGTGAAGTATCGCATTTTGACCTGGGGATTGACGTTCGTTCTAATGTTGATTCCCCTGACCGCTTTCGCCGGTTTGAATAATATACCGTATGGTTTCGGCTTCGGCGCGCGCGGCATCGGCATTGGCTCGGCCTATACGGCCTTGACCGATGACGCCTCCTGCGCTTTCTTCAATCCCGCCGCCATGGCGATGATGGAAAACTCGCAGATCATGCTCAGCTACCTATACGGCAAGCCCGATTTCGAAGGAGGGCCCAAGGGCGACACGTTCACTTTCGACGAAGCCAACGAAGTCATCCAGACCAACTTGGTGGTCAAACTCAACAGCCTGCTGAAATCCAAATGGCCGGTGGCCTTGGGTTTGAACATCAGCCTCGACGACAACATGAACGCGTTCATTCGCTTCAACGACCTGCAATACGCCGAAGGACACTATTCGCGCTACGGCGTGGCGTCCTTCACTCTGAACGGCGCGTTGGGCTTTAAGGTGTTCAATTGGTTGTATCTGGGCGGCGGCGTGCTCACCACGCTGCACACCAAAAACGATATGTTCCTGCGCACCGACCTGTCGGGCAACACCAACAGCGAAGGCATGGCGGTTACGGTCGACCTGCGCGGCGCGCCGGTGGCCGCATTGCTGGTGCACTTCGATCCGATCGACCTGGGCCTAACCTATCACGGCGCGACGCACGGTCAGTTCGACCCGATCGTCGTGGGCGCCGCGGCGCAGGTGGGCGAGAGCCCGTTGGCCGATCTGCCGATGACCCTGATGTTCAAAGACAGCATCCACCCGCCCCGTGCGGCCTTCGGCTTCGCCTGGCGTGCGCTGGATTGGTTCACGCTATACAGCGACCTCGTCTGGTACAACTACGAGCAGGTGCAGGATCAGATGGGCGAGCACGATCTGGCCCGCGCCGGTCTGGACATCGACCTGGTCAACATCTGGGTGCCGCACGCCGGTCTGGAATTCGAGCCATTCGAGTACTTCTTCCTGCGCGCCGGTTACGGCTACGAGCCCAATCCGTTCGATAAACCTGGTTCGAACGGCAACGTGATTCTCGACAACGACAAACACATGGCCAGCGCCGGCGCAGGTTACGATTGGCAGAATCCGGTGCTGTTGGCCTTCCCCGTCCGCTTCGACGCGGCGTACTTCATGCACTATCTGGTCGATAACGAATTCGAAACCCCGGACGGTACTGAATACGAAAGCAGCGGCATCATGCACGGCGGCGTGTTCTCGATGACGCTGCGCTTCTAACCGAGGAAAGGAGGTACGCATGAAAAATCGTGTATTTCTTTTCCTGGTATTGGCGTTCGCTCTGGCGATCGTCGTCGCCGGTTGCGGAACAAAGTACGACGACACCTACCGGCCGGCATCCGATGAACTGCCCTTTACCGCGACCTACACCTATCCGCCGCACATGATGCGCGAGTTTCCGCTCACCGGCGCGATGGTCATTCGCTTCAACAAAACGCTGGCCGACAACATCAACCTCGGCATGGTTCGCCTGCAGGTTGTGAACGACAACCAGACTTTGACCGTCGTTCCGGTCGCGGTGCACATTCAGGGCCCGTCGTTGATCATCACCCCGCAAAACCAGTTGCTGCCGATGCACCGCTACGAACTGTGGGTTTCATCCGAGATCCACAGCGCCGACGGTGAAAAGGCGGACATCCCGACCGATGGTCTCTTCCTGGCGTTTGACACGGCGTCCGATCGCCCGCTGGACGGCGTCGCCCCGACGATCACCACCGTCATGCCCGATCCATCCAGCAACCTGGTGTTCGACGTGCAAACCTTCCGCGCCTTCTTCTCCGAACCGTTGGCGCAGGACTCGATCGTTTACGGCGAGACGGTGCGCTTAACCGACGCCGCCGGCACGCTGGTGGCCGGCAACCTGTTCTTCCACGGCAACCAGATCGTTTTCGATCCGGCCGAAGACCTGCCCGGCGGCAAGTACGCTATGACCTTCGGCGCCGGCCTGACCGACATCAACGGCGAGAAACTGGGCGAGGATCGGGTTTACGATTACGACGTGCGCAACAGCTATCCGCATGCCGTATTGCGCGTGGAGAACTGCCCGACGACCGGCGAGTTCAGTTCCTGCGAACCCGCGGCTTCGCCGGAGGATCTGCCCTTTCATCCGCTGACCGGCAATTACACCAACTCGATGAAGACCTACAGCGACCTACTGGGCGACAGCTCGGTCTTTCTGAGCGGACAGATGGAAGCCGAGCAGTGCGCCACGGCCGATCATCCCGACTTCATTCCCATCGTCATTCGCGCCGGCCAGCAACTGCGCGCCACTTCGCTGGGCGCCACGCTGGGCGGTCAGATCGACACCGGTTTGGAAACCGGCACGATTACGATTCACGTCCTCACCGACGCGGTCGGCTTCATGGCGCGTTCGGACGCCTTCACGTCCGTCGTCGGCGGACCGACCTACCTGACGCTGCTGTTCGACTCGGCCATCACCACCGAGGACGACAACACCAACGTGATGATGGCGCAGAACATTCTGGGCACACAGCTTTACGGTCAGGCGTTCGTCGACGATGAAAGCGGACGGTTGGTCATGCAAATGGCCGGCGTCGCTGAAATCTTTGTGCTCGGCGAGCGCATCTCCACGCGCATGAGCCTGGAAATGCAAGACGCGATCGAGTTCCTTGAAATGCCGACCGACACGGCGCCGCCTTCCATTCGCGTGACCTCGCCCACGCCGGGTTCGCCAAACGTGCGTTTGGGCGATCCGATCTCATTGGTCTTCGACGAACCGGTGGAATCGGTCAGCGCGCGCTCGTTCATCGGTCTGCGCAAAATCAACGGCGCACCGATCTCCTGCGATCTGCTGGTCAACGGCGCCAAAGTGTTGTTGATTCCCCACGCACCGCTGGAACCCGACACGACCTATCGCATCGTCGTGGGCGCCGGTCTGACCGATCTGCACGGCAACGTGTTGAGCGAAGACAAGATCGTGTTGTTCGGCACCGGGGCGATCGAATGGTCCGGTGAACCGCCGTACCTCGGCACGACCAATCCGGGCAACGGTTTGAGCCCGTCGATGCCGGGGCATTTCCCGATCGAAGTGTTCTTCAGCCAGATCATGGATCCCGACACGATCGTCCTGGGCGACACCTTCCGCGTGCTCGACCTCTCCGCGGGCATCACCAATGTCCCCGGTACGCTGGTCAAGCAATGGTATCGGTATTCGTTCTTCCCGAACGTGGACTTGATTCCCGGTCACTACTATCGCGTGGCGATTTCCAAAGACGTGACCAACTACATGGGCATCGGGTTGGATCTCGACTACGATCACTCGCCGGGCGGCATGGAAGGCTTGGCGGAAATCTGGATCGACTTCGTCGCCGCCGCGGCCAATAGCTGGGTGCCGCTGGTGCTGGCGATCGATCCGTTGGTCGACCGCGACGGCTCGGGCTACATCGACAACACCGAGGTCAAGCCGACGCCCGACTGCAATTACTTCGACATGATGGGTTCGCTGATTCCGGAAAACGCCTACGCGGCGGGTTACATGGTTTCCTGGATCTACGGCCTCGATTACGACCTGGAAGGCCAACCCTTCATGGACATTCAATTGATTTCGGGCAACTTCATGCACGCGACCAGCACGGGACTGACGCTCGAGGCGATTCTCGATTTCATCGGCGGTCTGATCAACCCGGACGAACTGTCCAAGGCCAAGGCGGACGGCTTGTTCGATCCGATGGGTCGCATCCTGATCGACGTGGTCGGTTTGGGCGATGCGCCGACGGTTACCGGAGTCAACGGCTCGCCGCAGATGAACATCTCGATGTCGCAGGTGCTCACGTTGGACAACGCCTTCTACAACGAAGCGCTGGTCAATGAATTCAACCTCGACGCCGTGGGCGAACTAAGCTTCACCGACGACGGCAAGATGCTGGCCGACATCAACGCCAGCACCGCGATGACCATGAATCTGGAAATCCCGCTGGTCGGTTGGACGATCCCGCTGCCGGTGCCCACCACGATCAACATGCGCACCACCAGCCTCGGACCGCTGGATTGGTGGAACGCCTTCTAATGGTTATCTATTCATAAAAAAGGGGGGCGGAATCTCGCCCCCCTTTTTTTAACCACACTTCTTTACTTTTTCGGCAGATGCAGCGGATGCCCCAAGCCCAGGTCGGCAGCTTCGGCCAGCCCTTCGGACAAGGTTGGATGCGCATGAATCGTGCCGGCGATGTCTTCGAGCTTCAGTTGTTTTTCCACCGCCAGCGCGCCCTCGCCGATCAGGTTGGAGGCCTCCGGGCCGACGATCTCGCAACCGAGAATCGTATGATCGTCGCTGCGGAAGATCCACTTGCAGTAGCCGTCGCTATTGTTCATCGTCAACGAGCGACCCAGCGCCAGAAAAGGAAATTCGGCTTCCGCCGCCGGGATCCCCTGCTCCTTGGCTTCCTCGACCGTCAGGCCGACCGTGGCGATTTCCGGATCGGTGAAAACCACCGCGGCGATCGCCTGCGGCGCGAAAATCGATTCCCGGCCGGCGATCGCGTCGGCGGCGACCAGCGCCTCGGCGCTGGCTTTATGCGCCAGCAGCGGACCGCCGGCGACATCGCCGATGGCCCAGATTTTTTCGTCGGTTGTGCGCCGTTGCGGATCGACCTCGATGAAACCACGTCTGTCCAGCGCAACCTTGGTGTTCTCCAAACCGAGGTTTTCGGTGTTCGGCCGGCGGCCGACGGTCACCAGAATTTTTTCCGCTTCCAGCACCTGTTCGTTGCCCTGGGTGTCGCGCACGGTCAGCGCGGCGACGCCGTCGTTGATTGTCACGCCGGTTGCTCTCGCGCCGAGCATTGTTTTAACTTTCATCCGCCGCAGGTTGCGCTCGATCACCTTCACCGCTTCGCTCGGCGAGGTCGGCAGCAAATTTTCGGTCAACTCGACAACGGTCACCCGGCTGCCGAGTTTGGCGAATACGATGCCCATTTCCAGGCCGATATACCCGCCGCCGATGACGATCAACCGCGACGGAATTTCCGTCAGCGCCAAGGCCGCGCGATGGTCGATGATCGTCCGCCCGTCGAACGGCAACGCGGGGATTTCGATCGAGCGCGAGCCGGTGGCGATGATCGTGTGCACGGACTGGATGCGCCGTACGCCCTCGGTGGTTTCGACTTCCAACACATCGCTGGCCGCGAAGCGCGCACGGCCCTCGACGATCGTCGCGCCCGCCGCCTTGAGCAGCGTGCCCACGCCGGTGGTCAGCCGTTTGACGATCCGATCCTTCCACTTCACCGCCGCGCCGTAATCGATCGCCGCGCCTTCGACGTTGATGCCGAAGGCTTTAAGTTTCTCCAAGCCGGCGTAATGGTCGGCCGCATGGATCAGCGCTTTGCTGGGAATGCAGCCGTGGTTGAGGCATTCGCCGCCCAGGTTTTCCGCCTCAATGACCACCGTGGACAAACCGTGTTGCGCGGCGCGAATGCCGGCCACGTAACCGCCCGGCCCGGCGCCGATCACCGATAAATCATACGTTGCATCGCTCATGGTTCTTCCTCTTGCTCATTCTCATCGACTTCCGCCAGCGCCGCGGCGGCATCCTCGCGCGCCAAACGTTCGCGGGTTTCCTCAATTTCCTGGACCAATCGCTCGATTTGCGGACTTTCGTCGCGCGTCAGCGACAGCACGTCCTGCAGCGCCGCAAGCCCGGCCGGAACGCGAAACTGCCGGTACACATCGTACAACCGTTGGGCGATCGTCAAGTCGCCTTCCTCGACCGTCCATTGCGCCACGAGAAAAACCTCCCGGCACAACCGCGCGGCGGCAGTCAAGGAAGTCACCGGCAACTGCTCGCAGGCCATCAGATCTCGTTCATTATCGGGCAACGGCGTTTCATCGAGACGCACCGCCTCCAGATAGGCGTTGATCAACGCCATGTTTTTCGGATCCGCACTGTCGAAGGCAAAGCGAAAATCAACTTGGCGCTCGCTCTGCAACAGCGAGACGGCTACCAGGCGTCCCGGTCGCGCGGCGTTCTCATATTCGCGACCGACGATTTCCCGCCCTTCGCGCCGCGACAACCACAGGCGCACCAATCGGCCGTCGCCCGACTCCTTGGCAATCAACGTTTTCAACTGCCGCCTGCCGTACCAGCCGACCAGACGCCAGAAAAAGATACGTTCGCTGAGACTCGGATGATTTCCCACGCGCAGAATATCGATCAGATCATCGGCCGATTCGATATCCCGCGCCAGACGGGCGGCGGGAAACGGTGCGAGCATCCGCCACCCGTTTCGTTGCGGACGGGCGAACACGACCACTTGCGCCTCGCGCGTCAGCTCCTGATCACGATAAACCACGGTCAACTCGGGCGGCAGCACATCGACGATTTCATAAATGCCGCCCTGGTACGGCACGGTTAGAGCGAAATCACCTACGGTCACCGGCGTGTGGTGCAGCACCTGCGGCGCGGGAAACGCAGGATCGATCTCCAGCGCCGGGCTGGCCTGGGCGGGAAGATCGTTCGCCCCCCAGGCCCAGATGAGCAGGTGAAATCCGGCGAAAAGCGCCAGGTAGATGACGAGTGCGCCGAGCGCATACGAAACCACAGGGCTGCGCGGGGTTTGCTCTTCGAAATAGGTGGAGGTCATTTCCACTGATCCGGTTTGCCGTCGCCGTCACTGTCCACGCCGGTGCGTGCGTATTCACCGTCCTGCGTGAAAGATTTAAACGTGTCGTGAATGCCGTCGCTGTCGGTATCCAACTGCACCCAGCGAGTCTTGCCGGTCAGGTGGAAAAACGTACGCTGGTCCATGATGCCGTTGCCGTCGGTGTCTTCGTCCAGAATGATGCGGATGCCGTCGCCGTTGAGCGTTTCGACTTTTTCGAAAATGCCGTCGCCCTCGAGGTCATACTCGCGCTGGTAGATCTGCTTTTCACCGCGATACACCAACACCAGATCGATGAAACCGTTGCCTTTGGTGTCGGACCCTTCAGCCATCATGCGGCCGCGCGCGTCGTAGCGGAAATAGCGGTCGAAAATGTAATCGCCGTTGGTGTCGGCCCAACGCTCAATCAGGTTGCCGGCAGCGCTGTAATAGTCGATTTTAATCGGCCGGCGATCTTCGCCGTTGAACGAGTAGGCCATTGTCAATTTGCCGTTGGTATTGAACACCTGGCTTAACTCGTACACGCCGTCGCCGTTCTCGTCCAGTTGCGCGTAACGGACCACGCCGGCTTCATCGTAGTATTCGATTTTTTCGACGATCTTGTCGTTGTTTTCGTCAAAGCGGCGTTCACCGACTTTGCCGCTGGCGCTGAAAACATCCCATCGGTCGGTGACGCCGTCGCCATTGCTGTCGATCGCTTTGGGCTGACCGGCTTTGATCGTTTCTTCCTCGGGTTCGGTTTGTTCGCCGCCGCTCAGCGAAAAAATCACCGCCACGATCACCACGATCACCGCCAGAGCGATCGGTGCGATGTACGTCCATTTGTCGCCGGGCAGTTTGCGCCGTCGCCTCGTCGTGTGCGTCGCCTTTTCGGTCTTGCGCCGCGTGGCGCTGAACTTGCGGATCGACAAATTGCACTGCGGGCATTGTTGATCCTTCAGCCGCAATTCGCCGCCGCACTCGGGGCAGGTGACGGTGAACGGGTGGCCGCAAAACGCACACTCATCGTAACTATAATTTTTTTCGCCGCACTTGAGACACACCACTCCTTTGAGGATCGGCGTGCTGCGCGTCGGTCCCGGCGAAAGCAACGCGCCGCAATACGGGCACTGCGTCGAGTCGAACGGAATCTCGTTGGTGCACAGCGGGCAGATAATCAGATGATCCTTCATGGGCCTCCCGATGGTAACTCATCAGAAAACAAGAGGTTCTGCTATCAGTTTTTGCCGAAAAGATCAAGTTCGGCCCATTTTTATCGGTCAGGGCTTAAAAACAAAACCCGGAGCCGTTTGACCCCGGGTTTTGTCTATGTCGCGCAATCGCCTAGAAGCGGATATCAAACGCGCTGGTGTCACAGGTCTTGAAGTAATCGGCAATCGTCTTGGCCATCGGCAGAATGTTGCTGACAAACCACTTGGCGGTGACGACTTTGTTGAACAGGAAGCGAGCTTCGTCGTTGTCCTTCAACAGCGCTTTCTGGCCTTCGGCGTTGTCGGCCACGCCCTTTTCGGCGAACAGCGCGTTCAGCATTTCCTGAGCCTTGACGCCCATTTCCAGGTGATACTGGCTCAGTGCGATGTGGCCGAACATCTCCAGGAACGGCGTGGCGTACAGGATCGGGATGAGCTTCTCTTTGAAGCTTTCCTTCTTCATGAAGCCGGGCAGGCTCATCACGGTCTGCGCCAGTACAGCCTGCATCTGCTGCAGTTTCTGCACGTATTCGCCCAACACCGGGTGCTTGGCGTTCTTGCCGATGAAGTCGTTCATCTCCTGCATGAAATACATGAAGAAGATGCCGCCCTTGGTGGCGAGCTTGCGGCCCAGCAGGTCGAGCGCCTGGATGCCGTTGGTGCCTTCGTACAGCGAGGTGATTTTGGTGTCGCGGGCATA
>DAINPV010000152.1:0-8943 GCA_036743315.1 bacterium | reverse complement strand
TCTTTTGGTGGGCGCCGGTGGACAAAACCTTGGCGACTATCGGCCTGCTGCGCGGCCGGACACTACTGCTCGTCCTGCTTATTTCCACCTTGACCAATATCGGCCTGTACGGCGAACGATGGCATCGAACACTAAAATTGGTGGGTATCTCCGTGCCGTTCGGTTATCTCCTGCGCCTGAACGCGGGTACCGGACCGGTACGGTTGTTGTTGCCGATCCAAACCGGCGAGATCGTTGCTGCGGCGATCCTCGGCCGGCGGCTGGATAAGCCGGTTTCCACGATCGTCAGTACGCTTTTTTACAACAAGTACCTTTCCTTCGCGGCCACCCTGCTGCTGGCGCTGGGCGGGATGATCGCCGGTGCGCCGACGACCATGCAGGCCGCCTGGCTGATCGCCTCGTTCGCTGGGGGTGTGACCATCCTCTTTTTGCTGTTGGAATCCAGACGAGTGCGGCAGTGGATTGTACATCTTGCGGGAAAGATCCATCCGGGGTTGGCGCAAGGATCCGCCCGCCTGCTGTCCACTCACGCTCACCTAGCGCGCAGGGCTAAAATGATACTGCTGGCCTATGCGTTTTCCTTCGCCATGATTGAGGTGATCAACATGTGGTTGGTCGCCCGCGACCTGGGTATCGGCATTTCCTTCATGCAGTTGATCGTGGTGGTGCAGTTGATGGTACTGGTGACCAACCTGCCGATCACCATGGCCGGCGTCGGTTCGCGCGAGGCGTTGTCGCTGGTGCTGCTCGCCCACTTCGCCACGCCGGAGCAAGCGGCGGCGTTCGGCGTGCTCTATTCGGCGGTTGAATACCTCTGGCCGTTGTTGGTCGGACTGCCCTTCACCTCATCGGTCATTGTCGACGCCTGGCGGGATTACCGCCGGGGAAAAATTTTGCTCCACGACGAGGCGCCGGCGTCGAACGAAGACTAGAATCCGGGACGGCGAGCTTCGGGATCGGGGAGAAAAAGAATTTTCAGCAAATCGAAAACGCGCTTGACGGCCACGCGGGGCTGCCGCACCAGGTCGCCCATCCGCCGGACGATCACCCGCGGTGAAAAGTAAAACTTGCGGTAAAGAATCTTCTGCCGCGTTAATGCCCGCGCAGCCAGCGCCTTATCTTTGATGTGGTAACGGTAAGGGAAGATCTCGAAGTCGATCAGTTCGCGGTACTGCTCGTACAACTCGGTGCCCGGATAAAACGCAACCGCATTCACACCCAGGTAGTCCAGGTCGAGTCCTTTGATCAACGCGACGGACCGCGCGAAATCCTCCTCGGTCTCTTCCGGATGACCCACGATGATGTGCCCACCTGCTTCGAGGCCCGCCGCGCGGCATACGCGCAGCTTCTCGCGAATCAACGCGGGCGTCTGCGTCTTGCCGAACGCCTGTAGGATTTTATCGCTGCCGCTTTCCAAGCCGAACCAGAGGCGGCGACAACCGGCGCGTTTCATCGCCGCGGCCGTTTCCGGCGTCATTGCCGGCAGGTTGGCGTTGGCGGTCCAATCCAGGCCGAGCGGCGCCAGCCCGGCGCATAGCGCCAGCAGGTACTCACGATCGACGGTCACCGAATCGTCCATAAACCGCAGTGAGCGAATGCGCTTGGTCGCGATCAATTCCTCGATATGCCCGACTGTCGAATGGACCGAGTGCGTCAGGTAGCGCCTGCCGTAGGAACGCGGACAATAATTGCACGGCTGCGGACACCCGCGCCCGGCCATCACGGCCGCCATCGGCAGCGGCAGGTCGAGATCGCGATAGGGCGTCAGGTCGATCAGGTCGTACGCGGGCCAGGGCAGGGCGTCCAGATCGACGATGCGCGGCGCTTCGTCGCCGATTCGCGCTTCGCCGTTTTCCTTCCACCCGAGGCCGTTTGCGGGCGCCGGTCCTTTTCCCAGCCGCCAAGCGAGAAATTCCGCAAAAACGTTTTCCGGCTCGCCGATCAGCAGATAGTCCAGCGAGGTGCGGGAGAGAATCTCATGCGGATACAACGTCGCGTAGTAGCCGAAAAGGCCTGTCGGTAAGCTCGGGTGGGTGGCCTTGAGGCGCTTGAGGAAATGCAGGTCGTCGCCGATCATCTCCTGCGCGCCCAACGCCAGCAGCAGGTCGGCGCGGCCGGCGCGGGCGATCGTTTCCTCCTCGCTTAAGCGCAGGGCGATCGCGTCGACCACCTCGGGCTCGACGCCGGCGAAGCGTCGCGCGACCGCCGCCAGCGACAACAGCTCCAGCGGTGGATACAAAAACTCGTTGACGTAATACGAGCAATTGAAGCGTCGCTGAATCGGCGCCGGATATGGCGGATTGAGCAGCAGCACGTTCATGCCGCGCTCCGTAAAGGAAGGTTCATAATGTTCTGACGGCCTTGCGCCAACGGCGATCCTCCCCGCGCCTGGTTTGCCGCGCTCAGTCTACACCGAATTGTCGCGGAAGAGTAAGGGCCCGGCGGCTATTTCAGCAACTGCAAGGCGTTGCGGAACATGCGCCGAAATTCGCTGAAGGTGCGTACGCTGAATACATAGCGTACAATTTTGCTCGGCCGCAGGTAAAACATGCGGTAGGCGTTTTGCCAGATGCGCCCGACCTGCGCCTGCTCAATGTGTTCGTCCCATGTTTTGGGCACGAAATCGTCGCGCGGATCGCGGACGTATTCCTCCCACTCCCGCCAGGAAAGAATGCCCTTTTGCACGCCGTCTTCGAAAATCGCCGTGCCCGGAATCGGCTCGAACACGTTGATTTGCACCATGTACGGATCCAAGGCGATCACCTCGCGCATCATCCGCTGGATGTCGGCTTCCGATTTTTCGAAGGGCAGCACGATCATCAGATTGAGGATGATGCGGATGCCCGCGCGCTTGGTTGCCGCGATCGCCCGCCGTGCCTGCGCCATCGTGATGCCCTTACGCAAATACGCCAGGCCTTCGTCGTTGGTCGTTTCCAGGCCGAAGTGCAGTTGAAAACAGCCGGACTGCTTGGCTTCGCGCAGCAGCTCTTCATTGAGCAGATCCAGGCGTGCACGAAACGACCACGGCCTCCGGAAGCGTGCCGTTTCGCGGCACAGCTCGGTGAAGCGCTCGGCGGCGATATTCAGCGTTTCGTCGTAAAAGAAAATCTCCGTGGCGCGATCCGGTCGGCACGCTTCGATCTCGTCCATCACGTTGCCGATCGAGCGGTAATGGACTTTTTTAAACGGCACGTCGCAGAACGTGCAGGAAAACGGACAGCCGCGCGAGGTGATGATCGACAGGCTCTTGGGCATGATGCCCACCGAACTGCTGTGGACGATGCCGCCCAGCAGATCGCGCGCGGGAAACGGCAACCGGTCCAGGTCGGTGATACGGTGCACCGGCAACGCATCTTCGCCCGGAAAGTTTTCCCGCGTGACCACGCCCGGCGGCAGCGGCGCGCCCGCAGCCAGCGCCTCGGCCAGATCGGCCAGCGCGTCTTCCCCTTCGCCAAGCACGATTGAATCGATCATCGGCTTTTCGATGGTCGGACGCGGAAACACCTTCACGTGCGGACCGCCGACGCAGACATGAATCTGCGGATCGATCTGCTTGACCGCCGTGGCGATCCTCACCGTTTCGCCGAAACCCACGGTGAACGAGGTGATGCCCACCAGGTGCGGGCGATGTTCCTCGACGATCCGCCCCACTTGCTCGATGCTCAAACGGCGCAGCGAAGCGTCGACCAACTTAATGTTCTGGAAACCGCGGGCGCGCAACGACGATGCCAGGTATAGCAAACCCAGCGGCGGAAAATGCCCGTAATCCTCACCCAGCAGAGTGAAATCCGGGGAAAACGCGGCGACATTTTTGCCCGGCGGGAAGATCAGCAATATCCGGAAATCATCGCGCTGCATTATCGTTCGTCAAGCGCTCCTTTCCCCGGCGAAACTAACATGGCGACCCGCCGGATACAACATTAACAAGGCCGCGCGGCGGAAAACCGGTGCACATTGTGGGGGCGGGATCGTTTTGTTATAAAAAATTGGTTATAGCTCGCTGGATGAACCTTTAGCGATTGGTGCGCGCATCATGCCGAATTATGTTTTAGGCCTGGACATCAACGACTACAACACGTCCGCCGCTTTGGTCGGCGACGACCGCCTGCTGGCCGCCGTGCAGGAAGAGCGGCTCAACCGCGAGAAGCGCACGCGCCGCTTTCCCGTGCAGGCGATGAATTATTGTCTGCGGCAGGCGGGAATCGGACTGCGCGATCTGGCGGCGGTGGCGGTGTCGGTCAATCCGGCGATCTATCTCGAGGCGCTCAATCCGCTGCAGAGTGAACGGGCGCGCTGGCGCGGCGAGTTGCTCTATGCACCGCTCAACTACCTGCTGGGCCAGACGCCCGGGGCCGATGCGCAGGCGCTGCAGGTGCATCTGCGCGACGCGCAACTGGGCGATGTGCGTGTGCACTACGTGGCGCACCACGACAGCCACGCGGCCACGGCCTATTACCTAAGTCCCTTCGCCGATGCGGCCGTGTTGTCGATCGACGCCTTCGGCGAAAAGGAAACGACGGTCTTCTATCGTGCAAACGGCGCGGCGATCGAAAGGTTGCGTCATGTCGAATTTCCGCACAGCGTCGGCAGTTTCTACGCGGCGCTGACCGAATTTCTCGGTCTCGTGCCCGACCGACATGAGTGGAAGTTGATGGCTGCCGCCGCCCACGGCGATCCCGACGTTTATTACGCGCCGCTGAAATCGCTCATTTTCCGCACCGCCCCGGCCGCCTTCGAGGTCAACCTGCCGTACTTCAATTACTACCAATTCCATCGCCCGGGCCGCTTCACGCGGCGCCTGTGCGAGTTGCTTGGCGAGCCCTACGCGGCCGACGCCGCGCCCGATCGGCGCTTTTTCGACATCGCCGCCGCGACGCAGAAGGTGACGGAGGATCTCGTCTTCGCCTTGCTCAACGACCTGGCGGAAATCGTGCCGAGCGAAAACCTCTGCCTGTGCGGCGGCGTGGCGATGAATTGTGTGCTCAACGGCAAGATCCCCGCGCACACGCCATTTAAAAAGGTGTTCGTGCCGCCGATGCCCGACGACAGCGGCAGTTGCATCGGCGCGGCCTGGCGCGTCGCCATTGGCGAACTGGGCCGACCGCGCCCCGCGCCCATGGTGCACAACTACCTCGGTCCCGCCTTCAGCGACGAGCAGATCGAAGCCGAGTTGCGCCGCGACAAAATCCGCTTCGCGCGGCCTGACGACATTGCGCCTACCGCCGCGCAAAAAATCGCCGACGGGCGCCTCGTCGGTTGGTTTCAGGGGGGCGTGGAATTCGGCGACCGCGCGCTGGGCAATCGCTCGATTCTGGCCGATCCCCGTGACCCGGCTTCGCCGATACGCATCAACGAGACGATCAAGAACCGCCGTCCCTATCAGCCGTTCGCGCCGTCGGTGCTGGCCGAACGGGCCGACGATTTTTTCCAGACGACCATGCCGTCGCCGTTCATGGAAAAGACGTTTTATGTGCGGCCGGCGAGGGCTGGAAAAATTCCGGCCGTACTCGGTCCCGACGGCTCGGCGCGCGTGCAGACGGTTACCGGCGAACAGAACGCGCTGTACCATCGGCTGATCGCCGCGTTCGCCGATATGACCGGCGTGCCGCTGGTGCTCAACACCAGCTTCAACCTGCGCGGCGAAGCGATCGTCTGCACCCCGCGCGACGCCCTGCGCACATTTTATTCCAGCGGGCTCGACGTGCTGTGCCTCGGCCCGTTCCTGATCGAAAAATAGCGGAGCACACCATGGACGAAACGACGATCATTCATCGGCAGGTCGAATTGGGCGCGGGCGCGACTTTAGGCCGCTTCGTGGAAATCGGCGTGCCGCCCGGCGTCGATTGGGGCGAAGACACGACGACCGTCATCGGCGCGGGCGCGACGATCCGCTCGCATACGGTGATCTACGCGGGCAACCGCATCGGCGACGGCTTCCAGACCGGCCATCATGCGTTGGTGCGCGAACACAACACGATCGGCGACCACGTCTCGATCGGCAGCGGCAGCGTGGTCGAGCATCACGTGACCATCGGCGACGACGTGCGCATTCACTCGCAGGCCTTCGTGCCCGAATACAGCGTGCTTGAGGACGGTTGCTGGCTCGGTCCGAACGTGGTGTTCACCAACGACCGCTATCCCAACTCGCGCCGCTCCAAGGCGAACCTGGTGGGCCCGCACATCGGCCAGCGCGCCCGCATCGGCGCGAATTCGACGATTCTGCCGGGCGTGCGCATCGGCGCCAACGCGCTGGTCGGCGCCGGCTCGGTCGTAACCAAAGACGTGCCGCCGGGCAAGGTCGTGGCGGGCAATCCCGCCCGCGTCATCGGCGACGTGGCCGACCTGCGGCGCGCCGAACACCCCGACGAGCCCGTGTACGAATGATCCACCACTCGCCATCGAATTTAATTATGCGCGGCGGCGCCGATGAGTGAATCGCCGTCGCTGACGATCGTGCTCAACGCGCGCAACAAACAGGCGACGCTGGCCGAAGCGGTGCAACAGATCGTCTCGATCGCGTCGTATCATTTTCCGACCTGGGAGTTGTTGCTGTGCGACAACGGCAGCACCGACGGCACCGCGGCGATCGGCGACGAACTGGCCGCCGGCGACCCGCGCATCACGGTCGTACATTTCCGTCGTCGCCGCAAACTCGGCCGCGTTTTTCTTGACGGATTGCAACGCGCGCAGATGAACCGTTTTCTCTTTCTTGCTCGTCCGCAGGAAGTGTCGCCCAAGGCTTTGGACGCGTTGTTGTCGCACGGTGAACGCGCCGAGATCGTCATGCTCATGCGCGCCGATCCGCATGGTCCCGAGCCGCAGGACGATAGATTTCTTAAGACGATCAACCGCCTGCTGCGCCTGAATCTGCGGTCGCTGGATTACACAATGCTGCTGCGCACGGCGACGGCGCGGGCGGTAACGGTCGATCCGCGCAACGCGATTTTCCAGACCGAACTGCTCGTGAAACTGTTGCGCCGGGGGCATTCGTGCGTCGAGGTGAAAGTCGCCGAGCGGGTCGGCGGCCGGCGGGCGAAATCGATCAAGCTCCCTTCCTTTTTTGGCAAGACGCGTTTTTTGTGGAGCGCCTTCTGGACGATGCGGCGCCGCGACGCCGAATAATTTTATTTCGATTGATAGGCGCCGAGTTTGCCGGCCGTCAGCGGTGGGGAAAGTCGCGGCGGACGGACGATCGTCTGCAAAAAGGCCCAGGTCAGGCGCAGCGCTTCGCGCCAGCCGGAGCGCGTCAGGTTGTGCCCCAGCCGCGCCGGTTGCAGGTAGGCCCACAGCGTGCCCCACTTTTGCGCGCGAATCAAAAAGCGCGGCGTCAGGTCGTTGATTTCCATCAGCGCGTTGCCGTACCGGCCCAGGCGTTCGTACGAAGCGTCCAGCAGCCGCAGGCCGCCTTCGCCCGCCACCGCCATCGTGCGCAGCCGCGTGCCGGGGTAGGGGATGGCGATGCTGATGTACGGTTGGTCCAGTTCGCGCAACCCCGCCGCCAGCCGCAGCGTGCGTCGCACCGTCGCGCGCGTTTCGTGCGCCGTGCCCAGGATGAAGGTGCCGCGCGTTTCCAATCCCGCGCGCTTGGCCGCGGCGAAGGCCTCGCGCACGACGCGCAGGTCGGTCTGCTTGCCCAGGCGGCGTAAAATTTCCGGGTCGCCGCTTTCCACGCCGAAGTTGAGGCGTACGCAACCGGCGCGGCGCATGGCGCGCAGCAACTCGTCGTTCACCGCGTCGGCGCGCGTGTCGCCCTCCCACGAAAATGCGGGCGTGAGTGCGCGGCAACGGTCGCACAGCTCGTTGATGATCTCCCGGTCGCCGGTGAGAAAATCGTCGACAAACACGAAGTGCCGTGCGGGTGTTTCGGCGAGGCGTTGCCGCATCTCTTCCACGATGTTTGCGGCTTGGCGGCGTTGCACTCCGCGCCGACGCTGATCGCGAAAGCAGAATTGGCAGTGGTACGGGCAGCCGCGCGACGCGATGATCGGCACGGCGATGCGCAGCCCGGCGCCGGGAACCGACCAGCGATAGCGCCGCCACTCGATGCCGGGAAACGAGGGCTGCGGCAGCGCGTCGAGGTCCGCCGGCGGCTGATGCGTTTCGTTGACGATGGCCTGTCCGTCGCGCCGCACGACCGCGCCGGGAATGTGTGACACGTCGGCGCCGTCGCTCAGCGCCTGCAGCAACGCGGGGAACGTCTGTTCCGCGTCGCCCAGCAGTCCGTAGGCGAACGGCGAATCGTCGCGCAAGGCGTCCGCGCCCACCGCGCTGATGTGCGGTCCGCCGAGAATCAGCGGCTTGCTCATCCGTCTTCCGATCGTCCGCGCCAGACGCGTCGCCTCGACGATCACCGGCGAGGTCGCGCTTACGCCGATCGCCGCGGGCGCAAACTCGGCCACCGCCGCCAGCAGCGTCGGTTCGTCGCGATGGGAGACTTCGACGTCGTAGATTTTCGGTCGGTATCCGGCGGCCGCCAGCGCGCCGGCGAGGTAGGCCAGCCCCAGCGGCGCCGTAGTGTTGATCTCCCGCGACAGGGCGCGGAAGCTGCCGTAAAGCCGGCCCCAGGCCGGGGCGATCAGGGCGATGCGCACGGACTTACCTCTCGTTGATCGATGCCGCGATTATAGTACAACGTGCGGGCCGAACGGCAAAAGGCGTAGTGCTCATTCGGCCGAAAACACGATCTCCTGTCGCAGAATTTGCGTCGGACCGAGTTGGCCGAGCACCCAGATCGTGTCGGGGCCGTCCAGCGGCGAGGTGTAGTTGTACACGATGAAGCGGTCGCCGTCCGCCTCGATCAAACCCGGGAAACACGTGTCGCCGCGCGACGGCAGATCGAGCACGAATTCGACGGTAAGCGTCTGCGAGTCCACCCGCCATAGCGACGTGCGCTTGGGGTGAATCCAATAATCCAGTTCGTACAGCAGATGTTGCAGCGTCGGG
>DAINPV010000151.1:0-8959 GCA_036743315.1 bacterium | reverse complement strand
CAGGTGCAGCAACAACAGATCGCGCTCGGCGAGGTACTGCGCCGAATCGCCGTAGTAGGTCCGCACCGCGGTAAGCATCATCTTTTCCGTATCGACCAGGTCGATGCGCAGCTCGAACGGCGCATCGGCGATCGCCCGCGCCACGGCTTTTTTCAGTTCTTGTTTTTCGCGAAATTGTTTCATTATTGTCAGGAATTTCGCAAATTGCGGCGACGGATCGGGTGTCATCTCCTCGCGCTTGGCCGCTATCTCCTCGGCGCTCAGCGGCGCGCCGACGAAACGCGCGGTGAAGTTGCCTTTGGCCAGCAGCGTCAGCGGAGCGGTGAACACAACGGCGCCGTCGTCCAACCGGCTCAGCGTCGCCTTTTCGCGCTCGTCAGCGAAATTCGTTGCCGCTGACGGGCGCGGTCCGCGCATAACCAACCGCAGGTTAAGATCCTCGCTGTTTTCTTCCAACTGCCGCGCGACCTCCGGATCGTCCTCCAACTTCGCCAATAGTTCGGGAAACTCGGTCTTCATGTTGACCGACCAGGTTATCTCGCCGTTGGCCGCCGGCGCCGATTCGGTCAGCGACAGTTGAATGTATCCCTGCTCGCCGGCGTAGGCGTTCCAGGTCGCCAGCGAGTCGAAGGAGTAGAAAACGTTGACCCGCAGCCCCTCGTCGGTGAGATAGAAGCCGAAGTCGATCAATTCGATGCCCGGCGGGAGGTTGTCCACCAATTCGTTCAGCTCGCCGGTGGAGGAATTCTCCTCCATGTATTGCACGAACAACTCGTTGATATCCTCCTGTCCCCGCTGGGTCAGGAGCGCCGCCAACTCGTCCGATTCGAGGTTGAGCGAAAAACCGTAGGTCCCCGAACCGTCCGGCAGCAGGTTGACGTGCACTTCCAGGGTGAGGCAGCCGGTCAGCGCGAAAGTGACGGCGACGGCCAGCATGACGCGAACGATACGCATGAGTCCTCCCTTGTTTCTCTCGCGCGGGCGCGTTCCGATGTCCGATTACAAAGCGGCGAGCGCCGTGAGTTCGCTTTCGGCGGCGGCCAGTTTGCCCGGACGTTTTTTCTTTTTCGGTTGGTCGTCCAATTCGGCGGGACATTCGTCGTTGGGCTCGACCCAGAACACGAACCGTGCCGCCAGTTCGCCGTTGATCGTCACTTCCGTCACGTGCGGGCCGGTCGCATCGCCGGGGGCCAGCCGCCAGACCACGAAGCCGATCCAGCGTCCGTCGCCGGTGGCGCGGTGCTCCGTCGTGACGGTGCGCCGGTCGTTGCTGAGCCGATCCGATCCTTCCGCGGAACCCCACGTGGCCGGCGGGGCGGGCAGGGCGAATCGCTCGATCACCACGGCGTCGGCCGCGACCGGATGTTTGAGTTTGATGCTCCAGCCGAAAGCGCGGTTGGCGCAGAAGGGAATGTGGTTGGTTTCCACGAACTGGTTCTGGCGTTGCTTGGCGCGCCAGTAGCCGAAGTGCGCCTCCGCGACGATCGAACCGACTTCCGGTCGGGGCTTGTCCGCGGCGTCCAGGCCATCCGGATCGAACACCAGCGCCGGCGTGGGCGGGCGCATGGTTTGACACGATGCCGATAGCGCGATGGTCAGCGTTAAGCAGACGATCCATATAACTCGCCGGTTCATGAACGATTCTCCCATGAAGAATTATTTAACAATAACAAAATAACACAGACGGACCGGCGGCGGAAAGAGCGTATTAATCTTTCAGGGGCGCAGCAGGATCGGCGTATTCGCCGTCAGCTCCTTCGCGCGCACGACGTATTGCGCCTGGCGTCCGTCGGCGAAGGTCACTTTAACCGCCATCGCCGGGCGTTCGCCGTCGGCCTGCGCCGTATCCACCCGGGGGGTGAAGAACGTCGCCGAACTTCCGTCTTTGGCGATGCTGAACATACCCTGGAGTTGCTCGACCTCGAACGGCCGGCGCGAACGATACCCTGCGGCCAGCCGGTTTTGTCCGTCCACCGCGACGACCTCCATCCAGGTAAAATAGTTGGCGGCGATCTCGGGCAGCAGCATTTCGTCGACGCGACGATGATAGGCCCCGTAGCCCGCACCGATCTCGTCGGTCAGCCACAGCAGCGACAAATCGACGCGGCCCTTTTTGTCCAGCCGGGCGTGCAGCACCGGCATGAATCGGCCGCCCAGCCGCCGTGCGAACGCGGCAAAATCCGCCGCTGCCTCGTCGCCGGTTGCGCTCGCGGCGAAGATCTTGGTCGGCGGCTGATCCAGCATCGCCAGCGGCGCGGCTTTGGCCGTCTGCACCGCCAGGCGCACGTCGAGCGGCTGTTCGTATTGTTCGCCGGTGACGCTCCACGCGTAGGTGCCTTCGTCGCGGCGCGTGTCGGGCTCGATCGTCGCCAACGCGCCCGGCAGGTTCACCGCGACGGTCAACGAACTGGCCTTGAGCGCCTGCTGATTTTCGCCCATGCCGCTCGGGCTGGCTTCATAGTAACGGCCGATGCGCACGATCTTCTCCAGGTCGATTCGTTCGGCGTGCAGCGTGAAATCGAAGCCCTTCGTACGCCGGCAAAACAGCGTCTTGTGTTGCAGCAGCTTCGCCTCCAGGCCCAGCAGCGTCAGATAAGCGCTCAGGGCCTGACCGTCGGCGAACAGCAATTGCCGTTCGATGACCGTTTTGTTGCTCTCGGCGATCACCGCCACGCCGGCCAAGGTCAGTCCCTCGATCGCCGCGACGTCGGCGGCGGTGGATTCCTGCAATTCCCTGGTCAGCGTGGCCGTGTCGGTCTGCATCGACGAAAGACGCATGTTGTAGGCGACGGTCGGCAGCTTGACCGCGTGCGTCAGCAAGCCCTCGCCGGTTTCGAACACGCGCACGCGCAAATCGACTTCATAGCAGCCGGTCAGCAGGAGGATCAGCGTCAGCAGCGCGGATAGGGTCGGGATTTTTTTCATCGCGTGAATCTCCTACTTGGCCGCCGGGATGCGGACGATCAACATCGAAGGACCGGTCAGGTGGTCGGCGGTGAATTGCATCCGCACCATGCGGTCGCTCACCTTTTCGCCGTTGGTGCCCGTAACCGCGCGCGGCATGGCGACGATCAACGCGCCCAACGGCCGGGCGGGTGCCTCCTCGATCGCGCCGAAGGCCAACAGCGGCCCGACGGCGAAGCTGTACACCCATTCGTCGTTGTCGCGTCGCACGCCGACGAGTTCGCCGAACGCGCCGGCCGGCAGCGGCTGTCGCCGTTCGCGAACGAAAGTCGTGGTCGTCTCTTCGCCGGGAGCGGTCGTGCGCGAAACGGCGCAGCGATAATCGGCATTAACCTCCGGCAGCAGATAATGCAGCAGCGCCTCGCGTTCGGCCATCAGTTCGCCCGACGCCCCGCGAAACGAGCGTTCCTGTTTCAGGCCGATCGTCTCGTCTTCGTTCACGGTCAGTTGCAGAACAAAGGCGCTGTCGACGATCGCCGCTTGCGCCGCGGCTTTGATGTGTTCGCTTTCTTTGAACCGCTCGACGACGGCCAGGATTTTTTTGTATTCCGGCGTCGGTTCCGGAGCGAGCGTCTTGCGCTGTTTGGCCAGTTCGGCTTCCGCGTACGGCAAGCCGGCGAAGCGTCCGATCAGCTTGACCGGGTTCGACATCAAGTCCATTTTCCCGACGTACTCCACCGCGCCATCGGCCGTCCGCTTGACCGTCGCACCTTCCGCCGGCTCGCCGTAGTTCTCGCGTTCGGCTTCGCGCGGCCCTTCGATGACGATCTTCACCTGGCCCTGGTTTTCCTGGTTGCCCATCATCGGCGGTGCGCCTTCGCCGCCTTCCATGCCGGGCAGTTGCCGGCCGGCCGTGTCGACCGTCACGGTCCAACGCACCGCCGGTTCGGTGTCGGTCTTGCCCGTCGGCGACGCCGCGGTCAGCGTCAATTGCGGATATTTCGACTTGCCGGCGAACGCGTTCCAGGCCTCCGTGGACGTGAAAGAAAAGGTCAGCCCCATGCGGCACACGCGCTCGGCGCAAAACGCTTCGGCGTGGACGATGCGCACGCCCGGCGCGCCTTGCAGTTCATCCTCGGCCTTGATCAACGCCAGGGCCATCAGGTCCTTGATGTCGGCGATGCCGCGCTGATCCATCACCAGGTCGATCAGGTCCTGGGGTATCTCCACCGCTTCATAATAGGTGCCGCTGCCGTCGGGCAGCAGCCGGACGCGAGTTTCGCTGTCCAGACAGCCCGCCAGCGCGAACAAGAAGACCAGGACCGCCATAAGACGCATCGGGCGCATGGAACCTCCCCTTGAAAAGTGAAACGACCGCCGTGGGCCGATGAAGTTAGGACACGCGCAAACGCGATTCGGTTCGCCCTTATTCGATTTCCACTTTGGTGATGCGCGGTTTGGGGGCGTGTGGATCGTGATCGCGCTCGTGCCGCAGGAATTTTTTCAGCGCCATGAGCGCTTCGACCTTGAGCACGTCGCGCTCGCCGCTGGCGAAACGCCCGGTGCGCTCGGCCTCCTTGTCCAGCAACTCGATCAACTGGTCCAGCGCCTCTTTGCGCGCTTTGACGATCTCGTCCGGCGGCGGACCGGGCAGGTGCGAAATGGCGTAGTCGATGCCCGCCGCCGCGCCTTCGAAAAAGTACACCGGCAACCCGCCGATCAACTCGGGCGCTTCGCCGGACAGATCGGCCAGCAGTTTGATCACCTCGCGTAATGCGACCAGAATCTCGCGCTGGCCGACCAAAAAATGACCCTTGGCGTTTTCCAGCCGATTGAGCACTTCGTGCAGGTGAATCTGCGTGCGTTCGTCGTTGTCGTTCACGCCGTTTCCTTGGTGAAGAGAATGCGAAACGTTTCGCGGTCGAGCTTGGCCTTGGTCACCTGGTGGTCCGCCAGTTGTCGCGGCAGCAGCAGATGGCGCACGTAACCGCCGGCGGTGACGATCAGCTCGCCTTCCTTAACCAGCAGTTCGACCTCGTTTTTGGCGATGCCCGGCAGATGCAGCCGCATTTCGAACGTGCCGTTCGTACCCTCCAACTCGAAGGGGCGCCCGTGGTGCAGCACCGCCGCCGGTTCGCTGCCGTCGAACAATTCCTCGG
This sequence comes from bacterium, assembly GCA_036743315.1. Taxonomy (GTDB): domain Bacteria; phylum Lernaellota; class Lernaellaia; order Lernaellales; family Lernaellaceae; genus CALBTQ01. The sequence goes on along the minus strand of DAINPV010000151.1, from coordinate 3,896 downwards.
CCACTAAGCCCACCGCGCGCAGGCCGGTCATCTCCTTGGGAAACAACCGGCAGCGCAACAGCGGCAGCGGCTTGAACGCGGTCCGGATCTCCTCCAGGTGCTGCGCCTGGATGTCCAGCCATTGCGCCAGATAGGCGCCGACTTCGTTGGGCAGCAGCCGGTTGACCACCACCGCGTCAACCGGATACCCGTACAGGCTCAGGCAGGTGTAGGCCCGCCGGCTCTCGGCCAGCACCATCTTTTCCGCGTTGGTCACCAACCGCACGCTGGTGCGGTCCGGATCGGTCAGCAGATCCTTGATCGACATCATGCGCTTGTACAGGTCCTCGACCTGCCCGAACACCTCGTCGCCCGGCAGCGGCGCCTTGATGATGCGCTCGGCCATCGGCCGTACCGCCTTGACCAGCTTGCGCTCGATGTCGAAAAAGCGGTTCATGTACCAGTCCACGACGTCGGTGAAGCCCAGCAGTTGCAGCGTGGCCCCCGTCGGTGCGCAGTCCAGAATCGCCAGGTCGTACTTGCCCGATTCGTTAAGCTCCAGCAGCCGCAGCAGCGAGAAAAGGTCCTCCATTCCCGGCAGGACCGACAGCTCGTCGGCGATCGCCTCGCCGTAGCCGCGGCTGGACAGAAAATGCTTGATGTACGTCTGGATCGTACCCCAATTCAGCGCCAGCTCGTGGCGCACGTCGACCTCGCAGGCGTACAGATTGGTGGCGATGCGCACCGGCTCGGGGCCGATGGGCTTTTCGAACAAGTCGGAAAGACTGTGGGCGGCGTCGGTGGACAACACGATGGTTTTCAAGCCTTTTTTGGCGCAGGCGACCGCCGTTGCCGCGCTGACCGTCGTTTTGCCCACACCGCCTTTGCCGGTGTATAAAATGATGCGCATGCACCTGTCCCGTTGTTGGATTCCGGAGCTAACCATGGCATTGCGGGCCGCGCAGGTCAAGGCTGGCGCGTGGCGACGTACTCGTCCATCCCGATATCCCAGCCGTCGCCGGCGGGGCGCGCGTCGCCTTCGAAATCGTAAAAAATTTCCGGTCCGTCGTACCAGGGAGTGGGGTCGATCCCCGCGTCGATGCACGGGCTGCCGTCGGTTAAATGCGCGTCGTATAGGCCGGTCAGGCCGGCTGCGGTCGCCAGATTGTCGCCCGCATCCGCGCAGCCGGTCCATGTGCAAGCGTCCAGTTCGTCGACGTCGGCGACGGCCGTTGCGCCGATGAAAATCAGCGCGCTCGTCTTCGTGTCGAAATTGTTGTTGCGTACCGTGACGCTCGGCGTCGCGAGTTCGGCGGCGATGTACAAGCCGGCCGTCGCGTCGCTCATGGCGGGCAGTTCGAAGATGTTGTCGATCAATCGCAGATCCATCGCTCCGAACACTGCCGCCACGCCGCCGGTGTCGATCGTGCCGCTGGCATGCAATAGGTTGTTGATCGCCGTGACGGAACTCGCTGCTCGGATGAGTTTGTTGCTCACGCGCAGCGCCTGTGAGCCCAACGACGCAAAGGCGTGCAGGCGATTGCCGACCAACAGCGCGTTCGGGCAATCCTCGACCGTGACCGCCGTTACGCCGGATAACGACGAGGTCGGGTCGGCCGTGGCGTAAAATTCGTTGTAGGACAGATGGATTCGACCGCGATACACGCTCAGGCCGATGCCGGTGGCGGCGTAGGCCTGTTGGCTCGCGGGCCGGCTGATCGCCCGGTTGCCGACCATGGTCAGGTCGCTCTTTTCCGAGTAAACGGCGATGGACTGAGCGCGGCTGGCCAGGCAGTACCCCGCACACTCGATCGCCCCGGCGACGATCAGATTGTCACGCAGTTCCACGACCGAGTATTGGTCGACGGCCACGCCGATCGTCTGGGCGATGTACTCGCCGCTGACCGACGCGCTGCGCATGGTGCATCGCCGCACGATCGCGCGGGAGCGGCGAACGCGCAAACCGCAGGAATCTTCGCCCGTTTTGCCGCCTTCGATCTGCAATCCTTCGACGATCAGCGATGCCTCCGCGTTTTGATTTTCGATGGACAAGGCGATTGCGCCGGGCGACGCCAACCGGGTCGGATACAACGCCGGATCGCGATCCCATGTGTAATTCCGGTATCCGCCGTACAGGGAAGCCGTTGCGTTCACGTTTTCGACGTATTCGCCCATGGCGACGAACGCGACCTTGCCGGTTTTCGCGGCCAGGTCGACCGCCGCCTGCACGGTGCGCAACGGTGCCGCCATCGTGCCCGGATTGCCGTCGTCGCCGTAAGTGGCCGCAAACACGCCGTAATCGTCGGACGGGCTGTTCGGGTCGAACAAATCGTCGTCATCGTCCGTCAGATCGTCGTCGTCATCATCGTCGTCGAGCGTGTCATCATCGTCGTTGTCGTCGTTATCGTCGTCGTCGCCGGTATCGTTATCGTCATCGTCGTCATCGCAGGTGCAGCCCGGGTAAAGAAATGCTGCACAAAGCGCCAGAACCGTTATCCCGATTGTCAGGCTCCGCTTCATCAATCCTCCGTTATCGAGGGACGTACTCGTCCATGCCGATGTCCCAGCCGTCGCCGTAGGGGCGGGCGTCGCCTTCGAAGTCGATGTCGATTTCCGGACCGTCGTACCAGGGCGAAGGGTCGACGCCCGCGTCGATGCACGGGCTGCTTGCCGTTAGATGCGGATTGTGAACGCCGTACAGCAGCGGATCGCCTGTCAGGTTGTCGCTCGCTTCGGCGCACCCGGCCCACGTGCAGGCTTGTACTTGTTCCAACGTATAATAATCTTGTCCGCCGGCATGCAGCAGCACGGCGCCTGTCGGGATATAAAAATCGTTGTTGTGCAAAGTAATCGTCGCCGGCGCCGGCGATGAATATGCGTAGATGCCCATCGAATCGCTGCCGAAGCTGTGCAATTCGATGATGTTGTTGACCATGATCAGTTCCAACATGCCTGACAGATCGATCAACCCATTGTACTCGGTCATCCCGCCGCCGTGGAACAGATTGTTGATTGCGATGACCTTCATTTCCGGTCCGTCGCTCTTGCGAAACAGAGATAGCGCACATGAACTCAACGAGCGGAAAGCGTGGAACCGATTGCCGATCAACACCGCTTCCGTGCAATTGGCGATGCTGGCGCCGATGGTCATCGACATGTTCGCCAGCGGATTGGTGGTGGAATAAAATTGATTGTATGCAAGCTTAAGATAACCGCCATCCACAAAGAGTCCGAAGCCGACGGCGCCGAACGCTTCCAGGCTATGCGGGCTGGAGATCGCGCGGTTGTGCACCATAGTCAGATCGCTGTCCAAGGAATGCACGGCGTAAGAGGATGCGAGATCGGACACGCAATAGCCTGGGCATTGAATGCCGCCGGAGATGAACAAATTACCGCGCAGCTCGACTTCCGAGTCGACGATCGAAACGCCGATCGTTTCACCGGTGGATGTACCGCTGATCGTGGCGCTTTCAATCACGTTCCGGTTCAGCAGCGCATGGGCGTTGACGATCTGCACTCCATATGAATCATTGCCCGCCTCGCCGCCGGTTACCGCCAGACCGTCGATGACGATCAGCCGGTCGTCTTCCGCGAGGATCGTCAATGGAGTTTTCCAATCGTGCATCAGGACCGTGGGGTAGAGGATCACGTTGCGCTGCCAGGTTCCGGGCTGATAGCCGCCGTAAAGCGACGCCGTCGCATTCACTCTTTCGGTGTACTCGCCTTCGGCAATGAACACGACCTTGTCGGTTTGTGCGGCCAGCTCGATGCCGGCCTGCACGGTGCGCTTCGGTGCGGCCATCGTGCCGGGATTGCTGTTGCTGCCGGACTTCGCCACGAACACGCCGTATTTGTCGGTCGGATTGTCCGGGTCGAAGGTGTCGTCGTCGCCGGTGTCGTCGTCGCCGGTGTCGTCG
>DAINPV010000150.1:0-8971 GCA_036743315.1 bacterium | reverse complement strand
GCGCGGATGATCTCGGTGCCGCCGACACGCTCGAATTCCTTGTTCTGCAACACGCGCAGCAAGCGCACTTGCGCCGGCAACGGCAGCTCGCCGATTTCGTCGAGGAAGATCGTGCCGCCGTTGGCCCGGTCGAAGCGCCCGCGCTTGCGGCCGACCGCGCCGGTGAACGCGCCCTTCTCGTGGCCGAACAGCTCGCTGTCGATCAGCGTGTCGGGGATCGCGCCGCAGTTCACTTTAATGAAGGGCCTGTCTTTGCGCGGCGAGGAAAAGTGAATGAAGTTGGCAATCATGTCCTTGCCCACGCCGGTTTCGCCGTACAGCAGCACCGGGCTGTTTTTACCGGCCACCTGTTGCGCCATCTCGATCACATTGTTGAGACCGAACTCCTCGCCGATGATCCGGTCGCCGGTGATGCGGTGCAACTCCTCCTGCAAGAACCGCTTGTCGTCCTCGAGCATCGACTTCAGCTTGAGCACCTCCTGGTGCGCCAGGCTGTTGGAAACGGCGATCGCAAACGGATCGTTGAGCAAAAAGAAAAGTCGGCCGTGCTCCTCGGTAAAACGATTGAGCCCCTCGGCCGCCAGCACCAAGTGGGCGACCGTCTTGCCTTCCACCGCCAGCGAGAGAGTCATATTGCTCATCATGTCTCGATTGTGCACATGCTTTTCGACGAGCTTTTTCATTTCTTTGAATACTTCCTCACCCCAACGCTTGAGTTCCCCCTCCTCGTTGTTGGCGATATACAGTACCGGTTCGCCGCGAATCAGCGTTTCCTGAAGTTCGTCGCGCAGGACGTCCGGCAGCGGCATTACGTCGAAAAACGGCTTTTGATAACTGGGATCACCCACGGCCAACTTGCGCACGATGTTCAACGACGGATCGTACAAAAAGAGCAACAACTGATCGGCGGGCATGTAGTTGCGCAGGAAGATCAGACAGCGTTGCATCGCCTTTTCGATGCCCAATGTACTCAGGATCTGCCGCGTCGCTTCCCGGTAAAAATTTTTTTCGTCGACCGCCATGGCACCCTCCCGCCGCTGTTGCGATATTTCGCACTATTACGCCTTATTGTTTTATTTCGCAACTACTTTTTGCGAAATATCACATACCGTCGCGTATCGTTGTAATATAACTAGTTGTTTAATATGACTATTTACACTTGGCATAGTTGTAGCAAAACAGACGCACGACAATTATGGAAGGAAAACAACAATGCCCTGGGTAGAAGAGATCAGAGTCCGCGTCATGAATATGAACATCATCTTTCTACAAAAAGCTTTGTTGACCGAGTTGGTGAAAACCAAGTTCCAGGAGCGATTTCTCCAGGCGATTCGCATCATGAAACACCATACGGTGGAAACCGATTTCGCCATCTTCCTGGAGTGGAGTTCCGATGAATGTCCCGCCGACGGCAGCGCGATCAGCCGCCAACTGGCCCAGATTCTAGCCAGCTACGGCATCATCCACCGCTCCGTCTGGGAGGAGTTGAAGTGATGTCTTGGTGCCTGTTGGCTATTGGTCTGGTCGTTTTCTGTTCGGGCGCCATCGGCATGTTCACCGGCGGTTTTCCATTTCCCCAAAAACTGCTTGACCGTGTTCATCTCGAAAAACGTGAAGAATTTAGTGTCGCCGTGTTTTTGGTCGGTTCCACCCTGATGTTGATCGGCATTCTGACCACCTGACGGGATTTGAGCCACGCGGCGCAATTTACAGGAGGATCTAATGAAAAAGGTAACCTTGCTGACGTTCGCATTGATGTTCACCCTGGTTTTCAGTAGCTCGGCGTTTGCCTGGGGCGTGACGGCCAAAGATAACCCCTTCGCGGCCGGCAAATGGATGATCAACTTCAACACCGGTTTCGACATCGGCATGGGCACCGATTCCTACGAACTGGAAGACGAAGACGCCGTGGACACCGACATGGTCGAACTGGGCTTCGGCCTCAACGGCGGCTACTACATCCTCAAGGGATGGGAGATCGGCCCGGCCTTCCGCTATGCCTACGACAAATCCACCGACGAGGACGACAACGCGGTTTCCGCCAGCGACTACATGTTCGGCATCCAGACCGGCTATTACTACGCGACTCCGGTCCCGATTCATCCGTTCATCAACGTCGAAGCCGGTTACGCCGGTCGTTCGGTCAATTACTCGCCGGATGAAGGCGACGAGACCTCCGACTCCGCCGGCGGCTTCGCGGTCCGGCCGTCACTGGGCGCGGTGTTCTTCTTCAGCGACAAGTTCGCGCTGACGCCCAGCCTGTACTATCAGTACATCGCCTACAGCGGCACCGACGACACGTCGGGCGACGAGTTGGATTACGACCTGACCTCCAGCCGCTTCGGCTTCCAGCTTGGCTTGACCGGCATCTTCTAAACAGTCCCCACACGAGACGAGGGAGGTGCGGACCCATGGCTGAAACGAAGCTGCCCAAAGAGTACAATCGCTTCTTGGCCGTTCCAATGGCTCTCAACTGCCTGGCCATTCTCGGAGCGATCCTCGCGGGCTTGCGCCAAGATCCCGTATCCTTCTATTTCCGGGAAAGAGAGATCATTACTTTCCTTTCCGCCCTCCAATTGGGGATGGCTTCCCTCGTCTCGTTCCTCGTTTTCAACATGCATCACCGGCGCGGCGATCATAGAAACCAATGGTTCTGGCTGCTGTGCAGTCTCAGCTTCTTGTGGTTGATGGCCGACGAATGGTTCATGATCCACGAAGGCATCGACGACGGTTTGCTCGCCGCCTTCGGTCTGCATCCGGCGGGCAAGCATTTCTTGTTGGACTGGTTGGTCATCGCCGCCTACGGCGTCGGCGCGCTTTATCTTTGCCTTCGTTACCATCACGAGATCCGCCGCACGTCGCGTCGTTTCGCGTTGATTTGTTCGGCGGCGGCGTTTTATCTGGGCACGACATTCAGCGACGCCCTGGGCGGCGGCGCGTGGCACATGATCGTCGAAGAAAGTCTCAAGTTGATATCCGTCAATTTGTTTTTGCTTTTTTTCCTGACCGCCTTTTTCGAATCGTTGCGCGAACTGACCGTGCCGGAGCCGATCTTGCTTCCCGGTCATGCGGAATCGGCTCTTAAACATTGATTTCCAACAATCAGGAGAGACGGTGAACATCCTGCTGGCGATGGGCAAAATTTTTGAGCGATGCAAGACCATGCTGGTACTGCACGATCGAGGCTTGCATGTCGTCGCTCTGGCCGATGACGGCGAGCAGACGTTCGCCAAAATTCGTCAGCTTCGCGACAAGATCGACCTGGTGATCATCGACGATTCCATCACGGCGCCGACTTCGATCAACGATCTCATTCATTTAGGTTATCTTATATATAACTTACCGGTGTTGATTCTGGAGCGGCATCCCTCCGGCGAAGAAACCTTTCGTTGGTTTTACCGGGGCAAGGAAAAATCGTTGACCCTCGACGCCGTCAAAATGCGTATCCAGCGAATGTTGAAAAAGGAAAAATCAGCCAAAGGAGCTCATGCATGATACGGGTTCGCTGCTTCCTTTTCTCGCTTCTCCTGCTCGCGGTCCTGGCGGCCAACGCTTCGGCTCAGGACGACCTCCGCTCGTTGAGCCTGACCGAAGCGATCGCCCTGGCCTTGCACAACAACGAAGCCATCGGCATCGCCGACGCGGGCTATGACGCGGCCGACGCCGGCGTCTGGCAGGCATATGGCGCAATGATGCCCTCGCTCAACGCCTACGGCCAATTCACGCGCAATCTGACCAAGCCCACCATGGACAACGAAATGTACCTGCCCCTCACCCCGTTGTTCATGGCGCACGAATATCCGCCGATCGGCACGATCGAGCAGGACCTGGTCTACGACAACGAGTGGGTGTTCGGCGCGCGCCTCGAACAGCCGTTGTTCACCTCCGGGCGCATCTACAACGCGTTGTGCCTGGCCAAGGCCTACCGGCAAATGGCCGACATCGATCGCGGCAAACAGGAAAAGGACGTCCGGCAAAAAACGGAAGAAGCGTACCTCGCCGCGCTGCTGACCAGGGAAACGCTGACGATTTATCGCCAGGCGCTCGACCAGACGATCAAGCGGCGCGACGACATCAAGTCCAAACGCGATCGCGGTCTGGTCAGCGATTACGATTTGATGTTCGTCGAAACCGAAGTGGCCAAGCGGCGGTCACCGTTGATCTCCGCCGAAAACAATTACGAAAACGCCTTGCGCGCGCTGAAAATGCAAATCGGTTTGCCGCAGGAGGCGACCGTCGAGTTGACCGACGCGTTGCACCTCGAACCGCTGACTCTCGAACGGCAACAGGCGATCGACGAGGCGCTGAGCAACCGCGACGAACTGAATCTCCTTTCCGCGCAGATCGACGCCCGCAAGTCCGAAGCGAACCTGTATTTATCCAACATGCTGCCGACCGTCGGCGCGTTCGGCGAAGTGGATCTGACCACGCAGCTCAACGATGATTTCTGGCCGCGGGAAGAAGACGACGAATTCAAGCAGTTCACCACCATCGGCATCGGCGTGAACTGGCCGCTGTTCGACGGCCTGCAAAATTACCAAAAGCGTCGGCAGACGCGCGCCCAGCAACGCGCCGACGAACTGACCCGGCAGCAGGCGCAACGTGGCATCGAACTGGAAGTGAACGCCTGCTTCAACAACTTGAACACCAAACGCGAAGAAGTGGCCGCCCATCGCCAGACAGTGCAGTTGGCCGAACGCACTTACCAGTTGGCGGAAATCCGTTACCAGTCGGGCCTGGCCACGCAACTGGAGCTCAACGACGCCCAGTTGAACGTCACCTCGACCAAAACCGAATTGGCCGCCTCCGTTTACGGATATGCATTGGCCCGCGCGCAATTGCTGCGGGCGTTGGGCAGATAACCTCGGCACTCAACCAGTGAGGAACAGAATGAAAGAAGTCACTCGCAAAACGAAAATTCTTGTCGGCCTGATGGTGGCCGCGATCGTCGTCGGTGTTTTCGTCTATCGTGTCGTCGCCGGCGACAGCGATGCCGCGCCGCCCTCGATCGAACAGTTGCACGAGGAATACGGCATTCCGGTCGATGTGGCCGTGGTCGAATTGCGCGATGTTACACGAACCATCTCGATCAGCGGCGTACTCGAAGGTCTCGGCGAGGTCGACGTCAGTGCCAACATTCCCATGCGCGTCCAGAATCTGCACGTGCAACAGGGCGCGCGCGTGCACAAAAACCAGTTGCTGGTCACGCTTGATCCGCTTTCCTCTGCTTCGACCTACGCGAGCTACGAAGCGGCGCGCATCGCCTTCGAAGACGCCCAGCGCAATGTCAACCGGCTCGAACCGCTGCACCAGGCCGGTGCGATCAGCGACGCCGATTGGGACATGGCCCGGTCCGGCCTCGCCCGCGCGCAAGCCGGCCTGACCAACCTGCAGGCTTCCGTCCAGTTGCGCAGCCCCATCGCCGGCACGGCCACGCGCATCGTCATGAAGCGCGGCGACATGGCCGATCCCGGTCAGGCGATCGTCACCGTGGCGACGACCAACCAACTCAAACTCGTCGCGCAGGTCAGCCAAAAACAGGCGACCGCCTTGTCGCTCGGCGATCGGGCGACAATCGCGGTAACCGGCCCTACCGGCGAAGCGCAAGCGGTCGTCGGCCAGGTCATCAAAATCGGCTTGTCAGCCGATCCCGCTTCGCGTCTGTTCCAAGTGGAAATCGGTTTCGACAACAACGACGGTCTGCTGCTCAGCGGTACGCTGCAAAAAGCGGAAGTCGCCGTGGCCACGGTCGCGCAAAGTCTGGCCGTGCCCGCCAAGGCGATCGTCACCTCCGACGACCGGACTTTCGTGTTCCGCGTTGCCGACGATCAGGCGAATTTCGTGCCCGTCACGGTCGGCATCCGCAACGCCGATTTCGCCCAGGTGAACGAAGGGCTGCAGCTCGACGACCGTGTCGTGGTCAACGGCGCCGTGGCGCTCGACCGCACCAAGCCCACCAAGGTCCGCCTTCACCAAGAACCGGCCGCCGGCACGGAATAAGAGGGAGAACGATCGATGATACTCGCGCGACTGGCCGTCAAACGTCCCGTTTTGACCGCTGTGTTCATAATCATTTTCATCGTGCTGGGTTGGCAGTCATACCAACGCTTGTCGCTGGAACTGATCCCCGACATCGACTTCCCGATCGTGCTGGTGCAGACCATCTACCCCGGCGCCGGTCCGGAGGAAGTGGAGACGCAGGTCACCAAGCGCATCGAGGATGAAGTCAGCACCCTGGCCGATCTGGACAACATCACCTCGATCACCATGGAGAGCGCTTCGATCATCGTCGTACAGTTCGAATTGGGCGTCGACGTCGACCTCAAAGCGATCGAGGTCAAGGACAAGGTCGACGCCATTCTCTACGACCTGCCCGACGATGTGGAAAAGCCGAGCATCGAAAAGTTCAACATCAACTCGATGCCCATTATTCAGCTCTCGGTGACCAGCGATCGTACGCTGACCGAAACCTATTTCGTCGCCGACACCATCATCCGCGATCGTCTGGCTCAGGTCCCCGGCGTCGGCAGCGTCGAATTGACCGGCGGCCGCGAGCGCGAAATCCACGTGCTCGTGCATCGCGATCTGGCGCAAGCATACGGCCTGTCGCTCCAGACGGTTTCCGCGTTGATCGCCGCCGAGAACCTCAACATTCCCGGCGGGCGCATCATCAAGGACAGCAGCGAATATTCGATCCGTTTGCTCGGCGAGCTCAAGGACTATCGCGATATCGCCAAAATCAAATTGCCGCTGTCCTCCGGCCAGGTCATCGAATTGGGCGACATCGCCGACGTCAAGGACGCCTTCGCCGAACCGCGCACCGACGCCTTCTACGCCGCGCGCGGTGAAAAGGGTCTGGCGCCCATCCGTTCGGCCGTCACCATGGGCGTGATCAAGAAAACCGGCGCCAACACGGTCGACACGGTCGACGGCGTGCACACACTGGCCGAACAACTGGCCAAGGAACTGCCCTCCGGCTTTTCCGTCCACGTGGCCAACGACCGCGGCAAGTACATTCGCGACGCCGCTTCGAGCACGATCGACAACATCATCCTGGGCATCATTCTCACCTCGTTGTTGTTGTTCGTCTTCCTGCACAACACGCGTTCGACGTTGATCGCCGCGGTCACCATGCCGGCTTCGCTGGTCGCGACCTTCCTCTTGCTCGACTACGCCGGCTTCACCCTGAACGTCATTTCGTTGACCGCACTGGGCATCGCCATCGGCACGCTGGTCACCAACGCGATCGTCGTGCTCGAAAGCATCACGCGCCACCTGGAATTGGGAGAGAATCCCCCCGAAGCGGCGATCAAAGGCACCTCGGAAGTCACCATCGCCGTCATCGCCTCGACGCTGACCAACGTGGTCGTCTTCACCCCGATTGCCTTCATGGAAGGCATCGTCGGCATCTTCTTCAAGCAATTCGGTCTGACGATCGTCTTCGCCACGCTCTTCTCGCTGCTGATGAGCTTCACGCTGATTCCGATGATGGCCGCGGTCATCATGCGCAAACGCGACGCAAGTCACGGGCCGAAATTCCACTGGTTCGGGCGGACCTTCGACGTGCTGCTCGACACCCTGCGCGACGATTACGGCCGCATGCTCGCCTGGGGCATGCGTCATCGTTGGGCGTTCGTCGTCGCTTCGCTGGTCATCTTCGTCGGCGGTCTGTCGTTATTCGGCCTGCTCGGTTCCGAGCTGATGCCCAAGGGCGACCAGGGCATCGTCACGATCGGTGTCGAGTTGCCGGTCGGCTCCAGCCTGGCCGAAACGCACCGCGTCCTGCAGGAAATGGATTACCGCCTGCGCCAGGTCGTTCCCGAAATAAAAACGATCTCCCTGACCATCGGCGGAGCAGGCAAGGGCGTCGAGGAAGGCTCGGTGGTTATCGACGTGGGCGACATGGAAAAGCGTGATCGTTCGATCGCCGAAATCGTCAATGCGATCCGGCCCGAGTTCGCGCAGATTCCCTCCGCCGAATTCACCTTCACCATCGGCGAGGAGCACGGCGGTTCGACCGCCGATCTGGAAGTCGACGTGCGCGGCACCGACATGACCGAAATCCTGCGCATCGCCGAGGAACTCAAAACCAAAATGATCGCCATCGAAGGCCTGTCCGACGTGCGCACCGACTACAAGGAACCCAAGCCGGAGTTCGCCTTCACCCCCGAGCGCGATCAAATTTCCCGTTACGGGCTGACCAGCTACAACGTGGCCATGGAAATCCGCAACTCCTACGAGGGCGAAAAGGCCAGCCGCTACCGCGAACAGGGCGAGGAGTTCGACATTCGCGTCATGCTCACCGCCGACGAACGCCACGATCCGCAGTCGCTCGACGCGCTGTACATCGCGTCGCCGGCCGGCTCGATTCCCATCAGTCAGTTGGGCAAGACGACGCTGGCCACCGCCGCATCGGAGATCAACCGCAAAGACAAAATGCGCATCGTCAAGGTGCTGGCCAACATCACCCAGGGCGTGTTGGGCGACAAACAAAAGTTGATCCAGGCCGAAATCGACAAGATGAATCTCGGTTCGACCAAGGTCGTGTTCGGCGGTTACGGCGAGATGATGGCCGAAACCTTCGAGTCGATTTTCAGCGCGCTGTTCCTGGCGATTCTCCTGACCTTCCTGGTGCTGGCCGGCATTCAGGAGTCGATCGTCCACCCGATCACCATCATGATCACCCTGCCCCTGGGCGCGGTCGGCGCGGCGCTGGCGCTGTTTTTATCCGGCGTTTCGCTCAACATGATGAGCCTGATGGCCATCGTCATGCTGGTGGGCATCGTGGTGAACAACGCGATTCTGATCTTCGATTACACCGACCAGTTGCGCCGGCAGGGGATGCCGGTCATTCCGGCGTTGATCGAATCGTCCAAGACGCGCCTGCGGCCGATTTTGATGATGAACCTGGCAATCGTCACCTCGATGCTGCCGCAGACCGTCGGCGGCGCCGGTGCCGAATTCCGCCAGA
>DAINPV010000149.1:0-9124 GCA_036743315.1 bacterium | reverse complement strand
CCGGGCGGTCGAGTTGCCCGGTCGCGTCGAGCACGCCGGTGCCGAATTCCGCCAGAGCATGGCCGTGGTCACCATCGGCGGCGTGTTTATCTCGATGGTCTTCACCCTCTTTTTGCTGCCGGTGCTCTACACCTATCTCGACCGCATCACGTTGCGCGGCTGGCGCGAGCACAAAGGACAAAAAGAACAATCGGCGACCTGATCGCTCCCGGAGCGATTTTTTCTCCCCCCGATCCCTCCGTTGCTGAACACAGTGTCGCGAAAGGCATCGGAAGCTTTTCACCACCCTCCCGCCGGCTACTTGCCCGCGTCGTCACGGCCCGCTATCGTGGATCGCGATGAAAACCAAGCCATGGTCCCCTTCATTGCCGGTGCGACTCGCGATCGGCCTTGGCGCCTTCGCGCTCTACCTCGCCGTTCTCTTCGTTGCGGCCGGGCGGTTGAACTGGTGGCCGGGGTGGATCTACGTCGGGCTGCTGTCGGTCATGCAATTGGCCGCGCATCTGTTGCTCAAAGCGAAAAATCCGGCGTTGATCGCCGCCCGACGGCGCATCGGCGCGGGTACGCCGGCCTGGGATCGTCGGTGGCTGTTGGGCATGAGGATCCTGATGTTCGCTGTCGCGCTGGTCGCCGCCCTGGACGGCGGCCGTTACGGTTGGAGCGCAATGGACTCCCGGTGGATGCTCCCCGGGGCGCTGTTGCTCGTCGCCGGCGAGTCGTGGTCGGTTTACGCCATGCTCGTCAATCCGCACTTCGAGGCCACCGTGCGTCTGCAAACCGATCGCGCGCATCGCGTGATCGAAACCGGTCCCTACCGCCTGGTGCGCCACCCCGGTTACACCGGCTTGATCGTCATCTTCCTCGCCACCCCGTTGTTGTTGCTTTCGCGGTGGGCTTTCGCACCGACTCTGCTGCTGATCGCCTGGATGATTTTGCGCACCTATCGGGAGGATGAATTTCTCGCGCGGGAGCTCGACGGCTATGCCGATTATCGCCGGCGTGTGCGCTATCGCCTTGTGCCCGGCGTGTGGTGAAAAAAAAGGGCGACCGACCGGCCGCCCTTTCTGGTTGATCGTTACCCTGTTCTACTTGCCGCAACCGTCGTCGTCGTTGTCATCGTCGTCGTCATCGTCATCATCATCGTCGTCATTCGTATCATCGTCCGCCGCATCGTCGTCGGCGGCATCGTCGTCCGCCGCGTCGTCGTCGGCAGTGTCGTCGTCGACCGCATCGTCATCCGCCGCATCGTCGTCCGCCGCCTCGTCATCGGCCGCATCATCATCCGCCGCGTCATCGTCCGCCGTATCGTCGTCGGCGGCATCGTCGTCCGCCGCGTCGTCGTCGGCAGTGTCGTCATCGGCTGCCGGTCCGACGGTGATGTAATCCTGTTTGAACATGATGCCCGGTCCCGCCGCGTTGGTCACGCGCAGCTCGACCGAGAAAACGCCTTCCTCGTCATACGTGTGCTGCACGGTGGCCGAATTGTCGTAGGACGAGGCGCCGTCGCCGAAATCCCAGTGCCAGACGTTCGGCCCGCAATCGTCGGGGATCGTCACCGTCGTCGTGAACGTTACCGTCACCGGCCCCTGTTCGGCGTTGAGCACGTCGGCGGTAAAATCGACGATCGGGAACGCGCACAACGGACATTCGCCCATGCACGTTTCCAGTTGGCCGCAGGTTGCAGTTTGCGGTACGCACTCGAGGATGCACTTCATCGCGTTCGAGTTGTAACCGACGTCGTTGCACAGGGCGACGGCTTCCGCCTTGGGCAGCGGATTACCCGCCGACAACTCCACCGCGAGTTCGCACGAGTCGTATAGATAATCGAACGCCATCGAGCACCATTGGTCGCTGCAGAAGCCCACGCAACCGGCCAGTTCGTTGCACGCGGCGTGTTGGTCGTGGCACGCAAACACGCACTGCGGCACGTTGCCCTGGTTGCATTGCAACAGGAATTCCTCGGCGCTCAGCGACTGATCCTCGACCTCGTAGCCGTAGCCGCACGTGCCGTACAAATGGTTGGTCAACGCGACGCAATCGCCGCCGGGACGTTCGCCGGGTTGGAAGGGATCGTTGCCGACCTCCACCACGGTGCAATCCGAGCTGATTCCCGCCGCCGTCCACTTGATACGGAAATAGCCGTCTTCGCCGAAGCTCTCGGACCACGAGTTCTTGACGATCCAGCACTGATTTTCGTCTTCCCACCCGACCAGCAGCACCTGGTGTCCGCCGAGCAGGCCGCCGAACACGTGCTCATACACGCCGTCGATGTAGTACTTGAAATCCTCGTAAACGTTGAAAGCCGCAGGGATCGGCCCGTACTGCAGCATCGCTTGTTTGATCATCTCGACGCCGCCCCAGATGGAATTGTAGTCGGCGATCTTGAACGCGCGCGTGTTCCAGTCGGCGCAGGCGTCACCGCAATCGTAGTCGAAGCCCGTGCCGCCGCTCATGTAGGGGAAGCATTCTTCGTCGACCACGCCGGTGTCCATCACCGAACTCAGCAGCGTCGACGCGTTCGAACCGAAATCGCAGCCCGCGAAGTAGCTGCAGTTGAAGGCGTGTTGCTCGCTTAGGTCGATGTTCAACACGGGGTTGTCGTCGCGAATCATGATCCCCGATTCGATCGCCCCCACGCAGCCGAAAGCCACGCATGAACCGCAACGTCCCTGGTACTTGACCGGCGTGACGAAATTCTTGCCGTCCGCGTTGCGCCAGTCGAAGGAAGCCGGCACATCCTTGACGAACTTATCGGGCATCCACGGCGCCGCTTGCCGCTGGGGCAAACTCAAATCGACGCCCAACATGGTCACGAAATCGTCCATCGGCATTTGCGCGATGAACGAATCGCCCGCCCGCCAGTTCGCGTTCGCCGCGGCGATCGCCTTGTTCGTCAGCGAAATCCGTTGACTCGTCGGCAGATCGACGGCCGACGCCGTTCCCGCCAACAGGCCGATAATAACCGCCATCAACCACAACCGTTGCCAAGACATGCTGTTACCCCTCGTTTTGTTCCGCCGGGACGGAAAAGGCGCCCCAAACGCTGCCCGAGTCTGGCATATTTCCCCTGTTTTGACCAGCCGTCCCCGACGGTAAATTCCTACTTTTTGCTTGACTTTCCCCTGATGAAAGCGCTAGATAAGCGCCTTTTTAACGGCGCACGCGCGCCAACGGAAAATAAGGAACCGAACATGGGCATCAGCAAAGCGCGCAACATCGGCATCGTCGCGCACATCGACGCGGGTAAAACGACCGTAACCGAACGGATTTTGTTCTTTACCGGCACCACGCGAAAAATCGGCGAAGTGCACAACGGCCAAGCCACCATGGATTTCATGAAGCAGGAACAGGAACGCGGCATTACCATCGCCTCGGCCGCCATCTCCTGCCGGTGGAAGGAACACACGATCAACATCATCGACACCCCCGGGCACGTCGATTTCACCATGGAAGTCGAACGCTCGTTGCGTGTGCTCGACGGCATCGTCGCCGTCTTCTGCGCCGTCGGCGGCGTCGAAGCCCAAAGCGAAACGGTCTGGAACCAGGCCGACCGCTACCGCGTACCGCGCATCGCCTTCATTAATAAGATGGACCGGCCCGGCGCCGATTTCTTCGATGTGATCGAACAGATGAACGACCGCCTCGACGCCCGCGCGGTCGCTTATCAAATGCCCATCGGCGCCGAGGAAAACTTCTCCGGCGTGATCGACCTGCTGACGATGAAAGCCTACGAATTCGACAAGGGCGATCCGACCGAAATAGCGTTCCCCGAGCAACTGCGCGAACGGGCGAACCAATTGCGCGACAAACTGCTGGAAACCTTGGCCGAAGCCGACGACGCGCTGGCCGAACTCTACCTCGAAGAAAAGCCGGTTCCCGAAGAACTGCTCCTTAAAGTCACGCGCGACTGCGTGGTGCGCTCGGTCTTCACGCCGGTCTATTGCGGTTCGGCTTATCAGAACAAAGGCATTCAGCTGCTGCTGGACGCGGTCGCCGCTTTCCTGCCCAGCCCGCTCAACCGCGGCGTAACCACCGGCGTCGACCTGGACGATCCGCAGAAAATGCATGCGCGCCGTCCGTCGGCCGAAGAGCCCTTCGCCGGACTGGCCTTCAAGATCATTCACGATCCCTACGTCGGCCAGCAGACCTTCGTCCGCACTTACTCGGGCAAGCTGCGGGCCGGCGACACCGTGCTCAACGCGACCACCGGCCGCAAGGTGCGCATCAGCCGCATCCTGCGCATCCACGCCAAAGACCGCATCGAGATCGACGAAGTCGGTCCCGGCGACATCGTCGCGTTGATCGGTCTGAAAAACACGCACACCGGCCATACGCTATGCGCGGTGGACGATCCGCTGTTGTTGGAAACGATGCGCGTACCCGAGCCGGTCATCAGCGTCAAGGTGAACACCGAATCGCGCAAGGAAGAGGAAAGGCTCAACCAGTCGCTGCGCAAGCTGGCGCTGGAGGATCCGTCCTTCCTTGTGCGCCGCAACGACCGCACCAGCGAAACGATCATCGCCGGCATGGGTGAACTGCATCTGGAAATCATCGTCGATCGCTTGAAAACCGAATTCGGCGTCGTCGCCACCATCGGCCAACCGACAGTCGAATACCGCGAAACGATCACCGCCGAAACGCAGCACGGCTACAAGTTCGCCAAACAGTCCGGCGGCCGCGGTCAGTTCGCGCACACCGTGATGCGCGTCGAACCCAACCCGGGCGGCGGCTTCGAATTCGTCGATCACATCACCGGCGGCGTGATTCCCACCGAGTTCATTCCCGCGGTGCGCCGCGGCATCGAAGACACGTTGCAGCAGGGCATCCTCGCCGACTACCTGGTCGTCGATGTGCGCGTGGTGCTCGTCGACGGCAGCTTCCACGTGGTCGACAGCAACGAGCAGGCGTTCCGCACCTGCGCCAGCATCTGCTTCAAAGAGGCGTTCAAGCGCGCCAACCCGATTCTGCTCGAACCGATCATGGCCCTGGAAATCGCCACCCCGGACGATTTCATCGGCGACATCGTCGGCGACCTCAACCGCCGCCGCGGCAAGGTGCACAACATGCGCCGTTACCGCAAAGGTTCGCAGAAAATCTCCGCCGAAACGCCGTTGATGGAATTGTTCGGCTACGCCACGGCGATCCGCTCGTTGTCGTCGGGCCGCGCCAACTACTCGATGGAACTGCGCCGCTACGACTCCCTGCCCGCCAGCCTGCAGGACAAGGTCCTCGAAGAGGCGCACAAACGGATGAAAGAAGAGTCCTAACCGTTCACGCGCTTGGGCAACACATGCTCCGCCGCCGGCGGACGCAGGTTGTAGTGCGAGCTCATCGCCCGCCCGTACGCGCCGACCGTCGCCACCAGAAACACGTGCCCGTCCGTCGGCTCGGCGATCAGCCGATCATGCCCGAGCACATCGCCCGTCTCGCAAATCGGCCCGACGATGTTCGCCTTGATCTTGCGTGCGCCTTTGGCCGCCGAGAGATTGACGATCTCGTGGTACGAGCCGTACAGCGCCGGCCGCAGCAGTGTGTTCATCCCCACGTCGACGCCGACGAACGTGTAGTCCTTCTTGCGTTTGAGCTGGGTCACTTTGGCCAGCAGCACGCCGGCCTGCGCCACCAGAAAACGGCCGGGTTCGAGCCATAACTCCAGTTGCGGATACGCCTGCCGCACTTCCAACAGACTCTTCTCCACCTGCGCCAGATCCAGCGCCAACTGGCCGGGCTTTTCCACCACGCCCAAACCGCCGCCCAGATCCAGCACGCGCACCGTCGGCAGTTCGGCGATCAGCGTCGCCAAAAACGACGCCACGGTCTTCCAGTTGCCCGGCGTGAGAATGCCGCTGCCCGTGTGGGCGTGCAAACCGACTATCCGCACGCGCAGATCCTTCGCCAGCTTCTTGAGCCGGCCGATCTGCTCGGGCGACACGCCGAACTTCGAGTGGCTGCCCGCCGTCCGCACGAAATCGTGATGACCGCGCCCGCGCCCCGGATCGATGCGCACGAAAATCTCGCGCTCGCGAAACGCGTCCGGCCAGCGCTCCAGCGGATACAGATTGTCCAACGTCACGATCACGCCCCACGCGAACGCCTTTTCGTATTCCGCGCGCGCCGCGAAATTCGGCGTGAACAAAATCCGCCGGCGGTCCAACTCCGGCAGCAGCGTGAGGATGTGCTCGACTTCGCCCGGCGACACGCACTCGAAGCCCAGCCCCTTCGCCGCGAACAGGCGGATGATCTGCGGATTCGGATTGGCTTTGATCGAGTAGAAAATCCGGTCGACCGATTTCATCTTCAACAATTCGTCGGCCGCCTCGTGGAGCGAGTCCTCGTTGTACACGTACAGCGGCGTCGGCTGCGCGTCGGCCAGCGCCAGCAGGTCGTCGCGGCGTTCGCGCCACCAGACGTCGCCCTTGGCCGGTTCGTGCTTGCCGTTTTCCTCGAACACCTCGCTCCAGGTTTTACCCAGCAGCGCGTCGTGGCGGTGATGCTCGAACAGCAGGCGGTGCAACTGCACCAACAGCCGCGGCGCCTGCTCCTCGTCGACCACGAAGGAAAGATTCAGATCATTCGCCGCTTGCGTGAACTGATACACCAGCGCGTCCTCGAACACTTCGAACACGTCGCCGAGCTTGTGCAGAATGTTGCGGATGTTCCGCCCGACCAGGCTCACCGACGAGCACGATTCGATCTTGCGCACCTGGCCGTAGCGCTTCAAATCGCCGATCAATAAGTTGATCGCCTCGTTGTGGAAGCCGCCTTCGATTTTGTCCAGCGAGATCGTCACGTTCGTTTCGGAGGTGGACACCAGGTTGATCGACATGCCGTGGTGTTTGAAGCTCTGGAAAATGTCGGCGAGAAAACCGACTTTATGCCACATCGCCGGCGACTCGATCGAAATCAGCGTGATGTCGTCCTTGGACACGATCGCCTTGACCTGATCGCCGCTGTGCGGAATGTTCTCGGCGATCACCGTGCCCTTCAGCCGCGGCCGGAACGTGCAGCGGATGTGCAGCGGAATCTTGTTTTCCGCCACCGGCTGCAGACAACGCGGATGCAGTACCTCCGCGCCCAGCGAGGTGATCTCCTGCGCTTCTTCGTACGTCACGTAATTGAGCAACCGCGCCTCGGGAATCAACCGCGGATTCGCCGAGTAGATGCCCAGTACGTCGGTCCAGATCTCGCACCGCTCCGCGCTTAAAATCGCGGCCAGGTAAGAAGCGGACGTGTCCGAGCCGCCGCGCCCCAGCAGCACCGTGTCGCCGGCGTCGTCGCGCGCGATGAAGCCCTGGGTGATGAACACCGAATTTTCCTCGCCCGCAAAAAACTCGCGCGCCTTCTCGTTGGGCATGTAGCCGCACTGGGCGTTCAGGTAATGCTGCGAAAAATGCGCCAGGCTTTCGTCGGTCGCGCGCAGCACCTCGCGCACGTCCTTCCAGTGCGCGTTCAGGCCCTTGGTGCGCAGGTACGCCCAGCCCAGCGTCGTGGACATCAACTCGCCGAAGGCCGTCACCTTCGCCCGCAGGCGCGGACTGACCTCGCCGATCATCGTCGCGCCGCGCGTCAGTTGATCCAGTTCGGCGAAAAAAGGGCCGAGCAGCGCGTCGGCGTCCACGTTCAACTCGGCGGCCAGCGCCCGGTATTTGTCCTCGACCCGCGCCAGATGATCGCGGTAGGACGGGTCCGGAATCGCCGCCAACAGCTTCACCAAAGAGTCGGTGACGCCGCTGAGCGCCGAACAAACGACCACCGGATGAAATCCCTCTTCCAGCCGCCGGGTGAGAACGTAGTGAATATTATCCCACCGCTGTTTCGACGACACGCTGGTGCCGCCGAACTTGATGACGATCCACTTGCTGTGCTGCATCGTATCCCTTCTCTAATC
The DNA here is from genome assembly GCA_036743315.1 of bacterium. Taxonomy (GTDB): domain Bacteria; phylum Lernaellota; class Lernaellaia; order Lernaellales; family Lernaellaceae; genus CALBTQ01. The sequence continues at coordinate 1,236 of DAINPV010000149.1, read as the reverse complement.
CTTGGATGCAAAATGTCGGAGGAGAATTTACTGCCGGATGGTGGAAATCAATGGTTAGTTGTCGGTTTCACTTGTCAATCGCGGGCCGTGCACCTGGCCGACCTGGGGCGGCAATGTAACAAACTTTTTTTTGCAACGCAAGCAAAACGATAATTAATAAATGCGTATTTATGAGATATTGTTGCATATTATACAAATACGCCCGCGAGGCTCTCCCCGCGGGCGACACCGTTTAATACTATTCCCAAACGAACAACTGCACGGCGATGCGGTCGGTCGGCGTCGTGTGCATCATGCCGTCGTAATCGCAGTTGCCGGCGGTGTCGTCGAACACGCACCCTTCGCAGTAGTTGTTCTCATCGCCCGCACCGGGCCGACACGTGTTTTCGTACAGCACGCTCTCGTCCTCCCACACTTCGTAAGAGAACGTGTTCTCCGCGCCGGCCGTCACCCGGTCGGTCACGTCGAACACCTGCGGCACGACCGGCGCGCCGGGACACCAACCCGCGCGCGGAAAATTCCACGTGCCGCCCTGCCCGGGGCCGTTGGGGTTGAGCGCGCAATCCAGCCGCCACGGATCGAACGAGAACGGCGTGCCGTTGACCTTCACCACCTGGTCGAGCAGGCAGAACTCCGCGCAGTTGTCCTTGTTGCCCTGCCCGTGACCGGTGACCAGCACCCGCACTTCGGCCTTGGAAACCGTCGCGGGCAGCGTCGCGGTCTTCACGCCGATCTGATCGTCGATCGGGTTGTCCGGGTTGCCCACCTCGATCGACTGGCTCTCCCACAGATTATAGATGTGATCCGGCACCGCCTCGTCCTTCGCCGGATGGAAGATGAACTTGATCGTCACGCGCCAGCCGTGGCCGTCGCCCACCGTGTTGGGGCCGACCCACGTGTCGATCTGGCTGCGGATCGTCTGCGTGCCGGTCAGCAGCGGCGCGAAGGCGGTCACGTCGGCGAGCATGCACATGCCGATGTTGTAGGGCGTGATGTAGCGCCACATCTCCAGCGCTTCCTCTTCCGGCTGGCCCGCGTTGTCGATGAAGAAGACGTACGCCAGGCGATCCCAGTTGTCGCAATCGCCGTCGGCGGGGCAGCTCAGTTCGACGCGCATGGTCACCTGCGCCCAGTCGCCCTCGGGAAAGGTCACCTGCTTGTCGACGGAACGCCGATCGTCCGCGCCGTCGTAGTAGTGATCGACCAGGTCGAAGGCGGTGACGATCGTGGCCGTGG
>DAINPV010000148.1:0-9142 GCA_036743315.1 bacterium | reverse complement strand
GAAATTTACTGATGTTTTTTGCGTGTTCGCCTCGCTGATGATGAAGCTGGCTAATCTCCTGAAGAACTTTGCCAGCAGGGTTTCGACGCTCAGCACCCGCACCCCGAATCGACGATGACAATGACGACGATTCGGGGTGCGGGTGCTGAGCGTCGAAACCCTGCTGGCCAAGGCGCTCGCCGCTCGCGGCAATAACATTGTTCCATTCAAAGACGCGGGGGATCTTCCATGGGACGATCCCCTGATTTCCCAACGCCTGCTGGCCGTGCATCTGGATCCCACGCAGGATCTGGCCAGCCGTCCGCCGCAACAAATTCGGAAGGAATGCGCGTTCATCGAGCGGCTGTTGCATCTGTACGCCGAGAACGCGACTGTGCTATGCGACATGACCTGTGGGCCGGGGCTGTACGCGGCCGAGTTGGCGCACAAGGGCTATCGTGTAACCGGCGTGGATTTCTCACCCGCCTCGATCGCTTATGCGCGGCAACAGGTCCAAACCGACCGCCTGCATTTCATCCTCAGCGACATCCGCACGGTCGAATTGCCGGCAGAAAGCTTCGACGCCAACCTTTTTATCTACGGCCAGCCCAACGCGTTCACTCGGGACGATTTGCAATTGATACTGGAGCGCGCCCGCGCCTGGACACGTCCGGGTGGTTTGCTGCTGCTGGAGATGATGCCCGCCGATGCATTTCGCCAGGAGGTTTACCATCGCTGGGAGATGAAGGAGACAAGCATCTTCGCCGATACGCCGCACTTGTGGATGGAAGAAAAAGTCTGGTACGAACCGGATAAAACGCACGCGCACATCATCACCATGGTCGATCAAACCGACGGTCGCCTGACCAAATATTCGGTCTGCCACACCGGATATGAGGTCGAAGAGATCGAGCAACTGCTAGCGCAGACCGGGTGGCGTGTGCAACGTTTGTACGGCGACATGACCGGCGAAACCTTCGACTCGCAGACCAGCGAATGGCAGGTGATCGTCGCCGCCGCCGTCTAGAGGAACCATGACCCAAGCGAAAATGAGCACACAACTATTCCGTCACTTCGCGATCGTGCTGGCGTCGTTGCTGGTTATATTATCGATCGTGGAAATCGGCTTGCGGCTGTTCTGGCGACCGCCGGTGTCGATCAACTATTATCGCACCGACGACGTCTTCCACCATCGTGGCCGCCCCAACGTCGTGATCCATCATGTTTTGCATGACGGGCAAACGATCGAAGTGGCTACCAATTCGCTGGGGTTGCGCGATGTGGAATACGGTCCCAAGCCGCATGGCGTGAAGCGCATTCTCGTGCTGGGCGATTCGTTCACCGAGGCGGGCACCGCGCCGTTCGCGTTCTGCTCGACGAAAATTCTGGAGCGCAAGCTCAACGAAAAATTCGGCACCGGCCGCTATCAGGTGATCAATGCCGGCCAGGTCTCCTACAGCCCGTTGCTGGAATACCTGTTGCTGGCCAAGGTGTTGATCGACCTGGCGCCCGACCTGGTGTTGCTCAACCTGGACATGACCGACGTGCAGGACGATCAACTTTATACGCGCATCGCACAATTCGACGATCAGGGCTTGCCCGTCGCCGTCCCCTTCGGGCCGATCCCCACCGTCATCGCTAAAAAGCCGCCCCAAAAAAACGAGTATCTTGGATATCTATATTATAAAGTATTCATCGTCAAATTCGTCGCCGAGCGGACGCACTACTTCGAAAAAAGTTTCACCCGGCAAACGATCATCAAAGGCGACATCGACACCGACCGGCTGGGCGCGACGCGCGACGAATTGACCGGCTGGGAGCCCTACTATGAACAGACCGGCGCGTATGTGCGGCTGATCCGCGATTATCTGGCCGCGCGCCATATCCCGCTGGTCGTCTTCGTTTACCCCCACGGGCACCAGGTGGCCGCGCGCGAATGGGCGCAAGGGCGCGAGGTTTACGCGTTCGAGAAGGATCGCGTGTACCGCGGCGCCTTCCTTCCGTTCCTGGAAACATACTGTCCGCAACACAATCTCGATTGCCGCTTCCTACGCGAAGAGTTTCAGCAATATTCGGGCGACGACTTGCTGTACCTGCCCTTCAACGGCCACTTCAACCGCGCCGGCGAAGCGATGTTGGCTTTGCTGCAATTCGACATTCTGACCGGCGGCGACTACGACGCGATTATTCGCTAGAGCCGCTTTTTTCAGCACACACAACTTGCTAGGATCGCGCGCATGGATACCTTCAAACTGATCAGCGATTACCAACCGACCGGCGATCAGCCGGCCGCGATCGATACCCTGGTGCGCAACCTCGGCGAAGGACGTCCCTTTCAAACGTTGCTGGGCGTAACCGGCTCGGGAAAAACGTTCACCGTGGCCAACGTCATTGCGCGACTCAACCGCCCGGCCCTGGTGCTGGCGCACAACAAGACGCTGGCTGCGCAGCTATATGGCGAATTCAAGCAATTGTTTCCGGACAACGCGGTCGAGTACTTCGTTTCCTACTACGACTACTACCAGCCCGAGGCGTACATCCCCTCGTCGGACACGTACATCGAGAAGGACAGCTCAGTCAACGAGCGCATCGACCGCCTACGGCACAGTGCGACGCGCAGCGTACTCACCCGCCGCGACGTGATCGTCGTCGCGTCGGTCAGTTGCATCTTCGGCCTGGGTCGACCGGACAACTACCGCCGTATGCTGACGGTCCTTCAGCGCGGCCAGGAGTTGGATCGCCAACGATTGCTGCGCAACTTCGTGGATATGCAGTACGAGCGCAACGACACCGATTTTCATCGCGGCACCTTTCGCGTGCGCGGCGACATCGTCGAAATTTTTCCGGCCTACGAGGATCAGAAGGCCATCCGCATCGAGATGTTCGGCGACGAAATCGAGACGATCAAGGAGATCGATCCGCTGCTGGGCAAGTCGCTGCGCGAAATCGACCGCGCCGCCGTGTTTCCCAACAGTCACTACGTAACCCCGCGCGAAGAATTGGAGCGCGCCATCGAGTCGATTCGCGACGAGTTGCGCGAACGGCTGCAACTGCTCAAAGGCCAGAACAAGCTGCTGGAAGAACAGCGCTTGCGTGAACGCACGCTGCTGGATCTGGAGATGCTTTACGAACTGGGATACTGCAGCGGCATCGAAAACTACAGCCGCCATCTCGACGGGCGCAATGCCGGTGAGCCGCCCAGCCCATTGCTCGACTACTTTCCAAACGATTATCTGCTGTTCATCGACGAATCGCACCAAACGGTGCCGCAACTACGCGCGATGTACAACGGCGATCGCAGCCGCAAAGCCAGCCTGGTCGAGTACGGGTTCCGCCTGCCTTCGGCGCTGGACAACCGCCCGCTGACCTTCGCCGAGTTCGAAGCGCGCATGGGTCAAACCGTGTTCATCAGCGCCACGCCCGGCCCTTACGAACTGGAGCATTGCAGCGGCGAAGTGGTCGAGCAGGTCATCCGCCCGACCGGGCTGATGGATCCGCGCGTCGAGGTGCGCCCCGCCGAATCGCAGGTCGACGATCTGCTCGACGAAATCAAGGCGCGGCTGGAAAAGCAGCAGCGCGTGCTGGTCACCACGCTGACCAAGCGTATGGCCGAGGACCTGACCGATTACTACCGCGACCTCGGCCTGCCGGTGCGCTACCTCCATAGCGAAATCGACACGCTCGAACGCATCGCGATTTTGCGCGATCTGCGCCGCGGCGATTTTTCGGTGCTCATCGGCATCAACCTGCTGCGCGAGGGGCTCGACCTGCCGGAGGTCAGCCTGGTGGCGATTCTCGACGCGGACAAGGAAGGCTTTCTGCGTTCGGAGACGAGCCTCATCCAGACCATCGGACGGGCGGCGCGGCACGTCGAGGGCACGGTGATTTTGTACGCGGACAAGATGACCGCCTCGATGCGGCGCGCGCTGGACGAAACCGAACGCCGACGGCAGATCCAGGCCGCATTCAACGAGGAACACGGCATCACGCCCGAGTCGATCGTCAAGAACATCGACAACGTGCTGGCCTCGATTTATGAGGCCGATTATTTGACCGTGCCGGCGCTGACCGACGACGAGGAAGACGTCGATCCGGCACAGTTGCCGTTGTTGATCGACTCGCTGAAGAAGGAAATGTTAGCGGCGGCGAAGGATCTGGATTTCGAAAAAGCCGCCGAGCTGCGCGACCGGGTCATCATGCTCGAAGAGCTGCACCTGGGCACGAAAAAATCGACCGCCGAATTGCGCGCGGAACTGCACCAGCACAAGGTGTTCAAGCCGACCGTCAAACGGCGCAAAGGCCGCAAGCGCGGTTGAGTTCACCCCGCACAGCGCGATACAATCGAGACAATGCGGGAGGCGTTCATGCATATCAAAAAGCATTACCATGAGGTGGAAGGCTTACCGGTCAGCGACGAAACGATGCAGGGTGTAACCAAATACATCGCCGTCGGCCCGGAGCACGGCGCGAACAACTTTACCCTGCGCGTGTTCGAGTTGGCGCCGGGCGGTTTTTCACCCAAGCACCACCACGACTTCGAACACGAAATTTTCGTCCACGCCGGTCGAGGCGAGGTTTTCTACGAAGGCAAAACGATGCCCATCGGGCCGGGCTCGGTGGCCTTCGTCGAACCCGACGCCCTTCATCAGATCGTCAACACGGGCGATGACAAACTGATCTTCGTTTGCGTCATCCCCAACAGGGAATAATGCCGGCCGACGACCTCGAGCAAAAACTGCAACTGGTTCCCACCGACCCGGGCGTCTACTTGTGGAAGGATGAGAACGGCGAGATCCTGTACGTCGGCAAAGCCAAAGTGCTGCGCAACCGCGTGCGTTCGTACTTCCAGCGCGTTGACGAACTCGACTCGAAAACGCGCGTGCTGGTCTCGCGGATCCACGACGTCGATTGGATTATCACCGATTCGGAAAAAGAAGCGCTGATCCTCGAAAACACGCTGATTAAAAAACATCGCCCGCGCTACAACGTGCTGCTCAAAGACGACAAGCGTTTTCTGTGCGTGCGCCTGGCGCTCGGCCACGATTTCCCGCGGCTGTACGTGGTGCGGCGGATCAAACGCGACGGCGATGTCTATTTCGGCCCCTTCGACAACGCGACGGCCGCGCGGGAAACGTTGCGCTTTCTCAACACGAACTTCCCCTTACGCAAATGCGGCGACCACCAGTTCGCCGCACGCATGCGCCCGTGCCTGCAACATCAGATCGGCCGTTGTCATGCGCCGTGTGTCGGGCTGATCGACAAGGAACGGTATGCCGAAATCGTGCGCCAGGTGCGTTCGTTTTTCGCCGGGCGTTACCAGGAGGTCATCGCCGCGCTCACCGCGCAGATGCAGGAACGCTCGGCGGCGATGGCTTTCGAAGAAGCGGCACGGCTGCGCGATCGCCTCCGGGCGATCGAGGCGACGCTGCAAAAACAAAAGGTGGTCGATCCCTCGTTGATCGACCGCGACGTGTTCGGCCTATACCGCGAGGGCGCGGCGGCGGTCGTGTGTCAACTGTACATCCGCAACGGCGCAATCACCGGCCAGCGCACTTTCGCTTTGGGCAACGTCGAGCGCGACGACGCTTCGCTGCTGGCGCAGGTGCTCGGCCGTTTTTATTCCGAGGACGTTTTCATCCCGCGCCAGATATTGGTCCCGGTCGAGCCCGACGGCGGCCGGGAACTGTACGCGCAATGGCTGGAGGAACGCAGCGGTCATCATGTCGAGCTGCGTCTGCCCCAACGCGGCGAGGCAAAACAACTGGTGGAGATGGCGGCCAACAACGCCCGGCGCCAGTTTACCGTGCGTCGCAGCCAATTGATCAGCCATGAGGAGGTGCTGGAGGAAATCCGGCAACGGTTGCAGTTACCGCGCACGCCGGAAACGATCGAATGCTTCGACGTGAGCAACGTGTCGGGCAAGCTGGCCGTGGCTTCGCTGGTGCGTTTCGCCAACGGAGAACCCGACAAAAGCGGCTATCGCCGTTTTCGCCTCCGCCTGCGCGACGAGCCGGACGATTACGCGATGATGCATGAGGCGCTTACGCGGCGTATGACGCGCGGCATCGCGGAAGGGAGTCTGCCCGACCTGCTGTTGATCGACGGCGGCAAGGGTCATCTGAACGTGGCGCGCGAAGTACTGCGCACGCTCGACCTGCTCGAGCAGCCGGTCGCGTCGATCGCCAAGGTGAAGGATCTTGCGCCGGGCGATCCGTCGGCAAAGGATAAAATCTACCTGCCCGAACGCAAGAATCCGGTGAATCTCAAAGCCAACAGCAATGCGCTGCACTTGCTGCAACGCATTCGCGACGAGGCGCACCGTTTCGCGATCGAATATCACCGCACGCTGCGTTCGAAGAAGATGGTCAGCAGCGTGCTCGACGAAATTCCCGGATTGGGCGCGGAAAAGAAAAAAGCGCTGCTCAAAACCTTCGGCACAATCAAGGCCGTCAAAGCGGCCGACATAGAGGAATTGCAACAAGCGCCGGGCATCGGTCCGCGCCTGGCGCACATTATTTATGGATATCTAAAAGACAAATGAGCCGTCGTCCGTTGACTGCCGCCGCACTGTGCCTGATGGCGGGCCTGTGGCTGGGGCGTTACATTTACCTGCCCTGGCCGTTGACGCTCGCGCTGAACCTGTGCGCGTTGGCCGGCCTGATCGCCGCAACGATCTGGGAAAATCGTCGTCGGCGCTGGATCGCCGGGCTGCTGTTTTCCTTTTTGGTCGGCTGGTGCCGGATCACGCCGCTGGCCTACCCGCAATTGCCCGCCACGCACATCACCCACTGGATCGACCGAGGCAAGGTGACCGTGCAAGGCACGCTGAGAGCGGCGCCGCAAATCGATGCCGATGGTCACACGCGGCTGGAATTGGACGCCGAGCGGATTGTTTTCGCCCCCAACCGGCACACGACCGCGCGGGGGCGGCTGCGCGTCACCGTGGCGCGCGACCTGCCGACGTTGGAGATCGGCGACCGGGTCCGCTTGACCACTGACGTGCGGCCGATCGGCGGTTTTCGCACACCCGGCGCGATCGATTCACCGTGGCTGGCGCAGGTCGACGGTTTCCTGGCGCAGGGCTACGTGCGTTCGGGCGAGAAAATCGAGATTGTCGAACGGGGATCGTTCGGTTTCCAGCGCTCGGTCGAACGCGTCCGCGGCGGCATCGCCCGCGCCGCACAACAAAAATCGCCGGAGAATGCTCCTTATGTGCTGGCGCTGGTGTTGGGCGAACCGCAAATGCTTTCGGCGCAGTTGCGCGACGCCTTCCGCGATGTCGGCCTCAGCCATTTGTTGGCGATTTCCGGCCTGCATGTGACGGCCATCGCCGGGCTGGTCTTCAGCCTGAGTTGGATACTCCTAGCGCGGTTTAGGCGGTTGGCGTTGCGTTTTCAGTTGCACCGCTTCGCCGCGTTGATCGCGTTTCCGTTTCCGCTGCTCTACGCTCTGCTGGCCGGAGGATCGGTGAGCGTGGTGCGCGCGGGCCTGCTGTACTTGATGTTCTTCCTCGGCGTGTGGAGGGGCCAACGGCGCGACATGTACATCGCGCTGGCTTTTGCGACCATCCTGATTTTGCTGGCCAAGCCGGGATATCTATGGCGGCCGGCATTTCAATTGAGTTTTGCCGCCGTGCTGGGTTTCGCGCATTTTCGCCCGCTGGTTGATGAGTCGACCAAACGCATCGGTTGGCAGGAAAAACTGACCCGTCATCCGCGCCTGCTGCACCAGCGGCAGAGGTTCCTGCGCGGTGTGGGCTATTCGCTGGCGGCGATTCTGGCGACCATGCCGATCACCGCATGGCATTTCGGTGCGGTGGCCCCGGCCGGATTGATCGCCAACCTGGCGGGCATTCCCATTTTCGCCATGCTGGTCATTCCGGCATTGATCGCCGGAACGATCGTTCTGCCGTGGTCGGCGACGCTCGCACACTTTTGTTGGACGATCGCCGCAGGCGGCATCGAGCAGGTGTACGGCATGGCCTTGTTGCTGCGTGAAATGGGCGTCACGCAGGTGTTCGTTGGCCGGCCGTCCTTGCCGGAACTGGCCGCCGTTGCGGTGTTGTTGTTGGTCATGCCGTATTGGCGCGAAAGGCGCATGTGGATGATTGCCGCGGCCGCGAGCCTGGTGTTGATCGCCGTGCCCTTGGGTTATCTGGTGCAACCTCACCTGCAACGCGAAATGAAAGTGACCATGCTCGATGTCGGCCAGGGATTGAGTCTGCTGGCGGAAATTCCCGGCGGCAAACGGCTGCTGTTCGATGGCGGCGGTCTGCCGTATTCGGATTTCGACATCGGCCGCGCCGTGGTGTTGCCGTTTCTGGCCGCCAAGCGTATCCGGCGGCTCGACGTGGTCGTGGCCAGCCATGGACACCCGGATCATTATCGCGGCTTACAGGCCGTGCTCGAGACAATTCCGGTCAAGGAACTTTGGTGCATCAAGACGACCAGGGCGTTCAAAGAAACCGGTCCTTACCTTTATTTAATTCAAACTGCACGTGCGCGTAATGTAAATGTTCGCATGATGGACAGCTCGCAGTCGCCGTTCATGTGGGGCGAAGCCGAGGCAAAGGTGCTCAATCCGCCCGCGGAGCAGCCGCCGGACTGGGATCTGAACGATCTGTCCCTGGCGCTCAAGCTGACCTGTCGCGGTCGTTCCGTGCTCTTTTGCGCCGACATGGGACGAAAAGCGGAATGGGTGGTGTTAAGCAAGGCACAAGCTGGGAAAATCGGGTTGGTGCAGGTCGGGCATCATGGTTCCGACACCAGCAGCGGACCGGCATTTATCGACTCTTTGCGGGCGACAAAAACCCTGATCAGCGTCGGACGATATAACCGCTATGGTCATCCGAGTGAAAATGTTATCCGACTATGGGAAAAATCTGGGGCAAGCGTTTGGCGCACGGATTATTCAGGAACAGTGGAATGCATCGGAAAATCAAAATATTGGCAATGTAATCCGTTGTTATCAGGTCGATAGAAGGAAAAATGTAATAGTACCATACAGTACTTTTACCCTTGACAGAAACAAATTCCACCCTATTATTCAACAAAACATTTCGTAGGTGTGTTAAATGAGTAAGTTCATTCCGGCGCTTCTGGTTTTATTGGCCATGGCCCTGGGCGCGCCCACGCTCGCGACCGGGCTGGGTTCGCCCGAGGCC
>DAINPV010000147.1:0-9145 GCA_036743315.1 bacterium | reverse complement strand
CCTCGGGGCGAAGTTCCTGGTGACCATCACCAACGACGCCTGGTTCGGCAAGACGTCGGCGCCGTATCAGCATTGGGACCAGGTGGCCATGCGCGCCATCGAGAACCGGCGCTATGTTGCCCGCGCGGCGAACACGGGCATCAGCGGCATCATCGATCCGCTGGGCCGGACGATCAAAGCGACCGACATCTACGTGCCGGCGACATACGTGGGAACGGTCAAGACCCTGGACATCCGCACCGTATATGCCACAATCGGCGATGTCGCCGCGTACGCGGCTGCGGTGATTTACGCGGGAATTCTATTGATTCTCGCGATCGGCAACGTACGACGACGTAAGGAAAAAGCGAAATGATCGAAGACCACAAAGAACGCGTCACCCGGGCTCGGAAATTGTTCGACGAGCTGCGGGGGTATCTTTGATTTAGCCGAAAAGCAAAGGCGCCTGGCCGAGTTGGAAGCGCAGATCGCGGTCGACGGCTTCTGGAACGACAATGAAGCGGCCAAACCGATTCTCAAAGAAAAGAGCGACATCGAGGGCGAGCTGGATACTTGGCGCATGCTCCAAAACATGGTTGAGGACGTCGAGGTGACCCTCGAACTCGCCGTGGAAAGCAAAGACGAGGAACTGGCCGCCGAACTGCCGCCCAAGCTCAAGGTGCTGGAAACCAGACTGCAAGATCAGCGCCTGGAAATGCTGTTTGCCGACGAGGCCGATCCCGCCGACGCGATTCTGGAAATCCACTCCGGCGCGGGCGGCACCGAGGCGTCGGACTGGGCCGACATCATGCTGCGCATGTACCTGCGCTGGGCTGAGCGACGCGGTTTCGAAACCGAGTTGATCGACCATCAGCCCGGCGAGGAAGCGGGCATCAAAAGCGCGACGGTGGAAATTCACGGCAAGAACGCCTTCGGCATGCTCAAGGCCGAAAACGGCATCCACCGCCTGGTGCGCATCAGCCCCTTCGACGCGGCCAAGCGCCGGCACACCAGCTTCGCCAGCGTGTTCGTCTATCCCGACATCGAAGACACCATCGAGATCGAGATCGACGAAAAGGACATCCGCGTGGACACCTTCCGCGCCAGCGGCGCGGGCGGCCAGCACGTCAACAAGACCAGCAGCGCGATCCGCATCACGCACTTCCCGACCGGCATCGTCGTGCAATGCCAGAACGAACGCAGCCAGCACCGCAACAAGGACACGGCGTTCAAGGTGCTGCGCGCGCGGTTGTACCAACTGAAGTTGCAGGAGAAGGAAGCCGAGCGGCAGGCGGTCAACGCGCAGAAGAAGGACATTGCCTGGGGCAGCCAGATCCGCTCGTATGTGTTGCAACCGTACCGGTTGGTCAAGGATCTGCGCACCGGTGTGGAAATGGGCAACGTGGACGCAGTGCTTGACGGGGATTTGGACCGTTTTATCGAGGCTTACCTGCTTTCCCGAGTGGAATCTTAATCGGCGGCGCGGCTTGACAGAGTGGCCCGACTAACTCTAGGGTAACGCGGATTTTTACCCTTTAAGGTTAAAGCGATGAACGAGGACACCAATCGACTGATCGAACTGCGGCGGGAAAAAGCGCAGGCCTTGCGCGAGCAGGGCGTCAACCCGTTCCCGACGACGGTTTCGGTGACCCATACAACGATACAACTGCGCGATTTGTATGGGGAAAAAGAGGCTGAGGCGATCGAGCAGGTTCCCGATCGTTTCGCGATCGCCGGGCGCGTGAAAGGCCAGCGCGATTTCGGAAACGTCATTTTTCTGGATGTGTACGACCGCACCGGCCGCCTGCAGGTGCTGCTGGCCAAGAAGCTGATCGGTCCGGAGAATTTCCAAACCTTTAAGAAGATGGCCGACATCGGCGACATATATGCCTTCGCCGGCAAGCTGATGAAGACCCGCACCGGCGAGCTGTCGCTGGCCGCCGACGAACTGACGTTGCAGTGCAAATCGCTGCGGCCGCTGCCGGAAAAATTCCACGGCTTGGTCGACGTCGAAACGCGTTACCGCCAGCGGTATCTCGACTTGATCATGAACCCCGACGTGGTCGACGTGTTCCGCACCCGCAGTGAAATCATCCGGCTCATGCGCGTATTCTTCACCGAGCGCGACTTCCTCGAAGTGGAAACGCCGATGATGCACCCCATCGCGGGCGGCGCCGCGGCGCGGCCGTTCGTCACGCACCACAACACGCTGGACATGGATCTGTTCCTGCGCATCGCGCCGGAGCTATACCTGAAAAGGTTGATTGTCGGCGGGCTCGAGCGCGTGTTCGAAGTCAACCGCAACTTCCGCAACGAGGGCATCAGCACACAGCACAATCCCGAATTCACGATGCTCGAATTCTACTGGGCTTATGCGACCTACCAGCAGTTGATGGAACTGACCGAGGAACTTTGCTGCTTCCTGGCGCAGAGCCTGTTCGGCAAGCTGAGCTTCACCTACCAGGAACGGGAAATCGATTTCTCCCGGCCTTGGAAGCGCCTGCGCATGGCCGACGCGGTGGCCGAATACACCGACCTGTCGGTCGAGGATCTCAAGGACGCGGCGACGCTCAAGGCGTTTTGCCAAAAGCACGGGCTCGACATCGTCGGCGAGGCGACCCCCGGCAAGCTGATGGTGCTCATTTTCGAGGAGTTGGTCGAGGCCAAGCTGGTGCAGCCGACGTTCATCTACCATTTTCCGACCGAGGTCAGCCCGCTGGCCCGGCGCAACGACGAAAATCCCGAAATTGTCGATCGCTTCGAGCTGTACATCAACGGCAACGAGATCGCCAACGCCTTCAACGAGCTGGCCGACCCGGACGATCAGCGCGGCCGGTTCGTCGCCCAGGTCGAGGCGAAAAAGGCCGGCGACGAGGAAGCGCACGAGTACGACGCCGATTACATCCGCGCCCTCGAATACGGTCTGCCGCCGACGGCGGGCGAGGGCATCGGCATCGACCGGCTGGTGATGCTGCTGACCGACAGCGCCAGCATCCGCGACGTGATTCTCTTTCCGCAGATGCGAAAGGAACAAGGCTAAACGATGGGTTTCGCGCGGTTCGTCGGTCTCCGCTTTTTACGCCCGAAGCGACGGAGCTTGTTTCTGTCGGTGATCAGCATCATTGCGATCACGGGCGTTACGGTCGGCGTGGCCACGCTCATCGTCGTGCTGGCGGTCATCACCGGTTTCCAGGAAGACATGACCAACAAGATCCTGGGCGCCTACAGCCACATGCTGGTGCTCTCGCACCACAGCCGCATCGACAATTGGCCGCAGGTGGTCGAGACGATCCAGGGCACGCCCGGCGTGCTGGCGGCCAGCCCCTTCGTTTACGGCGAGGGCATGGCCTCGACCGGCAACCACGCGGCGGGAGTGATCGTTCGAGGCATCGATCCGCGTACGGCGGGCAGCGTGACGAGCATCGGCGACTCGATCGATCGCGGCTCGCTGGATATGCTCGGCGGTCCGCAGGAAGTCATGGCGCCGCTGGGCGAAAACACCGAAAAAGAAATGCTGCCCGGCGTGATTCTCGGCCGCGAGTTGGCCGCGAGCCTGCGCGTGTTCGTCGGCGAGAAGATCCAGTTGATCAACCCGATGGGCGAGATCGGCCCGATGGGCGTGTTGCCCAAGGCGCAGCCGTTCGTCGTGGTCGGGCTCTTCAAAAGCGGGCTGTACGAGTTCGACGCGAAGTTCGCCTTCATCCACCTCGAACAGGCACAGTCGTTTTTCGGCACGGGCGATTCGATCAGCGGTCTCGAAGTGAGAATCGCCGACATCTGGCAGTCGGAAACGGTGGCCCGCGCGGTGGAAGACCGCCTCAAGTGGCCGTTTTACGCCAAGGACTGGATGCAGATGAACCGCAACCTGTTCTCGGCGATCAAGTTGGAAAAATTGGTGATGTACATCATCTTGTGCATCATCATTTTCGTGGCGTCGTTGAATATCTTTACCGGCCTGTACATGGCGGTGATGGACAAGAAGAAGTCGATCGCCATGCTGCGCTCGATGGGCGCCTCGGCGCGGCGCATCGAGCACATCGTGTTGATTCAGGGGATGTTCATCGGCATCATCGGGACGATCATCGGCGCGGCGCTGGGCGTGGCAATCTGTCTGATCCAGATCAAATACGGGCTCATCAGGCTCGATCCCCGCGTGTATTACATCGATACGCTGCCGATGACCTTCAAGGTGTTGGATTTCGTGATCATCTTCCTCGCCTCGCTGGGGCTGAGCCTGGTGGCCACGCTCGCGCCGGCCCGCATTGCCGGGCGGCTTGATGTCGTCAAAACGTTGCGGTACGAGTAAACATTTATGGCGTTGATCGAAGTATGCAATCTGGTCAAGACCTACCTGGAGGCGGCAAGCCCGGTGCACGTCCTGGACGGCGTGAACATGCAGGTGGAAAGCGGCCGGATGGTGGGCATCACCGGCGAGTCGGGCGCGGGCAAAACGACGCTGTTGTATTTGCTGGGCGCGCTGGAGCGGCCGACGAGCGGCAACGTATTGTTCGACGGGCGCGAAGTGTTTCCGCCGGGCATCGACGATCGCGAGTTGGCGCAGTTCCGCAACCGGCGCATCGGCTTCGTGTTTCAGTTCCATGGACTGATTCCGGAGTTCGACGTGCTGGAAAACACGATGATGCCCGCGCTGATCGCCGGGTATTCGCAGGAAGAGGCCGCGCAGATGGCTCGGCGTTCGCTGGAAGAACTGGGCCTGGGCGAGCGGCTGGATCACAAGCCCGGCGAGATCAGCGGCGGCGAGCAGCAGCGCGTGGCGTTCGCGCGGGCGATGATCATGCAGCCCGAGGTTGTGCTGGCCGACGAACCGACCGGCAACCTCGACGAGGAAACGAGCGAAAAATTGTGGCAGGTCATGTTTGACATCAACCAAAGCAAGGGCACGACGTTCGTCGTGGTCACGCATAACGAACGATTGGCCAAGCGGATGGACTTCATCTATCGCCTGAGCCTGGGACACGTGGAGCGGATAGCATGAAGCGATGGGCGGTCCTGACGGCGATGGCCCTGGCGTTGACGGTCTTGTTGCCGACGATGGCGGCGGCGCGCGATCTGATTGCCGACGTCCGCATCGAAGGCACCTTGCGCATCGAGGACGACGTGGTCTTCGGCGCGATCGAAACACGCCGCGGCGATCTGTACGATGTCGAGCGGCTCAACGCCGATCTGCGTGCGCTGTTCAAGCTCGGCTATTTCGCCGACGTGCGCATCAAGGTCGAGGACAGCGCCGCCGGCAAGATCGTCACCTTCCTGTTCGAGGAAAAGCCGGCGGTCAAAGAGTTCGTCATCGAGGGCAACAAGAAAATCAAGGACGACAAGATCAACGAAACGATCGACCTCAAGCCCAACACGATTCTGTCCGTCGCCAAGATCAAAGAGAACATCGAAAAGATCCGTCAGCTCTATGAAGCCGACGGCTTTTTTATGGTCGATATCCACCACGAAATCGAACCGCTCGACAACAACCGCGTCAAGGTGATCATCCGCATCACCGAGTACCGCAAGATCTACATCAAACGCATCGACTTCGTGGGCAACCAGGCCTTCGACGAGGATACGCTGCGCAAGCAGTTGCAGACCAAAGCCGGCCACGTGATGAGCTTCATGGGCCAGTCGGGCGTCTACCGCGAAACGATGTTCGCGCAGGATCTGCAAATGCTGCGCATGTTCTACGCCAACCACGGCTACTTCGTGCAGGTCGGCCGCCCGGTCGTCACCCTCAGCGCCGACAAACGCTGGATGTATATCTCGGTGTCGGTCAACGAGGGCCCGCAGTACTTCATCGAAAGCATCGACATCGACGGCGACCTGCTCTTTAAAAAGGAAGACCTGATGAAGCTGCTCACCATCCAGGTGGGCGAGGTCTTCTCGCGCGGCAAGTTCGAGCAGTCGCTCAACGAACTGAAAAACCGCTACACCGACGTCGGCTACGCCTTCGCCGAGGTTGAGCCCGACGTCACGCCCGATCCGGAAACGCGCCGGGTGAAGATCAAATTCAGCATCAACAAGGGCAAGCTGGCCTACATCGAACGCATCGAGATCGTCGGCAACGACCGCACGCGCGATAAAGTCGTGCGCCGCGAGTTGTACATCCGCGAGGGCGACCTGTTCTCCGGTCCGGGCATCCGCCAGTCGAAGGAGCGCTTGATGCGCATGGGCTACTTCGACGAAGTGGCGATCAAGTGGCGGCGCGGCAGCGCGGACGACCTGGTGATCGTGGACATTGAAGTCAAAGAGCGCATGCAGGGCAACTTCATCATCGGCGTGGGCTTCTCGAGTCTGGAAAACTTCTTCGGCACCGCGCAGGTCAGCCACAACAACCTGTTCGGCTATGGTTGGAAGCTTTCGTTGATGGCCGAGGTCGGTGCGTACCGCAAGAACTTCCAGTTGCAGTTCCGCGAGCCCTATTTGCTCGATTCGCGATGGATCTTCGGCACGACCCTCAACAACACCGAGCGCGATTACTTCTCGTTCCAGCGCAAGGACCGCGGCGCCTATGTCAGTTTCGGCCGGCCGCTGTACTGGGACGTCGAAGCGCACCTGGGCTATCAGTACCAGCAGGTGGAAATCACCGACGTCGACAACCGTGCGGCGTTGTTCCTCACCCTGCAGGAAGGGCAGAAAATCACCACCAGCACGCGCTTCACCTTGCAGCGCGACACGGTCAATCACCCCTTCGATCCGACCGCGGGCGCCAAGGTCTCGGCCTCGACCGAATGGGCCAGCGAAAATTTCGGCGGCGACCTGAACTTCCTCAAATACACGGTGATGGCCCGCCGCTACTTCCCCATCTACTGGGACATTTCGTTGATGGTCAACGGTGAGGCCGGCTACGCCGACAACCTCGATCCGGGCCGGCTGCCGATCACCGAACGCTACTTCCTGGGCGGCCTCAACAGCGTGCGCGGCTTCTACTCGCGCAGCCTGGGGCCGACCGAAACCAGCTTCATCCCCTACAACTATCAGGATCCGACCTCGACCATGGCCGAGGTGGAAAGCGTGATCGGCGGCAATAAATATCTGCAAGGCAACATCGAATTGCTGATTCCGATCGTCAAACAGCTCGGCCTCAAGGGTTTGCTGTTTTACGATGCGGGCAATGCGTTCATCGAAGAAGATTGGTATAATCTGCGCGAACTTCGCCAAAGCTGGGGATTCGGCATCCGCTGGATCAGCCCGATCGGACCGTTGCGGTTCGAATGGGGCTTCCCACTGTATCGTCAGGAAGGCGAGGATAAACAGGTCTTCGAATTCGGTATCGGGACCTTCTTCTAAGGGTTAAGGAAAGGAGCGTTCAAGCATGCGTAAACTGATGCTGGCGGTGATCGTCGGTTTGATCGTCACGTTGACGGCGGGTCCGGCGCTGGCCGGGAAAGTCGGCTTCGTCGACCTGCAAAAGGTGCTCGAGTTGACCAAGATGGGCAAGGACATCAACCAGAAAATGGCCACCCGCACCGACGAACTGAAGATCAAGGTGAAAAAGGCCGAGCTCAAGGTCATCACCCTGCGCGACGAGGTGCAGAAGACCGCCTCGGCGCTCAGCGACGAGGCCAAGCGCGAAAAATACGAGGAACTCAACAAGTTGATGGGCGAGTACCAGCAGGTCTACCAACAGTCGGCCATGGAAGTCGAACAGTACAAACTCGAACTGTTCAAAGCATTGATCGCCCAGATCAAAACGATCACCGCGAAGATCGCCTCCTCCGAAGGGTACGATATCGTCCTGCTCAAAGTGGACGACGTGATGACCGAGGGCGGCGTGGTGTTGTACGGCTCCTCGTCCGTCGACCTGACCGACAAAGTCATTCGCCAGATGAACGCGCAGTAAACGGCGCCGGTCGGAAGGGAGGGACCGGCCGGTCGCGGGGGCGTTACGCGCGAGGAGAGGAGACCGGTTTGGATCTGCATTCGATAGCGAGCATCGTCGGCGGCCGGGTGGTCGGCGACTCCGACCGCGAAATCAACGGCGTGGCCCAGGTCGACGCCGTTCGGCCCGACGAGGTCACCTTCATCACCGAAGAGAAATACCTGCGTCCGTTGGCCGACAAGGATCCGGCCGCGGTGCTGGTTAAGAGCGAATTCGCCGAATTGACCGCTCCGCAGATCGTCGTGGGCGATCCCTACCTGGCCGCGCTGCAACTGGCGCAGGCGTTCTTTCCCGATCCGCAATACGCGCCCGGCGTCGACCCGGCTGCCACGGTGGCCGCCGACGCGACGGTCGATCCCACCGCGACGGTCATGGCGCATGCCGTGGTCGGTCCCGGCGCGACGGTCGGGGCGCGTACCGTGCTCATGCCGCAGACCTACGTCGGCGCGCAGGCGCGCGTGGGCAAAAACTGTTTGCTGCATCCCGGCGCGAAGGTTGGTGCGCGCTGCTGGCTGGGCGACCGGGTGATTCTGCACCACAACGTGTCGATCGGCGCGGACGGCTACGGCTACGAGCGCATGGGCGACACGCAGGTGAAGATCCCGCAGCGCGGCATCGTCGTGATCGAGGACGATGTGGAAATCGGCGCGTGCTCGTGCGTGGACCGCGCGACTTTCGGTCGCACGGTGATCGGCGCGGGCGCCAAGATCGACAACCAGGTGCAGGTGGCGCACAACTGCCTGATCGGCAAACGCTGCCTGCTGGTCTCGCAAACGGGTTTGGCCGGCTCGGTGGTCGTCGGCGACGATTGCATCCTGGCCGCGCGGGCCGGCGCGGTGCCGCACGTGCGCATCGGCGCGGGCGCGATCCTCGCGGCCGGTGCGGCGGTCATGCGCGACGTGGAACCGGGCAAGGTAATCGCCGGCATTCCCGGCAAGGATCATATGGACTGGAAACGCGAATTGGTCGCCATCCGAAACCTGCCGCAAGCGTTGAAGGATTTGCAGCGACTCGGCAAACGAGTCGATGCGCTGGAAACCAAATAAGGAGACAAAGCCGTGGCTACGATACATCCAACCGCGATTGTGCACCCGAATGCCGTGTTGGGCGAAGGGGTCGTGATCGGACCGTTTTGCCTTGTCGAAGAAGACGTGACCATCGGCGAAGGAACGCAGTTGATGGCCAACGTCATCGTGCATCGCTGGACCAAGCTGGGGCGCAACAACCGCGTCCGGCCCGGGGCCGTGCTCGGCGGCGCCGCCCAGGACTTCAAATACAAAG
>DAINPV010000146.1:0-9160 GCA_036743315.1 bacterium | reverse complement strand
TTTCGCCCCGGCTGGCAGGAGGGCATTGCCCGCAGCAAGCAGGAAGGCCTATATCGCCAGCAATATTGCGGATGTATCTACTCCGAGAAGGAACGGTATGTCAGCGTGAAACCGGGTCGGGTAGGCTGATTCTGTTGCATTAATGACACACACGCTGTTGCAAGTTGACTACAAGAGCTGTGGATAACGGGGGATGTCGATTTTTATTTTGCCTTGTGAACGATGAAGAAAACCGATTGTAAATAAAATGAAAATCGATACCTAACACATCATTTAGGCGCATTCCTTAAATCTGGCACATCATTTGCTCATTAGCTTTCCAAACGGCTATCCACCGATATGGGTAGCAGCGATTTTTATAGGTTAGGGGCAGACGTAGATGGACAGACAGCGGACACTTGCCACAGCGGTAACTTGCAGCGGAATCGGCCTCCACACGGGTTCGGAGGTTACGCTCACTCTGCGCCCCGCTCCGGTCGATCAGGGCATCGTGTTCGTCCGCACGGACTTAGCCGGTCGGCAGAAGGTCAAAGCGCACGCGACCAAGGTCGGCGGAACCAACTTCGCCACCACGCTGATCGGCGACGGGTACATCATCGGGACGATCGAACACTTAATGGCCGCATTGCACGGCCATGCCATCGATAACTTGCTGATCGAGTTGGACGGCGACGAAGTGCCGATCATGGACGGCAGCGCCGCGGCGTTCAGCTATTTGATTCAAAGCGCCGGCGTCGTCGAGCAGCAGGCGCCGCGTCGTTACCTGCAGATCCTCAAGCCGATCGAAATCGTCGAAGGCGACAAACGCGCCGGGCTGTATCCGGCCGACAGCTTCGCGGTGACGTATGAAATCGACTTTCCGCACCCGATGATCAAGGTGCAGCGTTTCGACGTGATGGTCACGCCCGAGAGCTTCCACTCGGAACTGGCCAGCGCGCGGACCTTCGGTTTCCTGACCGAGGTGAACATGATGCGCGACGCGGGCCTGGCCAACGGCGGCGGGCTGAATAACGCGATCGTTATCGGCAACTATTCGGTGCTCAACAAGGGCGGTCTGCGCTATCCCGACGAGTTCGTGCGCCACAAGGTGATGGACGCGATCGGCGATGTGTTCCTGGCCGGCTATCCGATTCTCGGCCGGTTGCACGCGGTCAAAAGCGGCCACGCGCTCAACCACAAGCTGGTCATGCGCCTGCTCGAGGAAAAAGGCTCGTGGCGGATCGTCGAAGGGCGGCCGCGGCGACAGAAACAGGCCGACGTCATGCCGATGCGCCCGGCGCGGGCCCGCAGCATCTAAGCTAAAATTCCAAAACTGCTTGCCATTTCCAGACGATCGATTATTATTTCCCCGCAAACCCACCCGAGGTGCAACCTATGACTGAACCGATCATTCGCGAAGCAAGGCCGAGCGACGTTTCCGCCATTGTCGCGCTGTGGAAGGAATTGATGGATTTTCACGCGGTGCTCGATCCGTTTTTCACGCGCGACGAAAACGGGCATCTGTCCTTCGTGCGGTTGCTCACCCAACTGATGGAAAGCGGTAAAGGGTTGGTGTTGGTGGCGGTGGACGGCGAGCGGGTGGTCGGTTTCACCCAAGCGGCGATCACCAACTATTCGCCGACAGTGAAGTTACGCCCCTTCGGGCTGATTTATGACACGATGGTTGACGACGATTATCGTCGCCGGGGCATCGGTACGCAGCTTTTCGCCCGGCAGAAGGAATGGTTCGCCGCGATGGGCATCAACCGGCTGGAAGTGCGGGCGATGGCCGACAATGAGCTGTCCAACGCCTTCTGGCGCAAAATGGGTTTCAACGCTTTTCTGATCAACTACGCGCAGAATATCTAATCAATCGACCGGCAGCACGACGCGCTCGAGCGAGGTGTAGACGGCGCCTTCCGGCCGCAATTCCGAGCGGTAGAGCACCAGCGCCTCGGCGGTGAACTCGCCGAAGTCGCGCCCGGCCAACTGGTCGTAGACCTTATGCAGCGCGCCGAGCATCTTCGGCTGCTTCATGCGCCCCAGGGTGAGGTGCGGATGAAAACCGCGCTTTTCGGGGGGAAAGCCGAGCGCGGACAGTTCCTTGTCGAGCTTGCGCAGCAAAATCCCCAACGGTTTGACGTCGGCTTCCAACCCGGCCCACAACACGCGCGGCGCCTGCCGGTCAGGGAACGCGCCCACGTCGCGCACGGCCAGATGGATCGGCGCGGCGACGGTCGCGGCGGCGGCTTCCATCGCCCGGCGGATGTCGGGGATTTTCCGCTCGTCGGCATCGCCGAGGAATTTCAGCGTCAGGTGAATGCCGGGCAGGCCGGTCAGGCGCACGTGCGGATTGGCGCGGCCGATCATCTGCTGCGCGTCGGCCAACGCCTGTTTGACCGGCCCGGGCACGGGCACGGCGATGAATAGTCTCAGCTCGGCCATTTCAATAAAAACTTTCGCAAGCGGTTGAGCGCCGTCGCCGCCGACAAGGTGCGGACGCGCCACCGGTCGCCGAAGCGGAAGGTGTCGTGCCAGGTGCGCACGCCTTGGGGCGAGGCGAGGGCCATGAACACCGTGCCGACCGGCTTTTCCGGCGTGCCGCCGTCGGGCCCGGCAATGCCGGTGACGCTGATCGCCAGATCCGCGCCGGATGATTCGCGCATGCCCACCGCCATAGCTTGGGCGACCTGTTCGCTGACCGCGCCGTACTGGGCGAGCATTTCCTCGCTCACGCCCAGGCGGCTCAGTTTCGCTTCGTTGCGGTAGGTGACCGCGCCTTCGATGAAGTAGTTCGAGCTGCCCGGCACGTTGGTCAGCCGCGCGGCGACCATTCCGCCCGTGCAGCTTTCGGCGGTGGCCACTTTCAGACCGTGTTTGTTGAGCAATTCGCCGACAACCTCTTCCATCTCGCGTTCGTCTTCGGTGAAGATCGCTTCTTCCAGGCGACGGCGGATCAGCGCCCGCACCTTGTTGCGCTTGCGTTCGGCGATCGTTTTGCTGGCGCCGATAGCCGTCAGAGTGAGATGAATTTCCGGGAACGAAGCGGTGAAGGCCAGTTCCACGTCGCCCAGTTCCACGTCGGCCAGCAGCTTATCCACCGCGCTTTCGGTTTTGCCGAAGGTCTTGAGCGTCACGCGCGAGACCTGCCCCTTCAGGGCGAACTGCTCGTGAATCAGAGGGATGATCTGCTCGCGCGCCATCAGCTCCAGTTCACGCGGGACGCCGGGGGCGAAGATGGTCCATTTGCCTCCTTCCTCCAGGGCGAACCCGTTGGCCGTGCCGATCGGATTGGCCAAAATGCGCGCGCCGGTCGGGAACAGGCATTGGCGCCGGTTGTTGTCCATCATCGGCCGGTTGAACAACGCGAATTTTTCCTCGAGCTCGCGCAACGCGTCGGCGTCCTCGACCAGCTCGCGGCGGAACACCTCGGCGGCGGCGTAGCGCGTGCGATCGTCCACGGTCGGTCCGAGACCGCCGGAGACGATGACGATCTCCGCCTGCGACAGGGATGAGCGCAACGCTTTGGCGATGTCGGCTTCGCGATCGCCGACCAGCGTCACGCGGAAAACATTCAGCCCCTCTTCCCGAAACAGATTGGCCAGGAGCTTGGTGTTGGTGTCGATCCGGCGACCGTCGATCAACTCCGAGCCGGTGCAAATCAATTCCAACCGCATCCGATCCACCCCAAAGCAACGAGTATTTGCAGCGCGATGTTCGCGTAGATGCCGGCGGCGACGTCGTCGAGCATTACGGACCATCCGCCGTTTTTCGCGCGATCGATCTGCCGCGCGGGCCAGAACTTGACTATATCGAAAAAGCGAAAAAGGAAAAACGCCCAGACGACGTTCCAGAAGGTCACTGGAATGAGGAACATCGTAACCAGATAACCGACGACCTCATCGATGACGATCTGTCCGGCGTCTTGTTTGCCGAAGTGCGCCTCCGCCGCCGTCGCCGCCCAAGCGCCGATAAACAGCAGGCCGACGGTGCACACCAGGTAGTTGAAGGGCGAGAGCGCGGAAAAGAAAACCACCAAAGCGACGCCCGGCAGCGTGCCCCAGGTGCCCGAGGCGGGTTTCATGTATCCCGTTCCCAATCCGGTGGCGATAGCCAGGATGAATTTATTCACCGTGTTCTCCCGTCGATTGATTCTGCGCCAAGGTTGCCCAACCGCGCGCCCAACGTCAAGGCGTCGGCGGTGCGAGCGCCAATTCGCCCACCAGCACCGTTCGCGCCTGCTCGCGCGGCAAGCGGTCGTGGGTGTCCTGGAAGATGATCTTGTCGGTCCGTATGCGCAGTTCCACAGCCGGGCGGTCCGTAAGGGAGGGCGGCAGCAACCCGCTCAGGACGTACTGCTCGGTGCGGTCGATGAAACGCTCGGCGACCGTTTCGCCGTCGACCGTCAAGCGCACCGTCACGCAACGGTCCGGGAACAGATCGACATTGACGAAGAGCAGCGCGCGCACCTGCTCGTTCGGCGCCTGGTGTTTCAGCCACGCGGAAGCATTGCCGGTCGCCCAGCGCCAACCTTCCTCGGTCGGTAGCCAACGGCCGCGCAACGCGTGTTCGGCGAGCGGCCCGACGCGAAAATCGATTTTTTCCGGCAGCAACGGCGCAAGGTGCGCGGCGTAAGCCATGCGGTCGGTCAGATACAGCAACAGTTGCGGACGGCGATCGCGGTATTGTTCCGGTGTGACGGCGAACAGGCGCTCGCGCAGGTAATCGGCGGCGTCGTCGACGATGGGCACGCCGCGCATCGGATTGGGATAGAACCACACGCGCCGGTAGCGTGATCCGATCTCGTCGAGATGAGCGAAAGTTACCGCGCGCGATTGCACGCCGCCGCTTTTCTTGAAGGCTTTGAGGTCGCCGACGATCAACCGTTCCTCGGGCAGTTCGCTCGCGGCGTAGTGGCGCAGTTCGAAGGTCGCGTTGAGCACCACATCGCCCGGACGCAGATCGGCGGACAGTTGTTGCGCCACACCCCGCCAATCGTCGCGCGCGCAACGTGGATCGGTCCGCTGCTGCCGGATCGCCAGTCCGCCGAGCACGATCACCAGCGCCAGTAAAATTGCCGCCAGTGCCCGCGGCCGCAAGGAAGTTGCGCCCACGCCGACGAGCATGGCAATGGCGGGCAGGGTGGGCAGCAACAACTTGGTTTCAAACACCGGCGCGGCCAGCGACAACAGCAGCAGCGAGACGGTCGGGAAAAACGCCCAGAGGATCGTCAACCGCCCCCAGGCTTCGCGGCGCACCGCCACAATGCCGCGCGCCAGCAGCAGCAACAACGGCACGGCAACAAAATAGGTCAGCCAGGGTAGGTCGTCCGGCAGCCCAGGCAGCGCCGGCGGTCGCCACGGCGGTCCGCCGATCGTCCAGAACGACAGCAGATCCGACAGACGGTGCGGCGATTGCGCGCCGGCCAACAGCTTGACGCCCCAATTTTTACGCGCCAGTTGCAAGGCGAGAATCAACAGGCCGGGCGCGAAGGCGAGTAGCGGAACGGTCAATGTTCGCCAAGGTACGCGGCGTTCGTCTTTGGGCTGTATGGCGAGCCACAATCCCTGCGCCGCGAGCAAAAATAAAAACAGGTAATGCGTGTACAGCCCGGCGACGGTCGCCGCCGGATACAGCCACCGACGGCGGTGTTCCTGATGGTCCCACAGGCCGATGAACGAAGCCAGCGCCAGGCAAGTCGTCAACGTCTGGTAGCGCAGTTCGCCGCTGTAATACAAGTGCGCCGGCGACAGCGCAAGCACGCCCGCCGCCGACAAGGCGGCCGCCGCGCCCGCCCAACGCCGCGCCAGCGCGAAGGTCAGCGGCACGGCTGCGAGACCCAACAACGCGGGCAGCAGGCGTAAGATGAATTCGCCGTGGCCCAACTTTTGCCAGAAGTGCGCGAGCACATAAAAAAGCGGGGGATTGATGTCAAACAGGATGATCGTGCCCAGGGTTTTGCTTAGAGGTTTGGCGCAGGTGAGCAGGGTGCCGATCTCGTCGCTCCACATCGACTGCGCGGTCAGACCGGTCAGGCGCAGCCAGGCGGCGATGGCGGTGATGATCGTCAGGAAAAGCAACTCGCGACGGTCCGGACGCTCCACTACCGTTCCACCAGCAGGATTGCGCTGGACATGGGCCGCGGCGGTCGCGCCGGTTCGCCGTTCAGCACGATATCCACGCTGCCGCGATCGACCAGTTGCCCGCCGACCAACATGCGCGCGCTGGCGCCGCCGTCCATGTTGACCGCGCTCACGCAGCCCAGGTCGGCCAGCAAGCGGGCGAGGCTGTCCAGGTCAAGCCCGACGCTTTCGGTGAGATTGCGCCCGTCGACGGTGATGGCGATGAGGCGATAATCGGCGGTGATGCCCCAGGCCGTGCGCGGCAGCAAGCTGGTGGCCGCGCGGGTGAAGGGGCTGAAGGTGGTCGGCGGCAGCAGTCCGTCGAAGCTGTCGGCCTCCAGATCGCCGTCGCGCTGGCCGTCGGTCAGCAACGCCGGACCGCCGGCCACGGCCGAAACGATGCTCCCCAACCCGCGCATGGGCGGCAGTTCGTAAGCCACTTCGTGGTTGGGTTCGATGCTGGCGAGTTCGCCCAACGGCGCAGGACCGTTATTGATGGCCAGCAGCAACCCGTTGACCGGCACGTTCAGCGAATTGTCCGCCGCCACGTCGACCACCCGTCGACCGACGATGGCGATCTGCAACGGCGCGCGCGGCAGCTCCTTGCCGTACGACGAGGTGTACAGCACGATTTCGCCCGGCTGCACCGTGTCGCTGTTGATTTTGTGCGCGTGGATGCGCGCCCGGCCGATGCGCAGTTTCAGGCCGATCGATCCCAGACGCCAGATATCGATGCGCCCGGTTTCGTCCATCAGCAAAGCGGAACGTTTGATCGTCGGCGGGTTGAGCACGCGCCCTTCGCTGACCAGCAGACCGATCGGTTCGCCGAAACGCGCCGGCGACACCTGCTCGTGTTCGGCCAACAGATAGAAACCGCCGTTGGTGCCGTAGCGCGCTCCGTGTCGCGCGGCCATGGCGCGCAGGGTGCGTTCCTCGGGCGGCAGATCGTGCCCGGCGACGACCTTGAGCCGCCAGCGCTTGGGCGAGATTTCCAGCAGGTTGGCGCGCAGCGGACCGAAGCGGTACTGCCCGGCCAGCACGCCGTGGCGCAGGCCGTTTTCCAGCTTCGTCCAGTTGATGTCATGCGCGGTCGGCTGCTTGGGCGCCTGCGGATGCAGCGTGCGCATGCGCAACAAGACGAACTGCGAATAGAAGTGGTCGATGCGGTCGGTCACGTCGCGCACGGCGACGACGGCCTCGCGTTCCAGCAGCAGATCCAGCTCATTGAGAAACGCCGCCTTGAGCACCGTGGCGGACAGCGGCTGCATCTGCTCGGCGATCATCCGGTCGGCCAGGTTCAACAACGTCAAACTGCGGCGTTCGCAGGCGCCGGCGATGTCCTCGTTCGAATGTCCGATCAACGCGGCGTACAAATCGATCTTGATTCGCTCGGCCATGCGGGCGATCTCATCCTGCAACTGGTTGAGGTCCTCTCCCTGGTAGAGAATGAGGATCGTCTGATCGGCCAGTCGCAAGCGTCCTTCGGAGAGCAACTGATCACGGATCAGCGCGGCGATCTTGCGCGTGTCGGTGCCCGCCAGCGCCAGGTAAACCAAAGCCTGCCAAATCAGCGATTCGGCTTCGCGCACCGGCCGGCCTTTGCAGGCCAGGTAGGCGCAACGGGCGATGAGTCGGTCGGTCAGACGGCGGAACACGGATCGTCTCCTTGCGTTAGAGGTCGTGAGTATAGTAACGTTTTCGCCTCGGATGCAAACCGGAAACACCAAATTTTTCGCGCTTTGCTTCGCGTTGCTGTTGTTGATCGGTTGCGCGAGCGATCAGGTTGTACGCCGCCCGACCGGCTGGGAACAAACCGGCTACGCCAGTTGGTACGGCGAAACGTTCCAAGGCCGTCGCACCGCCAGCGGCGAAACTTTCGACTTCCGTAAATTGACGGCCGCCCACCAGACGCTGCCCTTCGGCACCTATGTCGAGGTGACGCGGCTGGACAACGGGCGCAAGGTCGTGGTGAAGATCAACGACCGCGGCCCCTATGCGCACGGGCGCATCATCGACCTGTCCAAAGCGGCGGCGCAGAAATTGAATATGGTCCGCGACGGCGTGGCCAAGGTGAAAATCACCGTTGTGCGCTGAGCGCTACTTTTTCTTGAAATTCAGATCCAGCAGGTTTTTCGACGGCGCGGTGCGCTTGCCCTTTTTCGCCGCACCCAGCGGTTTGGGTTTGGGCAGCGAAGGCGGCGGCGTTTTTTTCGCCGCGGCCTTAGGCTTGGTTGCCTGCACGCGCGCTTTGGGTTGCGGCTGAGCTTTGGGCTTGGGCTTCGGCCGGGGAGCGGCAAGCGGCTTGGCCTTGCCCAGCGGGCTGTCGGCAACGGCCTTGGGCGGTATGGCTTTGGGTGTCACGCGCACGGAACGCGCCGGTTTTTTCACGGCGGGCGGTTCCGGCTCGCGCCGGGCGGCGCTTTGCTCCAAACGCGCAAGCGCCTGATCCAGTTCATCCAGTTCCTTGTCGAGGCTGCGCAAACGTCGTCCCTGGGCGTCGATGGCCTGTGCCACGGCCGCTTTGTCGGTGAGGCTGGGCAGGCCGGCGAGGTGATAAAGCGCGTCCAGGCGGCGGTCGGTGTCCCGTTTCGTTTTGAAAACGGCCTTCATGGTCGCCATGCCGCGTTCGCCGGCGAGAAATTTCATCGCGCGTTTGATCGCCTTTTTCCGCAGTTTTTTCAGGGTGTCTTCCACGCTTGTCTCCCCGGATGATGCTACCAACGGAAACCGATGGTCACGCCTCCGGCCAAGGTATACCCGCGCGCGGCGATCTCGTCAAAGGGGGTGTCCGGATCGATCAACTTTTTATCGAAGTTTACCGGCACGAGGTAATAGTATTGGCCGTACATGTCGAACGAGATCGTCTCGTTGAATTTCATGCCGAGTCCGGCGGACATTTCGTGTTGGTCCATGTCGATCAGGTTGGTGTAACCGCTGTCCAGATCGAAGGGGCTGTCACGGAAGCTGTATCCAGCGCGCAAGGCCGCCTGCATATCGCCGATCCACAACAGGCTGCGCATCGGCGGTAGGCTGCTCAATCGGCTGCGGATCCACCGGCG
>DAINPV010000145.1:0-9201 GCA_036743315.1 bacterium | reverse complement strand
TGGGCGTCAATCCGCAAGTGACTATCGCCGCGTTGGCCACGCGCACGGCCGACTACCTGCACGAACGCATCAACCGATAGAAAACTTGACAGTCTGCCGGGCACATGCGAAACAGAACGCAGTGTTTTAGCATAAGGTTTGATGGAACGATCGGTGAACAAACAAGTCTTGCGCCGTGTGTTGACCTCTTTGCTGGCCGCGCTGTTGACGCTGGCGCTGGTTGAGGTCGCCTTGCGCGCATTCTGGCAACCGGCAACCAGTTATTATTATTACAAAAGCGATCCGATACTCAATCATCGACTGCGCCCCCGCATCCGCACCTGGCGCGTGCTGCACGACGGGCGCCGCATCGAGATCATCACCAATGCCAAAGGCCTGCGCGACGTGGAATACGGCCCCAAGGAAGCGAATGAACTGCGCCTCCTGGTGTTGGGCGACTCGTTCATCGAAGCCACGACCAATCCGTTCCCGTTGATTTCCAGTAAGCGGCTGGAGCGGATGCTCAACGAACGCTACCAAGGCCAGAACCTCACCGTGCACGTGATCAACGGCGGCCAGGTTTCCTACAGTCCGATCCTCGAATTCATTTTTTTAAAGACCGAGTTGATCGACCTGGCGCCCGACATCGTGCTGCTCAACCTGGACATGGGCGACGTGCAGGACGATCTGTTTTATTCCTTGATCGCCGATTATGACGAAAACGGCGAACCGATGCGCGTGGCGCACGATCGACCCGTCCCCATGATCGTTCAACGCAAGTGGGAGCCGCCGGCATGGCAGAAATGGCTGATCGACCAACTGCGCCTGGCGCATTTCATCGACCAACGCTTTCACCTTCACGCCATGCGCGAAGCGGTCAACGTCGTGCCCGGCGATTTGCGTTACGACCGGCTGGCCACAACGCGCGACGAGGCAAACGGTCTGGACGAGCATTACCAACGCACCGGCTCATACTTGACGATGATCGATCGTTACCTCAAGGAGCGCGGCATCCCGCTGTTGATTTTCGCGTATCCGTTGGGGCATCAGGTGGCGCCGGACGAATGGCCGCAGGGTCGGTTGCGTGAACAATTCGAAGCCGGTCAAGTTTACACAGGAACGTTCTTTCCATTTTTGCAGCGATACTGCGCCGCACAGCAACTGAACTGCCGTTTGCTGTTGGACGCCTTCCGCGCCTATCGGGGCGATGAGCCGCTGTACCTGCCCTACGACGGTCACTGGACGCCGGCCGGCGAGGCGTTCATGGCGCAACAACAGTTCACCACGCTGGTCGAAAGCGGATGGTTGCCGCCGATCGAATAAAAAAATGGGCTGCCGTAATCGGCAGCCCAACATCGCTTCTCTATTCCTGCTGAATAATCAGAAGCCGCGCCGCGAGGGCGGCGTAATGTTCATCATGTCCACGATCAGCGGAATATCCATCGTGCCCAGCAACGGGATGTCCATCTGCACCACTCCGTCGCCGTGCACGATCACAACCAACCGTCCGTCGCGGGTGAAACGCAGCTTGCTAGGGATCTTCAAAAACGTTTCGTGATTGAGAAACGCGTTGAAGAGCTTGTTTTCCACGTTGAAGAGCATGTTCGTATCGACATCCACTCCGGTCAGACCGTCGTCGGCCTGGTACAGATCGGTGCTGGACGGGTCGATCAGTTGGATCGAGATGCGGCCCATGTCCAGCAAGCCAGGTTCGGTTTTTTCCTCGCCGCCGAACAGAGACATGGAAACGCTCGAGGCATAGATGTACGAGCCTGGCTCGATGCTTACCGGCACCAGCGCGTACCCATCCGCATCCACTTGCAGACTTTGAATGGTGACCGGGAAGTACCCCATCGTATAGGAACGATCCTTGATGAGCGGGAAATCCATTTCCATGTAGTTGGTGTCGATTTCGTATTCGTCGCCCTCGATGAAGCCGTTGACGTCGGTATCGGCATACGGATAAGTGCTGTAGGCCAACCGCACAAAGGGCGAATACGGCACCGCGGTGAAGGGGATTTCCACTTCGGGTCCGCCGGGCGTGCGATCGCCGTCGGTGTCGACTTGTAAACCGGCGATGGACAAGACTCCCGGTCGTACGACCATCAAATACGTGTGGCCGGGCGTCAGGTCTTCGTCCGGCACAAAGCGCACGAAGATTGAGCTGTAGATGAACGTGCCCGGCACCAACTCGCGACCGTAGGTCATGTCGTACAGCGCAATGGACTCGCCATAGACCAACGAATCCTCATCGATGATCTGCGAGAAATAAACCTCCGGGTAGAAATTCTTCGGCAGCGTTGCGTTTTCGTAACGTCCCGGCACGGAAGCATTGATCAACGGCGGTTCGGTGTACGACGCTTGAAACGGCATGGTCGTAAATTGATACGTGTGCTGCGCATCCAGTTTGTTGCCGAGACTGTCGGTGAAGCCGTCGTTGACGATGATCGTGTAGGTTGTATCGGGGTCCAGCGGCTCATAGGGAATGAACGCAATTTTCGGATTGTAGATGTCGAACCGACCCGGCACGACGCCATCGGGGCTGCGCAGGGTCAGGTTGCCCCGGACCGTGTTGGGGTCCACCGCTTTGTTGAAGGTGACGATGATTTCCTCGCCGGCCATGCGCGTGGGCACCAACGAAGTGATATCCTCCAAATCGCCGACGACATCGACCGGCGATACCGACATCACTTCCAAAGGCGTTTCGTCGAACGGTTCCTCCGTAGGCTTGATCGGCGGCGGCACCATTTTCAAGGCCATGGTGACGGGTACGAACTCGTTGACCAGTTCGATTTCCGCGAAACCGATGAGCTCGATTTGCATCGCTTCGTAGTCGGGTACCTGGTCGATAGCGGAGACGCCCACCTGCCCGACCAATGTGACGCCCAGAATCGGCTGGGAGAGAATCGCATTGGCTGTGGGCGACGTGGTGTTCATCGTCGCATCCATCGTCAGGCGAATGACCGGCGGCAAACCCTTCACACCATGAATATATTCCGAGCCCAGCATCTCGCCGATGGCGTCGGTCATGACGGTCACGACGACCTCGCCGGTGTCGACGCCCGTGACGATCTCGCCACCCAGCGTTCCCTTGAGGCCCTTGCCGCGCAGGCGCTGGCCCTTGCGCACAACGAACGGAATGCGGTCGGGCGACAACGCCGCTTCGCCGAATTCATTCCACAACCGCGAGCCGACTTTGATGTTGGTTTCGCCCAACATCACCGAATTGGCGAGCATCGAGTTGATATCGCGATTGATGAACTTGCATTTGGGGAACAGCGAGTCGTCGGGAAGCGCATCGACGAAGGCCGTACCCTCGACCACCGTGGGCACATTATCCATCGCCAGATGCGCGCGGTTGCCGGTGGAACGCGGCACAAAATCGACGGTGAAATCATCGAGCAAACCATCGCCGCTGTAATCTTTGAGCATGTTGTTGACGGTCAAGCGATAGGTTTTGCCTGCCGTCAGATCCTGCGCCGGATCGAAAACGATCTGATTGCGTCGACCGAACAAATTGCCGGCAATCAGTTCGTCGGTTTCGACATCGATCATCCGTACGCTTTGTCCATACTCCAGCGTCTTCCGGTCGATCGGTTCGTTGAAGTACACACGAATCGTATGAAAATCCCAGCAGATCTCGTCGGCTGCGGGCGATACCCGCACAACCGACAACGTCTCACGATCGCTTGGACGGCGAACGCCGGTGCTGAAGGTGAAGGTATGTTCGGCGGTCAGTTCCCTATTGTTGATCGACCGCACACCGGGGCTGACGGTGACTTTATAGGTCGTGCGCGGCTTCCACAGGCCGACCGGGCTGATCACGATCGACGACTGATAAACCTCAATGGTGAACAACGTTTTGATGCCGAACTCATCTTCGATCACCACCCGATCGCTGACAAACAACGGATTGAGTTCCTCGGCAAAATAAATGACCACCTGGCTGGAGAGCACAACATCAGGTTGCTGATGATGCGGCACGGTCATCTCGACCTGAAACGGATCGCTCTTGTTATCGGCTTCCAGCGGAATGAATTCATCGGAACAGCCGGCCAGCAGAGCCATGACCAGCAGCAGGCCCACCAGCGCGACGTTCACGGTTCGATTGAAAATTCGCATGGTCGACCTCCATCAATAACGAAGCGTTAATGTGCCGATCACGCCGTTCAGATCGCCGCTGGATTCGAATTTTCGCCCATCGCCCGCTTCCACCGTGCGGGAGATGAGGTAATGATTGAAGTAGGTCGCACCGACTGTCAGCGGATGCGCCAGGAACGGAATGTAGGTGATGTCGTGCGCCGCGCCGAGGCTGAACACATGCTTGGCGTTGTCGAGCACTACCGCGTTGCCGATGCCCGGATCGGAGAACGGTGTGTCCTCGTAATAATAGCCGGCGCGGAAGCAGACGTTTTCCAAGGCAGTCCATTCGATGCCGAAGCGCGGAATATAAATGTCGTGCGTGTCGAAATCCGCGTTTTCTTTGACCGCATCTTTCTTGGACACTTCCTCATCGTAGTCGCCCCAGTTGGCCCAGGTGCCGTCGACCGACAGCAACAATTCCTGCATGGGCCGAACAGCCACGCCCAAGGTCGCCTGCTGCGGCACGTAGGTGTCTTTGAAGGCCATCAGCAGGTTGAGCGTCGTCAGGCGCGAATCGCTGACCAGCGCGTCGGTGGTGGCGTCGATGGCATCGAACTTCGCCAGCGCCTTGCCGCGATAGGAAGCGCCGATGGTGATCACCGGGTGCACCGGCGCATAGAGGCTGATGATCGGCGCGAAGGCCGGTTCGGCGCTGACCTGGATTTCCTCTTCGCGCGTGTTGCCGGCCATATCGGTTTCGGCGATCAGCTTGTTTTCCCCTTTGATCATGATGAACCCGCCGCCGCCGACGTAAAGTTGCGGAATGATTTTGATGCCCAGACCGGTGACCATCGTCACGCTCGACAGCCCGTAGCGCGCGAATTGACCGTTGTCGTCGCGACTGTCTTCAAAGTTCATAAACGACTTGAGATTGTTGTCGATGGACATGTCGAAACCCAAGCCCAAGCCATGCTTGTTGTTGAACAACTCCGACAGGTTCATCGTAAAGCCGAGCAACACAAGTTTGTTGTCCGTTTCGAAATTGATTTCGTCGCCGCCATCGTTGAGTCCGCCATTAAAGCGCGGCGCGGCGTAAAGGTAACCGATATCCAACTGACTGGTCGTCATCGCGCCCAGCGCGGCGGGATTGAAATAGGCGACCGAATAATCGTTGCCCACGGCAGTCATCGCATTGCCCAGGCCGATCGACCGGGCCGACATGCCGTAGGTGTTGGGGATGAAAACCAGGCCGGCCTGTGCGATCGACACGCACGCCAGCCAGAGGGCGAAAACGACAACGAAACTAACAAATCGTTTCACGTTCCTCTCCTTGCTGGAACCGATGAAGCAACCAAGGATGGACGTGCGGCCAGCTGTGAAAAATTGACGATGGTGACTATTAAGATTGCACGTTGACCTGCTTAATGATTTGGACAAAACGTCAATTGGAAGTCAAGCGATAATAGAAGATAATTAATCGGATCGATGTAATAATTTACTTTCAGACCGGCACCGCAGCCATGATACCGTCCGGTGCGTCGGCGACGAGCCGGCGTAGCGTCAGCAAGACCAACACCGGCAGTAAAACCGGCGCGGCAAATTGGAACACCAGCCACTCGGTAAGAAGATTCCCTTCCGGCGCCCCCTTCCCCCGCAGGAGGGCGAGAAACGAATCGAAGGTGTTGCCCGCCACGTTGGCGAAAAAGATCATCCGCAGAAACGCCATTATGTTCTCCGCCTTTTTCGCGCCGTAATAATCGCGCAATTGTCCCAGTCGCTCCGGGGACGGCTCCCCGCGTGAGGCCGCATAATGCCGCGCGAAGTCGAGCGCGACGCGCTCGCGATGATCGTACACGTAGCCTTCTTCCTGATGCAGCAGAGCTTTGATCTCCGCCGGATCGACTTTGTTCAGCAACGCCCAATGCGCATGCACAAAGGCGCAATAACGGCAGCGGTTGAAAGCTGTCGCCGCCAGTAAAAGTTTTTCACGAAAGGCGCCGTCGATACGTCCGCTGAGTATGGCGTCGAACAAATCCGGTGCGCTTTTGCTCAATTTGAAAAGATCGCGCAGCAACGCGGGCATGGTATAGATCGGTTTGTCGAACACAACGAGCCTCCACCAAGGTTACCGTTCAAATGTATTCATCACGATGCGAAAATCAAAACAAATTGTCAGCGATCCACAACAAAAAATGCAGCAGGTCGGTGACGCCGTCGCTCGGCGGTTCCGCCGGTTCGGCGGCGAACGTTTCATGCCATGCGTTCGGATCGGCCATGGCGGCCACACGCGAATAGGCGAAGACCTGAATA
The DNA here is from genome assembly GCA_036743315.1 of bacterium. Taxonomy (GTDB): domain Bacteria; phylum Lernaellota; class Lernaellaia; order Lernaellales; family Lernaellaceae; genus CALBTQ01. Next base: position 2,829 of record DAINPV010000145.1, on the reverse strand, counting down.
CGCTCGATACCGGCCGCCTTGGCCGCGGCGATGTCCGCCGCCAAGTGCGCCGGCTCGGTCATCGCGCCCAAACCGGGTATGCCGACGGCGATCGAAGCACGTTGCGGCAAATATTCCACGGTCATTTTGCCGTAGCTGTACACCAAATACGAACCGAAGGGCAGACCGAAGTTCAGCGCCCATTCGCTGGTGTAAACCATGGTTGAAAACTCATCCCATTCAACGGTCGTGGCGGGGATGTCCATGATGTCCTGCAGCGTCGCATCCTCGTCGCGCAAGTCGTCCAAGGCCAACGGCGCGGTGACGTTCATCACATAAAAGCCGAGTTCGTGCAGATCGTCGACCATCTGCCGATAAACCGCCGTCGCCTGGGCAAAACCCTCCGGATTGAAATTGCCGAGCAACAACATCACCGCATCGAGGTATTTCCCGGCCTGAAACAGATCGAGCAGTTCATACATTTTATCGACGTCCATTTCCATGTCGACGACCAGCCAATCGACCGCCAGATCCTCTTCGACGAGCCAGGCGGCCAGTTCCAGGAGTTTTTGCGCATAGTGCTCGGCATTGGCGTCGTTGGCGTATAGTCCCTGATCGCGCGCCACCAAAAACCATAACCGCACTTCGACGCCGGCCGTTGCGGCGGCGCGCAAATAAGCCGCCAGATCGGCGCTGCCGATCTGCGTTTCATCGATTCCCAAAAACATCGTCAGATCGTAAGCGGCAAACGCGGTCAGTTGTTCGGTCAGCCACGGCCAACCCTGCGCCGGCGCGCGTTCGTAATAGGCATGCACCGGCGACGGCGGCTCCCACGTGTCGTCATCGATCGAATCGTCATCAGCGGTGTCATCGTCTGCGGAATCGTCGTCCGTCGTATCGTCATCAACCGCATCGTCATCGATGCCGTCGTCATCGACGACGTCATCATCAGAAGAATCGTCGTCAACGACATCGTCATCGATCGCATCATCGTTGCCGGAGGAATCATCGTCAGCCGCATCATCATCGGCGGGATGGCCGGCGTCGTCATTGTCATCATCGTCGCCGGTGCAACCGAAGATGAAAAGCATACTCAACAGCAGCGATAATAGAGAACGTGTCATTGCCTCAACCCATTCAAGGAATTACCTCGTCCGCGCCGATATCCCACCCGTTGCCGTAAGGCCGCGCCTCGCCGTCGATATCCCACAGTGCGCCAAAACCGCCATACAACGCCAGCGGATCCATCCCCACATCGAGGCAGGGGCTTTCACCGGTCAGATGAATGCCGTCAATATCGAATTGCGGATCCTCGGAGATGTTGCCGCCCGCCTCGATGCAGCCGGTGAAGGCGCAATCGTTGATATCGGCCAACGAGTTGGAAGCGTTCACCAGATAGGTGGTTGTATCTCCGTAGATATCGTTGTTGTAGAGCATGACCCGGCCTTCGATGGCGCGAACGCCGATCGAATATTGGGTGGCGCTGCCGCCGGAAATAATGTTGTTGACAAGCAGGCCGTGTCCTTGACTGGAAAAATTAATGCCGAAAGAGCGGTCCGACGCCACTCCGCCGTCGATCACATTGTTGATGACCGTTACACTGCCGCCATAACCGTCAACGGCCTTGGGCAACGTCGAGTTGCCGCCGTAAATATAGTTGTTGATTAAGATCGCCGCCGAATCGGCCCACGCCATAACCCCGGACGAATAATCTCCCGCGGTGGCGGCGTAGATTTCGTTGTTGCGCGCGATCGCCACCCCGCCATCGTAACAATCGATGCCGCGCGAGTATCTGCCGGCATCGCCCGCGACGATCGTATTCCCTTCGAAATAACCCTGGCCGTCAGTGCGCATATAGGCGCCATACGTATCCTCATCGGAGTCGCCCGGTTCGATAACATTGTCGATGAATTTGGCATTGCCATAAACCATGGCTCCGACCACCAAGCTGGAGGCCAGGGAATTGGTCGGTTGAATGACATTGTCGGCGATCGTCGCGTTATGTCCGGCGGACACATAAACGCCGGAGGTGAGGTTGTCCATCGGATTCACATTGACGATGGTAAAACCTTGGATGGCTACGGCTGTCGCTTCATAACTGATTATAACTCCGGTGTAGGAATCGTTGGCGACAATCGTTTCGTTCGCGGCAATATTGCGCGTCCAGTTGACCGCCTCATAACCGCCGAAAAAGGAGATCCGGCCGAGAATCGTATCCGTGTAGGCACCCGCGGCGACGAATACGGCTTTCTCCTGCTCGAAAGCTATCTGCTGCGCCTTATACAAGGTCGCCAGGGGCTCGGCCATGGTCCCCGGATTGTCGTCGTTGCCGGACGGCGCGACAAAGATGCCCGTATCGTCGGACATCAGGAAATCTTCACCGTCGCAATTTTGATCGATGCCGTCGTCGGGCAGTTCCGGAGCGGCAGGATACGAGATGGGATCCGTGTCAGCGCAGTCTTCATGATTGTCGATCCAACCGGAAGGACAATTCGTATCCCGGGGAATCGCCATCTCGCTGTCGCCGAAACCATCGAAATCGACATCGCGAAAACAAGCCGGCAGGCAATCGTCGCCGTCCTCGACGCATAATTCATCGGCTTGGCATGGATCGCCGGAATGCACGCATTGATCGTTTTCCTCGTCGCACGACTCTAAGCCGGTGCAGTACAGTTCGTCGTCGGGACAACGCGGATTATCATTGTCGTATTGGTGAACGCATTGGTCTATCGCCTCTTCGCACGACTCCTCGCCGTTGCACCATACGCCGTCGTCATAGCATGGATCGCCCGCATGATCTTCGCAGGCGCCGTTGATGCATAACTCGGAACCGTTGCAAAAAACTCCGTC
>DAINPV010000144.1:0-9211 GCA_036743315.1 bacterium | reverse complement strand
GGCCGCCGACGGCACGCTGTTTCTCGACGAGATCGGCGATCTGTCCGGCGCGATGCAGGTCAAGCTGCTGCGTTTTCTGCAGGATCGCTCCTTCACCCGGGTGGGCGAAACGACCGAGCAGCGCGTGGAATGCAACATCATCGCCGCCACCAACCGCGATCTGGAGCAAATGGTCGCCTTCGGCCAATTCCGCGACGACCTGTACTACCGCATCAACGTCGTGCGTCTGCACGTGCCGTCGCTGGCCGAGCGCAAGGAGGACATTCTCGGGTTCGCCGAGGCCTTTTTGTGGGCCAATTGCCGGGCGACGGGCAAGCACATTCGCGGCCTGGACGAGTCGGCCAAGCACAAGGCGTTGCGCTATGCCTGGCCCGGCAACCTGCGCGAGTTGCGCAACGTGATCGAGCGGGCTTGTTTGATGAGCGACGGGCCGCTGCTTTCGGCGGCGGATCTGCTGATTCACGGCGAGCAACGGCCGATCAACCTCGGTCCGGAACTGGCGGCGACGGCCGAGATTATGTCGATGGAGCGGGCGATGGCCATTTATGCGCAGCGGGTGCTGGACCAGGTGGACGGCAACAAGTCGGAAGCGGCCCGGTTGCTGGGCATCAGCCGCAATCGATTGAAAAGAATTTTGGGCTCGCCATGATCCAAAACGGACCACCCCGCCTATTGGTCCAAAACAGATCAAAATCACAGTCATTTTTTTGGCGATCGTCAAAAAACAGCGGTATTTTTGACGTTTTAATTGAATAATCATTTAATAGAAAAAGCCTGACTAGTTGATATCACAAACGTTTATTTCTATACCTTCGAATGCTTATTCAAAATCGTCATTTTCGGCACAGACCTTGCTCTAAGGATAAAATGAGATTTCACAGTGGACCAAGTGAATTGAATTGAGATGGATAGCGCGGCCAAAAATATAAAAAAAGATAAGTGGGGGAAGAAAATGGGCGCCACGAAGCTAAATATCAATCATATCAGCGCGATAAATGCCGATGACTTAATGGTGGGAGATTTTGCCTTGGACGGCGACAACCAGTGCAGCTACCTGGTAAACGGCCCGATCGACCGGGGCGAAATCATCCTCATCAAGGCATCTTTCAAAGATTCATGCGAATCGACGAACGAGGACGACGACAGCGTGCTGTACCGTCGCCGCGTCGTGCCGCTGTTGACCCGGGTGGAACGGGCGCAGATGGACGGCCAACAGGCAATGCGCGTCAAGGCGCGGATCGAGAACATGACGGATGAAGATCGTCAGTTTTTCTATCGCCGGTACTTCGACAACACGCAGGACGAAGCGTTCGAGCTGGACGTGGAAGGCAAGAAAATCACGTACGGGCGGGTAAGTTAACCGGTTATGCGCCGCCGGATGTGGGAATAGGCGCTTGAGGAGCTCGGTCATGCGTATTCTCGTACTCGATCGCGAAGGCAATTGTCACGTGCGTCGCCCCTACCTGGCGAAAATCAACTCGCCGCACAACAAGCTGGAAGACCTGGTGTGGATCGGCCACACCGACACGGTGGATTTCGCCCTGAGCAGCGCGCACGCCCTGGACAAACTGCAGGAAGACGCCTACGAGGGCGTGATCCTCAATTGCGGCGCCAGCGACGGCGTGCGGTTGATGCGCCAGATCCGCGCCACGGACGCCGGCGCCGAACTGCCGGTGACGATTCTGTAACGAAACGACCAGAGGCGAAGGTTTCGAGACCATCACCTTTCAACTCGTGATCCCCTCCCGGATACCGGGGAAGCGGCGGCTTCTCCGGTTTTTTCATGCCCGAAATACAATCGACCAAAACACATAACGTTTCACTTATAATAATTAGATTTACTTCCGGCGGTCGGCCGTTTTTCGTCCGGCGGAGCCAAAAAAAGAACCCCCTGGAAAAAGCGGTCTGAATTCAATTACTTACACAAGATAAAGCGGTGGGTTTTCGTTGACACCACAAGCGGATGTGGTATAATCCGCCGACTGAAAAAACAGCCTGGGATGAAGGGCCGAACGGACCGCCGGGCGTCGGCGCCGCGTGCGGACCGCAAGCGAAGAGTTCATACGCGAGCGAAGGTTATCAGGAAAGCGAGAAACGATGGACAACGAAGAGAACGTAAAAAGCAACATCGCGATCGACGACGGGTCGTATACCGCCGAAAGCATCCAGGTGCTCGAAGGGTTGTCGGCGGTACGCAAGCGCCCGGCGATGTATATCGGCTCGACCTCGGTCACCGGGTTGCATCACATGGTGTACGAAGTGGTGGACAACTCCATCGACGAGGCGTTGGTCGGGCACTGCGACCGCATCGAGGTGACCATTCACCTGGACAACTCGATCACGGTCGAGGACAACGGCCGCGGCATTCCGGTCGACTGGCACGAAAAGGAAAACAAATCGGCCGCCGAGGTCGTGATGACCGTGCTGCACGCCGGCGGCAAGTTCGACCATAAATCGTACAAGGTGTCCGGCGGTCTGCACGGCGTGGGCGTGTCGGTCGTCAACGCGCTCTCGGAGCGTTGCGAACTGGAAGTGCGCCGCGACGGCAAGGTCTTCACGCAGACCTATGAGCGCGGCAAGCCGATCACGCCGCTGGAGGAAAAGGGCAAAACCCGCCGCCGGGGCAACAAGACCTGGTTCAAGCCCGACCACGAGATTTTCGAAGAGCTCGTCTACAGCTTCGAGGTGCTGTCGCAACGGCTGCGCGAGTTGTCGTTCCTCAATTCGGGCGTGCACATTTCGATCGTCGACGAACGCAGCGACAAGCGTCACGACTTCCATTACAAGGGCGGCATCCGCAGTTTCGTCGAGCACCTGAACCGCAACAAGGAAGCGCTGCACCCGAAGGTCGTGTACTTCCAGGCCGAGAAGGGCGACATCGCCGCGGAGATCGCCTTTCAGTACAACAGTTCCTACAGCGAGCAGATTTTCTCGTTCTGCAACAACATCAACACGATCGAGGGCGGCTCGCACCTGGTGGGTTTCCGCAGCGCGCTGACGCGCACGATCAACAACTATGCGACGACCAACAACCTGCTGAAAACCCTCAAGCAGAACCTTTCCGGCGACGACGTGCGCGAAGGCCTGACGGCCGTGATCAGCGTCAAGGTGCCCGACCCGCAGTTCGAAGGCCAGACCAAAACCAAGTTGGGCAACAGCGACGTCAAAGGGTTGGTCGAATCGATCGTCAACGAGGAGCTGAACACCTTCTTCGAGGAAAACCCGGCCGTCGCGCGCAAGATCATCGGCAAATCGGTCGACGCGGCCCGGGCGCGCGAGGCGGCCCGCAAGGCGCGCGACCTGACCCGCCGCAAGGGCGCGTTGGACGTATCCAACCTGCCGGGCAAGCTCGCCGACTGCCAGGAAAAAGACCCGTCGGTCTGCGAATTGTACCTGGTCGAGGGCGACAGCGCCGGCGGCAGCGCCAAACAGGCGCGGGACCGGCGGCACCAGGCGATCCTGCCGTTGCGCGGCAAGATCCTCAACGTGGAAAAGGCGCGCTACGACAAGATGCTCAACAGCCAGGAAATCCGGCTGATGATCCAGGCGCTCGGTTCGGGGTTGGGCCGCGACGAGTTCAACCTGGAGAAGCTGCGCTACCACAAGATCATCATCATGACCGACGCCGACGTCGACGGCAGCCACATCCGCACGCTGCTGCTGACCTTCTTCTTCCGGCAGATGCCCGAGTTGGTCGAGCGCGGTCATTTGTACATCGCCCAGCCGCCGCTGTTCCGCGTGGCCAAGGGCAAGGCGGTCAGCTACGTCAAGGACGAGGACGCGCTCAACGACTTCCTCATCGAGCGCGTGGCCGAGCAGGTGAAGATTTCCACCGAGGACAAGGTCTTCGAAGGCCGGCGGCTGATCAAGCTGCTCAACGACCTGTCGAAAATGCAGTACATTTTGGCCAAGCTGAACCGGCACGGTTACTCGCGCTCGGTGATCTTCGAATTGCTCGACCTGGGCCTGCGTTACAAAAATCAACTCAGCGAACGCGACAAGGTGCAGGACATCGTCAATCATCTCGAAGCGGCCGGCTACGACTGCACCGAAATCACCGACAACGAGGAGCACGGCACCTTCGAGTTCGGCTGTGCGGTCGAGCGCAACGGCGTCGTCAACTACCGGACCGTCGGTTACGACCTGATCGGCGGCATCGAGTACCAGAATCTGCGCCAACTGCACCAGGATCTGCAGGATTTGGGCGAAGGCCCCTACACGGTCACCGACAACGGCGACACCTACACGGCGACCAAGCGCCTCGAGTTGCTGCACCGCATTCTGGAAACGGCGAAGAAGGGATTGGTCATCCAGCGCTACAAAGGGCTGGGCGAGATGAATCCCGATCAGTTGTGGGAAACCACGATGGATCCGGAAAAGCGCGTGCTGCTGCAGGTCAAGGTGGACGACGCGGTCGCCGCCGACGAGACCTTCACCATTCTCATGGGCGATCAGGTCGAGCCGCGCCGCAAGTTCATCGAGGACAACGCGCTCAAGGTCGTGAATTTGGATATTTAGCCGGTTGTCGAAAAAGCCGTCCGTGGCTTTTTCAACTACGGGCAACAAAAAACGCGGTTTTTGCTGCCCTTCATTTTCGGCGACCGGAAAGAGCCGCCGAAAATGGCGATCCGTCCATGGATCGCGCAGGGTGTTTTCAACACCCCGCCAAGCATTTTAGCCCGGGGCAGAAACGGGTCTTAAATACAAAGGCGAAATCGTCGAACGAGACGGTTTCGCCTTTTCTTTTGCGACTGAGCGGTTACAGTTTTTTGCGGAACCAGAGACTCCGTTGAGTTAAATCGAGTGCCGCGCGGTTTTGCCGGCGGAACTCGTTACGAATCAATTGCACCTGCATCGAACCGGCAACCGGGCCGATCGGATTGTCGGCGGGCGGGAAGAACGTCGGGCGTTCGCCCGTGTACGGAAACACGACGCCGCCCAGTCCGCCGGCGGTCGGATTCACCGTCAGAATGCCGGGCGCCCAGATTTCCTGATCGTTGCCGAGGAACGCCCGCCCGAAAGCGTCATACAAAGTCACCGATAACATCAGACTCAGTACACAACCGTCTTTGGGATGCAGTTCCAACGACAGCCGTTCGCCATCCGTGGTGACGTAGATCGTGCCGGCGGGCAATTCAAACGGAGTGGAAACCGCGTTGTCGGGCAACGACAACAGATACCCGTTTTGCGCGCTGTCCCGGTAGCATACCTCCCAGACGCCGGTCAGCGGCGGCAGCCAGTGGCCGCTGACGATTTGCGCGTGGTACTTGCCGAAATAGATCGGGGATTCGCCGGGAATCGCCGGGCTGTAACCGCCGATCGGCGATCCGGGTCCGGCGAGCGAAGTTGTCGGCGTGGTCGGTTTGCCCGTATGCCCGGGGCGACCGTAGCGCCGGCCGTGTTTGCCGAACGAATCCTCAACGATCATCGCAGCCATCTTTTCGTCGAAGATCGGCAGATCGAGATCTCCGATCATGATGATTTTTTTGTTTTCGATCAAAATTTTTTTCGCGGCGAACAGCGCGGTGCGATCGGTCAGCGGCAAAGCGAAGGGGAATTTGAGAATAATCTCTGAAGACTCGTCGCCACTCGGCGGGCCCTGCGCGGCCAAACTGCCGATGACATTGTCGACAAGATCGAAGATCGAAAAGATGCCCATGCAAAAAGCAGCGAAGACGTCGCCGGCGTCCAGATCGATTTCCATATTGCGGATCCGGTATTTAAGTTCGGAGTTTTCAGAGCGGATCCACGGATGGATATCCAGTGTGACCGAGGCGTCGATGTCGGGGGCGAGGCAATCGCACGATCCGCAATACAGGACGACGGTGATGTCGAATTCCAGGCGGAGGCAGTCGTCGACGATCGAGGCGCGAACGCCCGGGTGAATCTCCAACCGATCGGACACGTTGTTCATGACCATTTGGCGGATACTGTCCCAGCCGGTTTCGATCAGACCGGTAATGATGCCGCTGTGCATCGCCAACCCGATCTGCCCGACGGACAGGGGCAGACACTCGACCTGGGAGCCTTCTCCGGGCGTGACGCTTTTCCACGCATCCACTCCGGCCAGTGTGCCGGTGGTGTCGGCGCACAGAGACAGAAATCGTTTCGTATCGCGGGCCAGAAAGAGGACGTCGGAGCTGTCATGAAAGGCAATGGTCAGATCCTGCAGCAGCGGCGAGCCTTCGCCGAGATTTTGGATCATGGCGGTGAGGTCGAGCACGTCGGTCAATCCGCCGATCAGCGTTTGGATTTGCGCTTGAATGTCCAGGGCGGCGATCTGATTGACGTTATCGATCAGGGTGTCGATTTGCGAACGCGTGAAAATCAAATCGTCCGCGTCGTTTTCGTTGAAGGCGTTGATGCCCATCCGGAATTTTCGCAAATAGAGGAAGTTGAACCGCAAGTGGGTATGGCCGTTTTCGTCGGTCGACAATTTCGGTTCCAGAGCGATTTCCAAAGTACTGCACAGGTATGTCTGATCGACCAGGAAGCCGAGGAGGGTCAAGGCGTTTATCACGAAGTCGACGACCTGCGCGGCATCGGTCAAGCCGGCGGGAAGCGCAGGGCAGTTCAGCGAGTCGAGGAACGAGTTAAGCCGGTTCACGACTTCCTCGAATCCCAATATCACGACGAATAAGTTAAAGATGTTTAACAAATTTTCCCGGCAATTTTCGAGTTCGACGCTGAGCGGAATTTCCAGATAAAATTTCCGGGGGTTTTGCATGTTGGTGCGCAGATGGGTCGGCGCGTCCAGATGCAACCAGATTTTATCGGTGCTGTTCAGACCGAAAGAATAGGAATAGTGGCATTGGAATTGTTCGCCCTGCATGACGGTGCGGATGATGTTGAGCAGAGTCGTTGCGCGCAATTGGGCGATCGTATCGAAGGCGCCCATTTTGATTTTCGTACCGTTTTTGCCGCCGCCGCCTTTCGGCTTGCCGGTCGATTTTTTCGGCAGCGATCCGGGTCGGCGCAGTCCGAACTTAATATTTTTAAGAAAATCGAGGGGGCGGCGCGTGCGCTGCAAGTAGCGGAAGATTGTATCGTTGGCGGCCGGATCATTCGCCGGCAGCATTTCGGCGAGATACCGTTTGACGTTCGGGCTCAAGACGTAGCCCAGTTCCTTTTCCAACACCTGTGGCGCGTCCAGGAGCGCCAATTGGCACAACCATTGATCGCGGTTGATGGCGGCGATAATGTCGGGCAATCGTCGCCGCAGGACTTCCGGCGAATCGACGATCCGTGTGCCGGCCCAGGCGGCGATTTGGTCGGCCAGTTTTTCATCCATGCCCGGAGCGCGGCCGATTTGCTCGGCGGACGTAAACGCCCCCACCCGATCGCGCTCGGCCAATAATTTTTTGATTCGCGCGACCAGCGCCGAATCGGACTTCTCCGGCGAGAGATCTTTCGCCAGCGTCTTGGCGTCGTCGACAGTGTTGACGAAGCGGACGATCGCGTGTTCGAGCAGAGGATCGACTGATGAAAACATCACATTTAGGGAAGGTTGTTTTCGGCTCATAGACACACCCCTTTAATGTGGTGAAACGAAACGCTCAACAACGTTATGAACGGGCGTACATGCGTGATGGATACGTGGAAGTATCAGTCTATTATGGTAAAAAGTCTAGGATAATAATCGGGCGATCGGCAAAAGCGCGATCGCCCTCATAAAAGCAGTTTCTTGGTGGCGTGGTTGACTAGAAAACCATGCCGCCGCTGAAGCCGAAGGACAGCACGCCGTCTTCGGTGGAGAATTCCGAGACGTCGGGGATCGTGTAGGTCGCGCCGACGCTCAGCACGAACGGTCCGCCGGCCGACATCGACACGCCGGCCTGCACGAAGGCCGACCACAGCGCCTCGTCGTAATCTTCCTCGATGGTCTCGCCGGGATTGTCCGGGTCGTCCTCTTTTTGCGTCCACCAGTAATAGGTGTAGCCGATGCCGGGGCCGAAGTAGGGGGTGATGTTCGGGAACAGCCCGGGCAAATGCAGCGTCAACGCCAGGTCGGTGGGCACGTACTTGATGTAGGTTGTTTCGGTGTCGTTGTCCGGGCCGTCGTACTCGACCGGGTAGGTGCCGAAGCCCGGCGAGAGCGTCGTGGAGAAGTACTGGTTGAAGTAGTAGGTCAAGCCCAGGCGACCTTCGAAGCCGAAGCCCGCGCCGCTGCTGACGCCGCCGCCGCTGATCGAGACAGCCATGCGCCCCGCCCAGGGGTCGGACTGCTCGGTCTTTTTCGCTTTCTTGGACTTGCCGCTTTTCTTTTTGGCCGCCGCGGCCGGCATGGCCAACGCCAGCGTCAAGAGCACCGCCAGGACGAACACCAGAATTTTTCTCCCGTTCATGCCACTCCTCCCTCGCCGCATGCGGCGGGTTAGCCGTTGAGTTTTTCGCGCAGCAGCCGGTTGACCTCCTGCGGGTTGGCCTGCCCCTGCGTTTTTTTCATTACCTGACCGACGAAATAGCCGAAGAGTTTGTCCTTGCCCGCGCGGAACTGCGCGAGTTGCTCCGGGCTTTCGGCGAGCGCTTCGTCGATCAGAGCGGCCAGCGCGCTTTCGTCGCTGATCTGCCGCAGGCCCTTTTGCGCGACGATCCGCGCCGGCGATCCTTCGCCGTCGGCCATCGCCGTCAGCACCTCCTTGGCGATCTTACCGCTGATTGTACCCTGCTCGATCAGTTTAATCATTTCCGCCAGACTCGCCGGCGCGACCGGGCTCTGTTCGATTTCCAGCGCGCGCTCCTTGAGCAGCGCGGCCAAGTCGCCGGTCACCCAGTTGGCCGCGAGCTTGGCGTCGCACAACGCGGCGACGCGCTCGAAGTACGCGGCCAACGCGGCGTTGTCGGTCAGCACGCCCGCGTCGTAAGCCGACAGGCCGTACTGCCGCACGAACCGCGCGTGCATCTGCCAGGGCAGCTCGGGCAGCGCCCCGCGCGCGTGCGCGACGCAGGCTTCGCCGACGAGCAGCGGCGGCAGATCGGGCTCGGGGAAATAGCGATAATCGTGCGCCTCTTCCTTGCCGCGCATGACGAAGGTTTCGCCGCGCGCGCTGTCGAACAGCAGCGTCGCCTGTTCGATCGTCCCGCCGGTTTCGTAGACGGCGATCTGATGATCGCGCTCGTATTCCAGCGCCTGGCGCAGGAACTTGAACGAGTTGAGGTTTTTAACTTCCCGTCGCGGGCGGAAACCCGTTTCGCCGCTTTGGCGCACCGA
>DAINPV010000143.1:0-9233 GCA_036743315.1 bacterium | reverse complement strand
CCTGCTGATTCTGCTGCACCATATCAAGAGCGCGGCCTTCGAGCTGCCGTTCGAAAAAGGCGAAAAATTCGGCGGCGAGGATCTCGTCGAGCTGCTCAACTACCTTGAGGAAAAAGGCGTGCTGCACCGGGTCGAGGATCGCTGGCACTGGTCGGCGGAGAGTTACCCGGCCGACGAGGTCAGCCTGCGCACGATCAACCCGGAGAACATCGTGGTCATCGACACGACCGACGCGGGCGAGCACAAGGTCATCGCCGAGGTCGATTGGGACAGCGCCTTCACCACCGTGCACGACGACGCGATCTACATGGTCGAGTCGCAGCAGTACCACGTCGACAAGCTCGACCTTGAGCGCCAGAAAGCCTACGTGCGCAAGGTCGACGTCGATTACTACACCGACGCGATGACCTACACCAATGTGCGCGTCATCGACAATTTCGCCGAGCGCCGCACCGGCAAGATCATCGTCGAGCACGGCGAGGTGCAGGTCGTGCGCAAGGTGGTCGGCTACAAGAAAATCAAATTCTACACGGTCGAGAACATCGGCTTCGGCGAGGTGAACCTGCCCGAAAAGGACATGCACACCACCAGCTATTGGTTCACTGTGCCCAAGGATCTGCTCGAAACGCTGCCCTACACGCAGGCCGAGATCATCGACGGCCTCAGCGGCCTGGGGTATATTCTGCATCATCTGGCGGCGATGCTGCTCATGGCCGACCAGCGCGACATCGATCGCGCCCTCGGCGACAAGAGCGGCGAGTGGTTCGTACATCACGGCATCGGCGGCCGCAAGATCGTCTCGGGCACGGCCGAGGAGAGCGAGACGGTCAAGGTCGACGCCTTCGACCCGACGTTGTTCATCTTCGACGCCTACCCGGGCGGCATCGGCTTTTCCGATCTGTTGTTCACGATGCACGATACGCTGCTGGCCCGCGCGCGCGATTTGATCCGCGCTTGTCCGTGCAAGCACGGTTGCCCGAGTTGCGTCGGGCCGACGCTGGAAGTCGGCGCCAAGGCCAAGGAAGTCGCCGCCGCGATGATCGATCTGATTGCGGGTTGAAGGTGAGCGTAACCGACCGTCTCAAACGTCTGACCGGCGAGAACAAGCCGCAAGCGTCCGCCGAGGACCAAAAGCGCGCGCAACTCGACGATCTGCGCCGCCGCATCGAATCGATTCTCGAACGCCGTCCCGGCCAAACGCCCCCGCCATCGAATGAACCGCGCCGCCAGCCGATCGAACTGATGGCCGTGACGCGTGGCGAGGAGATCGTCAACCGCTTCGGCAAATTTTTCGTCGCGCACGATTGCGTCGAGCAGGGCGCGTTCTACGGCCGCAACCGCATTCGCGAACTGGCCGCGCTGAACATGGACGCGGCGGCGGTGCTCGCCGGCGAGCCGCGCCTGGCCGCGCTGACCCACGGCGACGCGCTGTACCTGGACACCGAAACGACCGGTCTGGCCGGCGGCACGGGCACGCTGGCGTTCCTGGTCGGCGTGGGGTGGTACGACGAAACGGGCTTCGTCACGCAACGTTTGTTCGCGCGCGATTTCACCGAGGAGCCGGCGATGCTCGCGCACCTGGCCGAGCTGGCCCGCGCGAAAAAGTGGCTGGTCACCTTCAACGGCAAGACCTTCGACGTGGGGTTGCTGGCCGCGCGCTTCACGATGAACCGCCTGGACGATCCGCTCGGCGCGCTGCCGCATCTGGATCTGCTGCATCCGGCGCGGCGACTGCTCGGGCATCGGCTGGAAAACGCGCGACTGGTCACGCTTGAGGAACAGACGCTGGGCCTGCGCCGCGAGGGCGACATCCCCGGCAGCGAAATTCCGCAGCGCTACTTTGACTGGTTGCGCTGCCGCGACGCGCGGCTGGTCGCCGAGATCCTCGAGCACAACCGCCTGGATGTGATTTCCATGGCGATGCTCGCGCTGCACCTGACGCGCCTGCTGGCCGAGGGCGTGCAGGCGCAGGACGCCGAACCGGCCGATGTGCTGGCTGCCGCGCGCATGCAAGTCGAGCGCGGCGACGCCGAACGCGCGCGTTGTCTGCTCGAAGCCCTGACCGCTGGGGAAAATGCACACGCGGCCGGTGATGCCCGCCGGTTGCTGTCGCTCGTCCACAAGCGCGCCGAACGCTGGGACGAGGCCGTGCAACTGTGGGAGGCGCTGCTGACCGCCGACCCGGGCGATCTGTTCGCGGGCGTCGAGCTGGCCAAGTTTTGCGAGCACCGGGCGAAGGATCACGCACGCGCCGCCGCGTTGGTCGAGCGGCTGCTGGACGATCCGCGCCACGCCGAGCCGGAAACGCGCGCCGAGTTGCGGCATCGCCTCGCTCGCCTGCGACGCCGGAGCGTCGACAAATGAAATAATCCGATCTTGCCCCCATCGGGCCAAGCCTGTTAGAGTGCTTGGCGCATACCAGATGATAAAGGAAACGGCTCATGTTGGATCTTAATTTCGTGTTGCAGAATCTGGACGAAGTAGCCAAAAACGCCGCCAACCGCAACGTCGCCATCGATTTAAGCAACCTGCGGGAGCTGGCCGAAACGCGCCGCGCGAAGGTCACCGAGGCCGACGAACTGCGCCGCCGCGCCAATGAGATCGCCAACTCGATGAAGGGCAAAATGGAGCCCGCCAAGCGGCAGGAACTGATCGCCGAGGGGCGCGAGCTCAAGGGGCGCATCGCCGAGGCCGAGGCGGCGACCAAGGAGACGGAAAGCGCGCTCAACGACGTGCTGCGCATCATTCCTAACATGACGCATCCGGATTCGCCGATCGGCAAGACCGAGGAAGAAAACCGCGAGCTGCGCCGCGTGGGCGAGCCGCGTCAATTCGATTTTACCCCGAAAGATCACGTCGAGATCGGCCAGGCCCTGGACATCATCGATTTCGAAAAGGGCACCAAGGTCGCCGGGGCGAATTTCTATTTTCTCAAGGGCGACGCGGTGCTGCTGGAAATGGCCATGGTGCGCTACGCGCTGGACGTGCTGCTTAGCGAGGGCTTTGTGCCGCACATCACGCCCGACCTGGCGCGGCCGGCGATTCTGGAGGGCATCGGCTTCAATCCGCGCGGCGACGAAACGCAGATCTACTCGATCGCCAACCAGGATCTCGCGCTGATCGCCACGGCGGAAATCACGCTGGGCGGCATGCTGGCCAACGAGATGATCGACGAGAAAGAGCTGCCGATGCTGCTGGGCGGCGTCAGCCACTGTTTCCGCACCGAGGCGGGCGCGTACGGCCGCACGAGCCGCGGGCTGTACCGCGTGCACCAGTTCACCAAGGTCGAGATGTTCGCCTACACGACGCCCGAGCAATCGGCGGCGATCCACGACAAGATGCTCGCCGTCGAAGAGCGGTTGTTCGGCGACTTCGAAGTGCCGTACCGCGTGGTGGACATCTGCACGGGCGATCTGGGCGCACCGGCCTATCGCAAGTTCGATATCGAGGCTTGGATGCCCGGACGAGGCGAGCACGGCGAATACGGCGAGGTGACCTCCACCAGCAACTGCACCGATTACCAGGCGCGGCGGTTGAACATCCGCACCAAGATCGGCGGCGGCAAACCGGTGTTCGTGCACACGCTCAACGGCACGGCGGTCGCGGTCAGCCGGGCGATCATCGCCGTGTTGGAAAATCATCAGCAGGCCGACGGCACGGTGCGCGTGCCGGCCAAGCTCGTTCCTTATATGGGCAAAGAGGTGATCGCGCGGCGTTAGCATGAAGAAACTGAAGCTCATTATCAGTGATCTGCATCTAAGCGCCGGGGCGCACATGGCCGACGGCAGCCGCAACCTGTTGGAAGATTTTTTCGACGACGACATCCTCATCGAGTTCATCGAGCATCACGGCGGACCGGTCTACGTCGACCATCAGGTCGAACTGATCGTCAACGGCGATTTTTTCAATCTCCTGCTCAATGTCGAAGAAGGCCCGGACGAACGCATCACCGAAGAGGTGGCCGTGCGGCAGATGCAACGCGTAATCGCCGGGCACGCGGGGGTGTTCGACGCGCTCAAGGCGTTTTGCGCGCAGGCGAATAACAGGTTGATCCTGATCGTGGGCAACCACGACGCCGCGCTGTTGTTTCCCCGGGTGCAGGAGGAAGTCCGCCGCCGGCTCGACAAGTCGATCCGCATCGAGCAGTCGTACGCGATCGACGACATCTTCGTCACGCACGGGCATCAGTACGAGTTCATCCACAGCTTCGATATGAACAACTTCACGCGGCGCGACCACGACGGCGAACCGGTGCTCAATCTACCGTGGGGCAGTTTGTTCATCATCCAGTTCCTCAACCCGATGAAGCGGCACCGGCATTACATCGACAAGGTGATGCCCTTCCGTTATTACCTGCGCTGGGCGTTCTGGAACGACAATCGCTTTTTCTGGCGGTTGGCGGGTGGGATTTTCCTGTTCTGGATGCGCAACCGTATTTCGCGCGACCGCTACCGGCGACGGGAATTCCGCCTGTCGCCGCAGCGCATCGCCAACGCGATGAACCACAAGCCGTTGTTCAAAACCGCGTCCGATATTTTATCGAAAACACGCTACCGTTCGGTGGTGTTCAGCCACAGCCACAAAATCGATTACCGCAAGGTGGGCGAACACGGTGAGTATTACAACACCGGTTCGTGGTCGAACATCGTCAGCCTCGACGTGGCCAACCTCGGCAAGTCGCACCTGCGGCCGTACATTCAAATTCGTTATGAAAACGACAAGCCGGAGATCAGCCTGCAAAACTGGATCGGTTCGCACAAACTGCACCGCGAGATTATTCCGTAAAGACGATTTTCCCACGGCGAAAGGGCAGATGCAGCCGCAACGCCGCCGGTGCGTTCGTGCGCGCCCAGCGCGGATCGACCGCCAGCGGCAGAACGTAGTCGTGCGGTCGATCATCATCGAGCACGTCGAACATGGCGCGGCGCTCGCGACCTTCGTCGTCGCGCCAGACCAGCGCGGCTTCCTTGAACGCGGCCGGATCGGCAGTCGTCAGACGGAAACGCAAGCGTGGCGTATTGAACGGCGCGGCGGGCGCGGTCAGTTCCGCGTCGATCGGGCCGTCGGTCCATTGCAGGCCGCCGGGCACGCTTTGCACATGCGGCGGCACCCGGCCGGAAAACGAAAGCGCGGTCGGATCGTCGGCCGACGTTGCGCGCATTTCCCACGAAGCGCGCGTGAGGTCGGTTGCGTCGCTCAACATGCCGGACGGTTGCCAACGCGCCGCGCGCACGCCCGCGCGCCACGTTGCGTCGCGCCACGGCAATTTTTCTCCCTCGGTGCGCCAGAAGTTTTCGCCGACCAGCAACAGGCGTTTGTCGGCAAAGGCGCGTAGCGGCAGAAAGAGTTGATCGACATGGTCGTAATACAGCCGAATGCCGCGCGCCTGTACGGGCAGGTCCTCGAATACTATCGAGTGCGCGCCGACGGGATCGATGTCGCGCGCGGCGGCGCGGACGATGGTTTCCACCGTTTGCGAAGCGCTGTGGTGCGCGGCGAGGTTGACGAGCAGCAGCGGCGCGGCGAGGGCCAGGAAGACGGCGACAGCCGCGAACTTCAACCGCCGCCAGAGCGGTGTGACCTGCGTGTGCCCTTCGCCGAAGGTCGCTTCGCCCAGCCACCAGGCGAAACCAACCGAGGGCAGGTAGAGCATGTAGCCGGCGTTCAGGTGCGGGCCGAGGTAGAGAAACGGGGCCATCGGTAGCGCGGCCAGCACGCCGAAGACGACGCCCCGCCAGGCATCGAGGCGACCGCGGCGCAAAAACAAGTAAAACAAAAACACACCGGCGGCGATCAGCAACGGTATTTGCACCATCTCAGCCCAACCGGCGGGTAAGGCGGCGCGGTTGAGCGGCGCGAACAACGTGCGCGGCACGTGGCGAAACAGGTTGCCCAGAATCACGCCGGGCAGCGGATCGTGCAGGCGCGGGGGACCGCCCAGGCCGCCCAGGAGCGGCAGGCGTGCAACGAGCACGGCGGCGACCGGCGCGAGGGTGGCGAGCAGGCCGAGGATCGTTCGTTTCAGCGGTGGGCGCGGCGAGGAAAAAAAGATCAGGACCGCGTACAGCAACGGCGCGATGAAGGCGATCTCCTTGCTCAGGCACGCGGCGAGCGTCCAGAGGGCCGCCCAGACGAGCGACCGGTCGTGTCCTTCCCGCACATAACGGGCGAAACACAGCGCACCGCCGAGGACGAACACGGCGGCAACCAGATCGAAGCGCGCGCTGAGCCAATGCAGCGCGCCCGCATGCACCGGGTGGACGAAAAAAATCAGCGCGGTGAGCAACGCCGCGCGTTGGTTGACGAGCCGGCGCGCGAGCGCGAACAGCAGGGTCGTCGCCAGCGCATGCAACAACAGGATGGTCAACCGGTGCGGCCAGGTCGTGTAGCCGAAAAGCGTGGCCGCCGGCGCGACCGTCAACTTGCCCAGCGGCCGCCAGTACACGCCGACGTCGGGCATGAGCAGGAACTTCAGTTTGGCGGTGGAGTCGAGTTGCGCGGCGAACAGCAGCGGGTTGTCGTCGACGATCGGCCCGTCGGCGAGCGTCCAGCCCAGCAACGGCAGGGTGAGGAAAAAAGCGAGCAGGAAAAACAGCGGCCAGGCGATCTCGCGCGGGCGAGTGGTCATCGCACCAGCGAGCCGATCCGGGTGAGCTGCCCCGGCGGCCAGGAGAAGTAGATGATCATCGCCTTGCCCTTGATCAGCTCGAAGGGCACGAAGCCCCAGTAGCGGCTGTCGTTGGAGTGATCGCGGTTATCGCCCATGCAGAAATAATGGCCGGGCGGCACTTTTTTGGCGGTGTCGCCGAAGCGCAGCGTATCCAGATCGTAAAGCACTTGGTGCTTTTTGCCGCCGATATTTTCGATGTACAACTCGCTGGTCTGGTTGAAGCGCGCCGGGTCTTCGTAGCGATACGTGCCCGCTTTTTCCTTCGGCACCAATTCGCCGTTGATGAACAGTTCGTTGCCGCGCGCCTCGATCGTGTCGCCGGGCAGGCCGATCACCCGCTTGATGTAATCTTTCGATGTGTCCTGCGGGAACTTGAAGACGATCACGTCGCCGCGCTTGGGTTTGCCGAAGAGGTCGATTTTCTCGTCGGAGAAGGGAATCGGCAGGCCGAAAATGAACTTGTTGACCAGGATGTGATCGCCGACATACAGCGTGGGGATCATGCTGCCCGAGGGTATTTTAAACGCTTGCACGATGAAGGTGCGGATGAACATCGCCAGCACCAGTGCAACCAGGATCGCTTCGGTGTATTCGAGCACCACGCTGTGCCGCCAGATGGGCACATGTTGATCGACATGATGCTTGACCGTACGCAGATGCTGGAGAATTTTGTCGAGATCATCGCCGGCCATCGCTTCGCGCAGGTGGGCCAGATGCTCCTCCAGTTTTCCCCGGTCCATGGCTTGCGGATGCCGACTCAGTTCCTTTTCGGCGCGCCGAAGCTGCCGGGCGGCTTCTTTACGCAGTTTGGCGAGTTTGCGCGCGACAAACATTCTCTCATATCCTCCCGCGACGGTGCGGTTGTACGACTACCGGAATCGCTAGGGAAGCAAAGCGGATCCCGCGTGGCGAAGTGCTGACACTATTGGTTCTTTCGCCCGGGTTGTCAACCGAGAGCGGCCGGACGATTTGCGCAATCGGCGTCGCCGTGTACAATGTCTGCCGGAGTCCAGGGGCGCAACTGACGGGCGGCTGATGAAAACGCTTTCGATTTACATAAAAATGATCGTCTACTTTCTGGCGATCAGTCTGTTGCCTATGGTGGCGCTCAGTTTCCTGGCCTATTACCAGGTCAACGAGGCCATCCGCAACGACAACCGCGGCATGTTGCGGATGGTGGCCGTGGACAGCGCCTACAAAATCGAGAGCGAGCTATACCAACGCATGGTCGAGGTCAAAGCCTGGTCGTCGCTGCCGCAAACCAATCAGTCGTTGCGCGCCGGCCGCGCCAAGCCGGCCGAGGAACTGTTCGACAGCCTGATCGCCGCCTACCCGATGTACGACCTGCTGGTGCTGGTCGACGTACGTCGGCAAGTCGTGGCGGCCAATCATCGATCGCATCTGGGCCGCAAACTACCGCAGGAAAAGTTGGTCGGCACCACGTTGTCGGACGGTCCCTGGTTCACCGAGGCGGAGCGGCAGGGCATTTATCTATCGGGCTTTCTGTACAGTCCGGAAATACAGCAGTTCTACGGCACCAAGGGCGAGACGCAGAATATCTCGGCGCCGGTCAGGGGCCCCGACGGGGAGATCATCGGCTATTTGATTGCCTACCTCAACTGGGCCTACATGCAGGATATGCTCGATGTCGTACAGGCTTCGCTGACCGACCTCTATGCCGCCACGGTGTTCATGATCGAATACGATACGCATAAGATCATCGGCCACCGCAACGTTGAAGTGTACGGCGAACAGTACATGCTCGAAATCGATCTCCCCGGTCAAGTCGAAAGGGCTCACGCCGGCACCTTCGAATACAACTGGCCGGTGCTCAAGACGATCGGTTACGCCCATATGCGCTTGCGCGACCAAAGCATTTCGCTGCCCTGGCTGGTGTGCGTCGAGGTGCCCAACGACGTGATCTACGTTCAATCAAAGTTCATGCGCGACGTTTATTTGTTCATGACGCTGGGCGCGGCGTTTTTCATTGTGATCATCGTCTACTTCATCGCCCGCCGTTTTTCCGAGCCGATCCTCAAGCTGGTCGAGGGCGCGCAGCAGATCGCCGCGGGCAACATCGACATCGAGATGTCCGTGGACAGCGTCGATGAAATCGGCATTTTGGCCAACGCTTTCAACCAGATGCTCGACGCGCTGCGCGAGCGCGACGAAAGGTTGCAGACCACCAACCTGAAGCTGGAGGAAGCCAACCGCCTCAAGAGTGAATTCCTGGCCAACATGAGCCACGAACTGCGCACACCGATGAACTCGATCATCGGTTTTACATCGCTGGTGCTGCAACGCGCCGGCGACAAGCTGCCCGAATTGCATCAGCAGAATCTGGCGAAGGTGCGCAAGAACGCGCTGCATCTGCTCAAGCTGCTCAACTCGATTCTCGATCTGTCCAAGATCGAGGCCGGCGGCATGGATGTAATGGTCGATCATTTTTCGTTGCGGGCGCTGGTCGAAAATTGCGTGTCGACCATCGCGCCGCTGGCCGAGGAACGCCGCCTGGAAACGAGCATCGACGTTCCGCCCGATGACCTGAAGCTGTTCCAGGACA
>DAINPV010000142.1:0-9408 GCA_036743315.1 bacterium | reverse complement strand
CACGGCTGACGACGACACGGCTGACGACGACACGGCCGACGACGACACGACCGATGACGACACGGCTGACGACGACACGACCGACGACGACACGGGTGACGACGACACGGGTGACGACGACACGGGTGACGACGACACCACGATCGTCTGGTCGGATGATTTCGACGCTTACAGTGTCGGTAATCCGCCTCCCGAGCCCTGGGAGGTGACGGTCGGCGGCAACGCCGTGGTCGAGGTGGTCGCGTTGGACAAAGCAGTCAACCAGGCATTGCTGACGCAATCGACGGCTTACGGCGACTACTACCATGTGAAATACATGCACGACACAGCGATCCTGGATCGGGGCGGCGTCATCTTCGATGCCGATATCCTTTCCGGTTCCTCGGTCGTTTTCTTCCTTCATGCGGAGGTGTCGGATCTGGCTCTGGTGCATTATTTTCTGGGGGAACTCGCCGCCCAGGACGACGATGGGAATTTAATCACCTGCGTGGCGACCGTGAACTACGGTGTATGGCATACCATTGATATCCGGGCCGACATCGACAACCATTCCTATGACGTGATCTTCGACGGCAATTCCACGCCCTGCACGGACATCACCTTCACTATGGATGGCGCTTTCCCGTTGACCGAAATCCAGGGCTTTAGTGTCTATAACGTCGATTCCTGGAACGGTGCGGCAAAGGTCGATAATATCCGGTTGTATTCGATTCCTTGAGGACCAAAGTTAACTTGATCGACGCCGGCGACCAAGGCTGCGGCGAGCCATAAGTGGATCAACGCGATGGCGGCGGTTTTTGTTGCCTGCACGGAACGGCGTCCATCGCTCACGCAGGTGCGCGAAATCCCAGGGCCTACCGCTGCTTTTTTTCCACAGTGGCGGAATTCACCTTTTGATGTGTGTGGTCAGTGATAGTCCCGACGGCTCCTTGCCATCCATGATCGCCTCGAGGATAGTCGGCGCCAGCGGCGTCAGGTCCAATACCCGGCTCACGTTGCCGCGGTCCACCTTGAGGCGCTTGGCGAGCGCGGCAAAGATCCATTCGCGTGCTTGGCGCGGGCGGGGACGACCCGGTTGCAAAGGAAAAAGCGGCAGGAAAATTGATTCTTCGGCCCACCCGGGTTAAGTTTTGTTTTGTCCGGAGTCGTTATCATGCTAGGCTCACAATCCCTTGGTATACAAGGAGAAAGTCGATGAAAATTAAGTGCGCCATCAGCTTGTTGCCGTTGCTTACCTTGCTGCTGTCCATCGGCCTGCTCGCCTCTTGCGACGATGACGATGATAACGACGATACTGCAGCCGATGATGACGTTATTGATAATGATGCCACGGACGACGACACGACCGGCGACGACGACACGTCCGGCGACGACGACACGACCGGCGACGACGATGACAGCGTTTCACCGGATGATGATTCCATCGACGATGATGACGATTCGGTGGATGACGACGATGACGACGACGACACTACGGCGACCACCATCGAGGGAGATCCGGCGTACGGCCTCGCCCAGGGTTGTTTTACCGTGCGTTCCGACGAGACCGGCCGGTATCTGGTCGCTGAGGAGGATGGAAGCTATCTGTTCCGGGTTGTCTTCCCGGAGCAAGCGGACCATTTTTTCCTCAAGCCGACCGGCTTGGGTACGTTTATGTTCTACGACCGGAATGAAGGATTTCTGGCCACGGATGGCCAGACTGTTCTTCGCTACACCGAGGCGGGCAACGACGTCGAGTGGCGGGTGAACGAACTTGAGATTCCCGTCGACGATTCAACGGATAAACTTTACACACTGGTTTCCACCAAGCATGAACTTCGGTTGCTTGCCGACGATGACGCACCGTATCTGGGTCCCGAAGACGAAACCATCGTTGCCGAATCGGCCGCCTTTCAAATGGTCGAGCGCCCGGCAGAAGAATGCCGACCATACCCCGAAGCGGCGCTCAATGCCGTGGTTAGCCCCGAGTTTTATCAGCCGCACGATCCGACCGAGCCGGTGGTGGGATATGCCGACGTGCACTCGCACCTGAACTTCGTCAAAAGCCTCGGTGCGGTCGGCATGGCCGGCGACCTGTTCCACCGCTTCGGAGTCGAATACGCCCTCGACGACTGCGAAGACCTGCACGGGCCTGACGGCGCATGGGACTTCCTCGGGGTTTCCGGCGGCACGCCCGGTCACGAGACCGTGGGCTATCCCGATTTCACCTGGTGGCCGAACCGCTGCGCGATCTCGCACACCCAGGTCTATTACAAGTGGATCCAGCGTGCTTATTTGAGCGGCTTGCGACTGGTCGTGACACTGGCCACCGGCAACAGTTCGTATTGCCAGTTGGCCAGCATGCTTCACCCCCTGGTGAGCGAAGGCGATTGCAGCCCTGCCAGCACCGTCGAGATCCAAACGCTTGCCATGTACGACCTGCAGGATTACGTCGACGCCCAAGAGGGCGGGCCGGGCGAGGGTTGGTTCCGAATCGTCACTTCCCCGGAGGAAGCCCGCGAGGTGATCGCGCAGAACAAACTCGCGGTCGTTTTGGGCGTGGAATACAGTACGCTCTTCGACTGCCGGATCGGGCAGGAGGAAAAGTGCACGCCTGAGTATGTCGATCAGCAACTCGACGCACTCTACGACATGGGCATCCGATCGGTTTATCCGATCCACCGGTTCGACAATGCCTTCGGCGGCACGCGGCCGGGTGGCGGAACAACCAATGCCTGGATGAACCTCACCAACAAAATGAACACCGGCAAGATCGATCACATCATCGATCTCATTCTTCCGGGGCAACTGCTTTTCGAGCCGTCGGTGGGTGGGGATTTCTGGGTGCTCGGCGAATGCCCCGCGGGCGCTTCGGGTTCGACGAACATCAGAAACATGCGGGAATTCCTCGAGGAGGACATCCCCTCCTTCGGTTCCGTGATCGACGATCTTTTACAAGCGTTGCTCATCGACAAACTGGAACCGATTCCCGATTACGCGGATTACGGCGGATCGATCCCGGGTTGCAACGTCCGGCATCTGCAGCCGATCGGCGAACATCTGGTCAACGGCTTGGTCGATCGCGGCATGATCGTCCAGGTCGACCACCTGAGCTATTACACCCTGATCGAAATGCTGGATGTTTTGGAGGAGCGCCAATACGCGGGCGTTATCTCCGACCATAGCTGGATCGAAAACAACCTGAACATTCGCAATCGCATCTATGCCCTCGGTGGATTGGTCGTGAACATGGTCTCCAATCCGTCCAACAGCGCGAATGGAATCGTCCAACGTTCCGACGAAATGCTGGGTTATCCCCTGGTCAACGGCGTTGGGATCGGCTCGGATATCCAGGGGATGACCTGTCAACCCAATAGCGATGGTTCGGTGCAGATCGATTATCCCTTTACCTCCTTCGACGGCCTGGTCACCTTCGAGCAGCCGACCGTCGGCGACCGGGTTTTCGACTATGCGAGTGAAGGAGTCGCCCACTACGGTCTATACGCCGAATGGGTGGAGAACCTGCGGCAGGTGGACGAAACTCACCCGGCCGACGTCATGGAAATCTTCATGAGTTCGGCGGAGGCGTACCTGCAAATGTGGGAAAGGGCGCAGGCGACGGCAATCCCAAGGAGATAGTTTTAAAAATGAAAGACAGAGTTCCTGTTTTGATGCTGATTACGGTTTTGTTTTTTGTTTTTGTCATCTCATGTGACGATGATGATGACGCCGTCGACGACGATGCCGCCGATGACGATGCTTCGGATGATGACGCTGTTGGCGACGACGACACGATCGACGACGACACGACCGATGACGACACGACCGATGACGACACGACCGGCGACGACGATACAATCGGCGACGACGATACGACTGACGACGACACGGGCGACGACGATACGACGCCCATCTACGCCGACGAGTTTAAACTTGTCGAAATCGCTTCGGGGACGCCGGCGACGGTGACGTTGGCGGTGCAGGCCTGCGCCGGTTTGTACAATCGCGAGCTCGGCGGCTCCGTCTATACGCTGATGAGCGACAAAGACTCGCGCTGGCTGGAGGAACTGGAGCTGGAGCCGAGCGCGACCGTCGCGGCCGAGCCGTTTCTGGAAACCTGCCTGACGGATTTCCCGCAGTGCGTGCGGTATTCGTACGAGAATCAACAGCGATTGCTGCCCAATATTCTGACCGTCGGCGCCGTGCTGGGGGCGGTCCCGCTGGACGAGAACCTGACCGTGGTCTGCCCGTCGGTGGCGTTCGACGCCCGGACCGAATTCGCCGAACGCGACACGCCCTATCTGGCCACGAAATTCGTGTATGAAAACTATGTCGCGGAAACGACCGGACTGGCCATGCTCAATCCCGGTTACGACACGAACGATCCGCAAGTCTGGGATCCGGCGTTGAATCGCGACATGAACCCCTCGCTGATCGATTACGTCTTTGCAAGAAAGCTGTTCGTCGTGTTCCTGGTCAACGGCTGCATCGATCCCAACCCGGAAAGCGAGCTGCTGACCGAAATCGCCACGGCCAATCCCTGGCCGCAACCGATCGGCGTTTACGGGTACAACAATTCGTGGCTGGTGTTCGGCGGATACTTTTTCGAGGCGCAGACCCGCTGCCTGGACTTGCGCAACATGGGCGCCATTCCGACCGAAACGACCAACCTGTCCTTTTTTTCCACCCGGCGGGCGCCCATCGACGAGCCGGGAGAACTCGAGCAGAACGAGCTGGAGAACATCCAGTATGATCCCGACAACACCTACGTGGCCTTCGTGATCGGCGACGGCGACAACATCGCGTTCATGATGGACGCGCGCGGCGAGTGGATCAACCAGCGCCTCGACGATTGCCGGCAGCCGGTCAATTCCTGCGCGCCGATCACCTGGTCGATCTCGCCCCATCTGGCGTACATCGCCCCCGACGTGCTCGCATGGTACTACGACGTGGGACGGGAAACCGGGAAAGACTACTTCATGCTGCCGCCCAGCGGGCACCTGTACGCGTACCCCGCCTCGTTGACCGAGGAAATGCAGGAGGCCTTCGTCGCCGCCACGCAACAGGACGCGCGGATTCTGGGCACGCACAGCTCGGTTCATTGGGAGTGGTGGAGCACCTGGCACAGCGCCGAAGCCGATTTGATGCCCCAGTACGCCGGCGAAGACGGCGCCATCCAAGGCCTGTTTCCCGTCAACGTGCCCTACATGTTGCCGACCTTCACCTGGTGGAATCCCGACCAATTCTTCAAGGCGATCGCCGGCGAGGACGGCGGCGCGGTGGTGTTGTTCCGCCCGCGCGAATGGCGGGGGATCGACGACAGCGGAAGCGGCCTCACCGAGCCGTTCTACCTGAGCCCGGAGAACATGGCCGCCGAATTGAGCGATTATCCCCCCGGCACCGTCGCCTACGTTTACATGACCAGCGACGGCGGACTGAATCTCGAAAACTCGTTTATGGCCTTGGTCCAATTGTTGCCCGAGCGCGTGATTCCGGTCAGCGCCGACACCGCCGCGCGCCTTGCGCTCGAAGCGGTTCGGAGCGGCGCCGAATAGCCCCGGGAGAAAAATCCACTTGCCAAACACCGGCGTTTTTGCCGATTGCGGCGATACTCCCTTGCCAAAATAAGCGCGATTGGCGCAGGTGGGCATTTTTAGTACGATAGGCGCATCTTGGAGGGGTGGATGAAAATCGGTTTTTGTTTGGCCTTCGCTTTCGTCCTTTTCGCTTTGTTTACGGCTTGTGCGGACAAACCGCCCGCCGAGGAAACGCCCGCCGAGGAAACGCCCGCCGAGGAAACGCCCGCCGCGGAAACGCCCGCCGCGGAAACGCCGGAAGATTCGCCGGAAACGGCGGTTGAGCAAGAGACTTTTTCTAAAGATCCTGTGAAGGCGGTTGAGCCTGAAGTCCCCTACTACGAAAGAACCTTGCCGCCGTTTCGGCGCGTACAATTCGGCGAACTGACCGAGGATCAATGGGACGCGCTGGGTCGAGCGATAGCGGATCCTTACCCCTTGTTTCTGTGCGCCGGCGAGGACGACGCCTTTCGCGAGTTGTTTGACACTCTCAGTTACGCCAAGGACAAACTGATCATTGCCAATCCCACCGAGGTTATTGAGTTCGACGACGGCATGATTATCACCCACGGCCGGTTGCTTCGAGGCAAAATCGTTATCAAGTTTGACGACAACCAAAAGTGGATATCGGTCAACGATTACCCATTGGTGTTTAATACTTACGATAAATGGATGGACGAAGCATCCTCTTTTCAAGGCGCCATTTCCGATTTGAACCGTAACTACGGCTATCTATTGACTGGAGGTGAGGAGTTATTGCATAAAGTCGCCGCCTTCAGGGAAAAAGCAAAACGTTTGCAGGAATATGTTTCGCAACATTATCAAGAGAACGAAAAGGATTTAATCCAATACGTAACCCGGGAATTGAAGCAATACGATCCATCTCTGCAGATAAAAATCAGAAAAAGACATTGTACAGATATTGAAGTCACCATGCCGATAACCGGGAGTGAAGCTGGCGCCATTTCCGGAGTGCATATTTGTTCTACTCCCATCGGTCCGCCAAGTGAAGAATTTATTCTACACTACAACGCAAATAGTTATTACGGCAAAAAACTGGTGTTGAAACAACGAAAAAAAATTGATCCGCATTCCTTATCATTGATCGTCACCGCCTTTGGAAATATATTCATCGACCAATCGTTCCCCACCGATGCGCAAATCGACGCGATCGTCAAAGCCGATATCGACCTGCGCGAGAAATATTACCGGCTCTATCAGTTGTTGTTGCCGATTTATAAAGGAGAAAGCGCCGATCTTGCCTTGTTCAGCAAATATCTCATTGAGGAGCGCGGCGGCTTGACGCCCTGAGGAAATGCGGCGGCCATTGTTGCCGTTCCTCAATTGACGCATAATGACCAACCAATGAAAACATCGATCGCCATCGTTTTGGTTCTGCTGCTGCCCGCGCCGCTGCTGGCGGCGTCGATCGTCTCGGTGCTGCCGCTGGCCGATACCGTGCCGACCTACGATTTTTTCGAGATCAACGCGACGCTCGGCGACGATTACGACAATCCCTTTGACCCGGCCGAGATCGACGTGACCGCCGTCGTCGAAACGCCCGCGCGCGAGACGGTCGTGCTGCCCGCCTTTTGGTACGAACCGTACGACCGGGAGTTGGACGGGGACCGGGAAGTTTTCACCCCGGCGGGCGAGGGGCGCTTTCGTCTGCGCTACGCGCCGCCGACACCGGGAATATATACGCTGACGGTCCGCGCGACCGACGCCGCCGGCACGGTCGAAGCGCCGCCGGTGACGCTCACCGCCGCCTCGCCGGCGAGTGGGGGGTTCATCCGCGTCGATGCCGACAACCCGCGGTATTTCGCTTACGACGACGGCGCGCCCTATCTGGCGCTGGGATTCAACGTCGACTGGGTGAACGACGCGTCCGGCGGCTTCGCCTACACGGGTTACCTCGACAAACTCGCGGCCGGCGGCGGCAATTGGACGCGCCTGTGGCTCAGCCACTTCGCCCAGGGCACGATCCTCGAATGGGGCTCCGACCACCCGACCGGCTATTACCAGGGCCTCGGGCGCTACAGCCAGCAGATCGGCAAGAAACTCGACGACATTTTCGCCCACGCGCAGGACTTGGGCGTGGCGATCCAACTCGTGCTGCACCAGCATTCGCAGTTCAAATGCATCCAGTGGTCGTCCTGGGACGAGAATCCATACAACGCGGCCAACGGTGGGCCGTGTGCGACCAGTGCCGACTACTTCACCGAGGGGGAGGCGCGGCGGCTGGCCGACAACCTGCACCGTTACCTGGCGGCGCGGTACGGCGCCTATCGCAGCTTGCTGGCGTGGGAAATTTTCAACGAGGCCGATGGGATCAGCGGCGTGCGGCCGAGCCTGATCAACCCGTGGATGCTCGAGGTCGCCGACGATATACGGGCGTGGGATCCGGCCGGGCATCCGGTCACGACCAGTTACGCGCAACCGCTCGTGCTGCCGTATTTCGACCTGAGCGAATGGGATTTCAACAACCGCCATCAGTATGTGTTGGGCACGTTTCTCATTCGGTGGCAAAGCGGCGCTTACCTGGCGGCTGAGCGCCCGGCGATCCTTGCGGAATTCGGCATCGACTACGAAGCGCTGTTCAACGACCGCGATCCGCTGGGCATCAACATCCACAACGGCACGTGGATCGCGTTGCTGAGCGGCTACGCCGGCGGGGCGATGAACTGGTGGTGGGATAACTACATCGAGCCGCAGGACTTGTGGAGCCTGAACGCGGGACCGCGCGCCTTTTTCGCGGACGAACCGCTGGCGAATTACGACCGGATCTGGAGCTTCGACGCCCAAACCGCCGGCCGTACGCTCGACGGGTACGCCCTTGGCGCCGAGACGGACGACGGCCGGCGCGTGCTGGGTTGGGTGCACGATCCGCGCAGCAATTGGCTGCGTGGTCTGGACGAACCGGAAACTTTCGCCGGCGCGCATGTGCCGTACATTGCCGACCCGCCGGTCGGAGATGCGCTGCTGCACCTGGAGGTCTGGGATGCCTGGACCGGTGAGGTGCTCCACCGGGCCGATTGGGAGGAAAGACCGCTCGGCGACGGCTTCGAACTACCCGTCACCTTCGTTCGCGACGTGGCCTTCAAGCTGACCATGCGGACCGCGACCGACGACGACACGACCGACGACGACGCGATCGACGACGACGCGATCGACGACGACAGCGACGACGATGCGGTCGACGACGACAGCGACGACGATGCGGTCGACGACGACGATGACGACACGACGACCGCTGACGGCATCGACGACGATGACGACGATACGGACGACCGTGGCTGCGCTTGTTGAAGAATAAAACCGGTTCGGCAATGCGGTCGGGAGGAGTCCGGCGCGAAGGGGGAGACATGCCCGGGAAACCCCGCTTTCGCTTGCCGAGCGCGGCGGATTGTCTTAGAATCGCCTCACGTGGTTTCGCATCCATATTAATAACAACCAAATAATTGAAAACAACCGGGAACCGGCCGTGCGGCCGTTGGACCTTTTGGGGAGGAGAAGTCCGATGAAACGTACACTCGTGGTTTTGATGACGGTCGTCTTGCTGGCCGGCGCCGGCGCGGCGTGGGGCGAGTACGGCGAATGGGCGCTGATGCAAAGCGACTGGAACTACAACAACGTGTTGTTGGGCGTGGACGCGCCGACCGCGGACATCGTCTACATGGCCGGCGTGTGGACCGACAACATTTCGACCTTCAAGTTCATTTACAAATCCGAGGACGGCGGCGCGACGCGCGACTGCATCCGGCAGTGGACGATGTCGCCCGACCCGGGCAAGATGTGCGACATGCTGCACATCACCGACGTGCGCACCTCGTTGTGGATGCTCGACGAAAAC
>DAINPV010000141.1:0-9455 GCA_036743315.1 bacterium | reverse complement strand
GCCCAGATGCGCCGTGCCGCGCGGTACTTGGCGATCTCCTCGAAGAAATCGGAATGCGCGTTGAAAAAGAACGACAGCCGCGGCGCAAACACGTCGGGGTCCAACCCGGCCTCGATGCCCGCGCGCACGTAGGTCATGCCGTCGCCGAGCGTGAAGGCCAGCTCCGCGGTGCTGCCCGCCTCGCGAATGTGATACCCGCTGATCGAAATGGTGTTCCAACGCGGCACGTTCTCCGCCGCGAAGGCCAGGATGTCGGTGACGATCTTCAGATGCGGCTGCGGCGGGAAGATCCATGTCTTTTGCGCAATGAACTCCTTGAGCATGTCGTTCTGGATCGTGCCGCCGACCTTGTCCCAGGTTACGCCCTGTTTTTCGGCGACCGCCAGGTACATCGCCCACACGATCGCCGCCGGCGGGTTGATCGTCATGGAGGTCGTCACCTTATCGAGCGGAATGCGGTCGAACAGGATCTCCATGTCGCGCAGCGTATCGATGGCCACGCCGCATTTGCCGACTTCGCCCCGGCTGCGCACGTCGTCCGAGTCGCGGCCGTAGAGCGTGGGAAAATCGAACGCGGTCGACAGACCGGTCTGCCCGTTTTCCAACAAATAATGAAAGCGTTCGTTGGTTTGCTTTGGATTGCCGAAGCCGGCGAACTGGCGCATGGTCCACGTGCGCCCACGGTACATGGTCGATTGCACGCCGCGGGTGTACGGGTAATGTCCGGGAAAGCCCAAATCCTTTTCGGCATCAAAGTCGGCCAGGTTCTCAGGTGTGTACAGCGGCTCGATGTCCGCGTCCGAAATCGTTGTAAATTTTTGTCCGCGCTGTCGGCTTTTCGAAAACTGATCCAACCATTCCTTTTTGGTTACCATGGTCGATGTCCGTTAAAAGCCTCATACATTCGTTCAATGTTAAAGTTGATCGCTCCCACGAATACGTCGTAGCTGGTTTTATACTTGCCTCGGCCGTCGTCGAGCTCGCTGGCGAAATCCGGTCCGGGCAGCGGCGTTTCGACGTCCTCCTGGTAAATGTGCATGTAGGATGCGTCGAAATCCATCCCGAAGTAGCTCATCGTGAAACCGCCCGCGCCGATCTTGCGCGGCGATTCCAGACCGCTGATGTGCGGCGGGTTCGCCGTTTGCTCGTACGCCGCGCCGCCGTGCAGCCGCCAATGCTCGTTGACAAACCAGGTGCCGCCCAACCGGAAGTCGAACGTGTCGTCCCACTCCAGCGGGTATTTGAAGTCCTCGATGATGTCGCCCTTTTCGAAGTTGATGTCGTAGTATGGCAGCTTCGTCCAGGGAATGAAGGTCGAGGCGAACTCGATGTCGAACAGCTTCCTGTAAATGAAGCGAATGCCGCCGCGGTAAATGGGCGGGAACGTCAAATCCATGCGCAACTTGTCGGTGTAGGGATTCTCGCCCAGAATCGTGCCGTACAGCTTGGGCATTTCGGCCGAAATGTCGCCTTCGATGATCACATCGTACTGACCGTTGTAGGAGAAACCGATCTCCAACCAATCGGGAATCGGCGCGATGACGATGCCGAACGCATAGCCGGGCGTGAATTCCGACCACGCGTCCAGCGTCGCGATGACGTCGAATTCCGGGTTGCGGTCGTGCAACACGCTGAAGCCGTATTCGTTGACCAACCGGAAGTTCACCAGGCTGGCCTGTGCGCCGATCCGCACATATTTAATGGGATTCCACGCGGCCGTCAGCGCATAGATCGGCATGAAAACATTGGCCTCGACGATGTTGTAACGCTGAGGTCCGTCGCGCTTCCACCGGTTCGTCACCGCGTACGGACCGAAGACGCCGAAACCGAAGGTCCAGGTGTCCAGGCCGAAGTCGCTGGAAAGACCGGCAAACTGCACGTTGTCGTATGGATTGATGTTACGCGAGGCGCCCTGGTAGGGCTCCCGGCGATAATAGGTATGGAAAAACTCATAGGAGGTGGCGAGGTAAATGTTCGTGCCGTCGACGTTGGCCAGATTGGCCGTGTTCATCCAGAAGGCGGATAAATCGTCGCCGCCGACTACGTTCGCCCCACCGCGCGCCGAAGTGCGCGGGCCGATGTCCGGATGGAAAAAACCGCTGGCTTGCGCCATGTCGGTTGCAGTTAAAGTAAAAAGG
Source organism: bacterium (assembly GCA_036743315.1). Taxonomy (GTDB): domain Bacteria; phylum Lernaellota; class Lernaellaia; order Lernaellales; family Lernaellaceae; genus CALBTQ01. The sequence goes on along the minus strand of DAINPV010000141.1, from coordinate 7,317 downwards.
ATGCCCAGAAAAAGAACGAGAATGATAGGAGAACGTCGATTCATTGATCACCTTGGATTTCGATCTCGAATCAAAATAAGTGTAAACTGGCCCATGAATGTCAATGTTTGCCGTTTGTCCTGATTGCTCGGCGCAATACCCCTCGATATTACGCCGATTAAGTCAGGGTTGTTTATCACTGCCTTGACCAATTGTCAAATGCATTCCCGAAACGCCTGACGCCGTTCATTGCTGACAGCGATCAAGCATCGAATTTCTTTTTTTCGTTGATGAGCGAGAATTCTTGCAGACACCGGCTCATCATGTTAGGTTTTTCCTAACCATCAACCACTAAATGTTGGGGGTCTTGATGTTTCGTCGGACCTTGGCCTTGGGATTGGTTCTTGTCGGTTTGTTGGCCGTGTCGGCTTGTTCGCACAGCAGCTTCAGCGGCGCGTTGGACATCGCCAAAGCGCCGCCGGCCTCGGACCAATCGGAAATCGAAATTTTTGAATACGATCGGCAGCCGATTCCGATTCGTATGATTTTCCAGGAGGAGACCGATCAATATTCGGTCTATCTCGTTAAATTCGACGTCAAGGATTTTCCCCAACTGAAAAACCGCTATGCGCGCGCTTTCTACTTCGTGCAAAAACGGCGTGACGTCAAAACGCCCTGCATGATCTGTCTGCCCCCCACCGGCGGCGGGATGGATCTGACCAAGAACTTTGCCGCTTCCTACGCCGAAGCCGGTTACACCACCCTGGGCTTCTACCGCCGCGAGATGTTCTTCAATCCTGACAAATCGATCGAATACAACGTCGAATTGTTCCGGCAATCGGTGATCGACGTGCGGCGCGGCATCGACTTTCTGCAAAGCCAGCCGGAAGTCGATCTGGAAAAGCTCGGCATCATGGGCGCGAGTCTCGGCGGCATCATCGGGGCCCTGTCCACCGTGGCCGACGGACGCATCAAAGCCTCCGCGTCGCTGGTCTCGGCCGGCAATCTTCCGAAAATTCTGGACACTTCAGGCTACAGCCGCGTACGCAAATTCCGCAACGGCCTGATGCAGCGCTACAACCTCAAGCGCGACGAGCTTAAAGACTGGGCCACACCGCACCTCAAGCCGATCGATCCGCTGACCTACGCGAATCGCATCGATCCCGCGCGCTACCTGATGATCAACGGTTCGATGGACAACATCATCAAGCTCTCCGCCGCCGAAGACACTTGGCTCGCCTTCGGCAAACCCGAGTGGCGCATCTACCCGGTGGGACATTACACCTCGATGCTGATGATCAACAAAGCGAAACGACTGACGATCGAACATTTCAATCGCGTACTCGATTTCTCCGCGCCGGCGCAATAAACACGGGAGACAGGACAAAACGATGATCAAGCACTACGTTCTGGACACCAACGTTCTGCTGCACAATCCCAATGCCCTTTTCCTCTTCCAAGACAACCACGTGATCATCCCGATCACCGTGATCGAGGAAATCGACCGCTTTAAAAAGGAGCTGTCGGAAATCGGCCGCAACGCCCGGTTGACCAGCCGTCACCTCGACACGCTGCGCGAACGCGGCAACTTGATGAAGGGCGTGACGCTCGACAACGGCGGCACGCTGCACGTCGATGTGGAAAGGCAGGAAGACCTCTCGCTCAACGGTCTGCTCCTGGAAGCCAAATCCGACAACCGCATCCTGCTCGTCGCGTTGCAGGAGCAGAAACAACATCCCGGCGAACGCACGATCCTGGTCACCAAGGACACCAACCTGCGCATCAAAGCCGACGCGTTGGGACTGGAGGCGCAGGACTTCCAAAACGCGAAGGTCAACATCGACGAACTCTACACCGGCATGGTCAAACTCGAGGTCGACCGCGAAATGATCGACGACCTCTATGAGGAAGAGGAACTGACCATCGAGGATCACGACCTGTACGCCAACCAGTTCGTCCACCTGGTCGATCAGGCCGACCCGAACCACACGGCGCTGGCGCGCATGGACAACAACGCGCAGAAGCTGATGCTGCTTAAAAAATTGAAAAGTCCCATCTTCAACATCTGGCCGCGCAATCGCGAGCAACGTTTCGCCATGGATCTGCTGCTCGACGATCAGGTGCGCCTGGTGACGTTGGTGGGCAAGGCGGGCACGGGCAAGACGTTGCTGGCGCTGGCCGCCGGGCTGCATCGCACGCTCAACGACAACCGCTACCTGCGCTTGCTGGTCAGCCGGCCGATTTATCCGCTGGGCCGCGAACTGGGCTTTTTGCCCGGCGATCTGGACGCCAAACTCAAACCGTGGATGCAGCCGATTTTCGACAACCTCGAGTTGCTGCTCAGTTCGCCGACCGACAAGGCCGCGCAATTCACACGCGTCAACCAATTGCGCGACGACGGCACCATCGAGATGGAGGCGCTGACCTACATCCGCGGCCGCTCGCTGCCCAACGTCTTCCTGCTGATCGACGAGGCGCAGAACCTCACGCCGCACGAAATCAAGACGACCGTCACCCGTGTCGGCGAAAATACCAAAATCGTCCTCACCGGCGATCCCTATCAGATCGACAATCCGTACCTGGACGCCAGTTCCAACGGGTTGACCTACGTGGTCGAACGGATGAAAGGCCAGCAAATGGCCGGGCACATGACGTTGATTAAAGGCGAGCGCAGCCCGCTGGCCGAGTTGGCCGCGAATATTCTGTAAGGATTGTTCGCTTACTGGCGCGGAATGAGCGGCGTCGAATTCTCCGGCATCGTCTCCAGCTTGATCTTCAAGCTCATCTTCTTCATATTGCGGATTAATATAACTTGTACTAACTGATCGGCCGGCGTCGATGCGGCGATAACCGGTAGGTCGTCGGCCACCTCGATCGTCCGCCCATTGAACTCGATGATGATGTCGCCTTCGCGCAGCCCCGAGCGGTCCGCCGGTCCGTTGGGCACGATCTGACTGACCACGGCGCCGTAGGGTCGCGGCAGCCCGATCGTTTCGGCCAGTTGCGCCGATACCGGCTGCACGTACACGCCCAGCCAACTGCGCACCACGTGTCCCTTTTCCTTGAGCTGCTCGATGATATTGCGCCCCAGATTGCTCGGAATCGCGAAGCCGATGCCCTGCCCCGACGCGCTGATCATCGTGTTGATGCCCACCACCTGCCCGCGCACGTTGATCAGCGGTCCGCCGGAATTGCCGGGGTTGATCGACGTGTCGGTCTGAATGAAATCGTCGTACGGCCCCGCACCCAGCACACGTCCCTTGGCCGATACGATCCCCGCCGTCACCGTGTGCGACAAGCCGAACGGATTGCCGATCGCAATGACCCATTCGCCGACTTCCAGATGGTCGCTGTCGCCGAAATCCAGGTACGGCAGATCGTGCGCGTCGATTTTGATCAGCGCCAGATCGACCTTTTTATCGAAACCGATCACCCGCGCGTCGAACTCGCGCCGGTCCAGCAGCCGCACGCGGATTTTCTTCATCCCGCGAATGACGTGGTTGTTGGTCACGATGTACCCGGTCGGGTCGATCAGAAAACCCGACCCCTGGCCTTCCATGCCTTCCATGCCGCCGAACGAGGGCGGTGCGGGACGGTTGCCGCCGTCGGATTTGGCCACGTAAATGTTCACCACCGACGGCGCGACGCGCTTGGCCAGGTCGGCGAAGGAATGCAATGCCGCCATGCTGGTGAATTTGCTTTTTGCGGGTGCGTCCAACTTGGGCAGTCCGGCCTGCTCGTAGGCGACGCGCTTCGCCTCGGCGGCGGCGAACGTCGGCAACAGACAGACGACCAATAAGACGATCGCCAACCACGCCACACCGGATTGATTCTTCATCCTCGTCCCCGCTTCGCGCTCAGACGTTGCTTTTTTTGCACGATTCCACAAAGCGCAGCCGCAGATCGTACAGGGCGTTCTCCAACAGGTGGTCTTCCAGGTCGTTCAGGTTGCCCTTGGTCTTTTCCTGCAGCATCCCCAGCAGATCGATGTTCTGCTTGGCCAGCGTCAGGTCCTTTTCTACCTTCTGGTTGATCGGATCGGGCAGATCTCCCAGGTAGACCATCGTCGAAGTGGATAAGGAAATGACGAACGAGGCGAAGTCGATCGGCGGCAAATTTTTATAGGTGTCCGGATCACACTCGCTACAGCTTTCGTCCGGCGTCGCTTCCGGCTCGACCGGCGACGTCTCTTCGTTGTCGGCCGTTTTCGTTTCGCGCGCCTTTACCGACCCGTCTTCCTCGACGACGAACTTGCGACGGTCGGAAACCTTGAAGCCGCCTTTTTTCTCATCGTTGTCCATGCGCATGCCCCCTAATTCTTGGCCGGTCTGTTTGCGATCGCCATGGCGACCTTTACTTTCGCCGGACGCAACAACCGTTTCCCGATTTTATACCCACTGATGAGCACTTCTAAAATATGATCCGGCGCGACCTCATCGCTGGGCATTGCGAACATCACTTCGTGAACGTTCGGATCCAGCGCCTCGCCCTTGGCCGGTTCGATTCGCTCCAACCCCAGCCGGGTCAGATTGTTCACCAACTGACGATGAATCGCCCGCATGCCCTCGCGCCAGGCCAACGCGTCGTCGCCGGTCGGCGTCGTCTCCAGCGAACGCTCGAAGCTGTCGAGCGTCGGCAGCAGTTCGCTCATCACCTTGGCCATGCCCATCAGGCCGGCGTTTTCGAAATCGCGCGCCGAGCGTTTGCGGAAATTGTCGAACTCCGCCGCCAGACGTTGCAGGTGGTCGATCAACTGCTCTTTGGTCAATTCGGGAGCTTTGTCCGGTTTTTCTTCCGGCGCCGGGGTCGTCTCCGGCGGTTCGGCCGCGGCCGGTTCGCTCGTTGCCGCCGCCCGCTCTTCGCCGGCGGTCGGTTGGGGTTCGTTGTTCTTCCCTTTGACCTCGATCTTCATGCCTTCTTCACTCGCTTCCGGTTGAGGTTGAACTTGTTTGTCGATCGCCTTTTCGGCTTGGTCTTTGCTCGCCTTGCCGGTCATGAGCCCTTCGCCTCCTTACCGCAAGTCTTTGCGCGGTTGCATCGGATTGTCCTTGGCGAACGTCTCGATCAGCACCCGCGATTTTTCGTCGATCTTCGTGGGCACCACGATCTGCACGACCACGTACAAATCGCCTTTGGCGTTTTTTGTGCGCACGCCGCGTCCCTTCAACCGGAACGCCTGCCCGCTTTGCGTGCCCGGCGGCAGCGTTATCGTCGCCTGGCCGCCCGGCGTCGGCACCTGGATGCGCCCGCCCAGCACCGCCTCGGCGATGGTGATCGGCGCCTGGAGGCGCAAGTCGAGCCCCTCGCGCTTGAAGTGCGGATGCGGCTTCACCTCCAGTTCGATGATCATGTCGCCCGCCGCCGCGCCGTTGGGCCCCGCTTCGCCTTTGCCGCGCAGCCGGATTTTCTGCCCCGTGTCCACGCCCGCCGGAATGCGCACCGACACCGAACCGCGCTGCGGAATGTTGATTTGCGTCACACCGCCCTCGATGGCCAGCGTAAAATCGATCTGCATGCGAAACAGCAGGTCGCGCCCGCGCATCGCCCCGGTGAAGGCGCCGAACGGATCTCCGTCCATCGACGGACCGCCGCCGCGCTCGCGTCCGCCGAATATTTCCGAAAAAATGTCGCCGAACGAACCGAAAAACGACTGGCCGCCGCCGCTGTAGCTGCCGCGCATGTTGCGGAAATCAAAACCCGAAAAATCGAAGCCGCTCGCCCCGGGTCCTCGGTGGCCGAAGGCGTCGTATTTCTTACGCGCCTCCGGATTGGACAGCACCGCGTACGCTTCGCTGATTTCTTTGAATTTCGCCTCGGCCGATTTGTCGTCGGGATTGCGGTCGGGGTGGTATTTCAGCGCCAGTTGTTTGTAGGCCTTGCGAATCGCCTGTTCGTCGGCTTCGCGTGCCACGCCCAGCACTTTGTAATAGTCCGGTTTTCCCGCCACGGGTCGACTTCTCCTTTATTGTCGCGTCATTCGCGCGGCAGTATGATGGACAATACGCCGTTGTCCATCGTCGCCACATGCTCCGCAAAGCGCACCCGACCGGGAATTTCCACTTGGCGCCGGAACACGCCCAGCGGACGCTCGAAACGCAGCATGGCTTCAGGTTCAACGTTGTTGATGAAGCTCTTTTTACCGCTGATTACCAGAAAGCGGTTTTTCATTTCCAGGTTCACTTCGTCCAGGCTCAGATCGGGCAGATCGATCAGCAGCCGATATTGCCGCGGCTCCTCGATCAAGTCCATCGCCGGACGCCATTGCTCGCCGCCGACGGACGAACCTTCGCCCCAACCCGAAGTGTTGCGGATTTCCACCAGGTTGCTCAAACGGCGATGCAGTGTCGACACCTCGGCGAGAATCGAACTCAATTGCGGATGGCGCATCGTTCCTCCGTTACGGCAAAAGGGGCGAGGCCGACCCTGCGCCGCGTCCTCGCCCCGATAAATTCCATCCCAATCCTGATGGATCGACTAATTTTCGTCGACGATCTCGGCGTCGATGACGTCGTCGCCGTTGCCGCCGGTCGGTTGCTTGCTCTGCTGTTGCTGTGCCCCGCCGGCCGCCTGGGCTCCGCCGCTGGCCTTTTTGTACATCGCTTCGGCCATCTTGTGCGACGCCTGCGTCAACGCTTCCATCTTCGCCTTGATCTCGCCCATGTCTCCGGCTTCCAGCGCTTTACGCAGCGCCGCGATGGCCTCGTCGATCGTCTTGGCGTCGGCCTCGTCGATTTGCGCGCGGTTTTCCTTCAGCAGTTTTTCCGTCTGATAGGCCATGTTGTCGGCCTGGTTGCGCAGGTCGATCTCCTCGCGCTTCTTCTTGTCTTCTTCCGCGTGCAGTTCCGATTCCTTGACCATGTTTTCGATTTCGTGTTTGTCCAGGCCCGAGGAACTGGTGATCGTGATCGTCTGTTCCTTGTTGGTCGCCAGGTCCTTTGCGCCGACCGACAAAATGCCGTTGGCGTCGATGTCGAAGGATACCTCGATCTGCGGAATGCCGCGCGGCGCGGGCGGAATGCCTGTCAGGTGGAAGCGGCCCAACGTGCGGTTGTACGCCGCCATTTCGCGCTCGCCCTGCAGCACGTGGATCTCCACGCTGGTCTGGCTGTCGGCGGCCGTCGAAAAGATTTCTTTCTTCTGCACGGGGATCGTCGTGTTGCGCTCGATCAACTTGGTCATCACGCCGCCCAGGGTTTCGATGCCCAGGCTCAAGGGCGTGACGTCCAGCAGCAGCACGTCCTTCACCTCGCCGGCCAGCACGCCGCCCTGAATGGCCGCGCCGACGGCGACGACTTCGTCCGGGTTCACGCCGCGGTGCGGTTCTTTGCCGAACAATTC
>DAINPV010000140.1:0-9465 GCA_036743315.1 bacterium | reverse complement strand
TGACCTTCAGCGACGGCGACGCGCAGGGCGACACCGAGATTTTCGTGCCCACGCGACATTATGCGGAGGGCTTTGAAATCACCAGCAACGATCCGACGGGCGCTTGGAGTTATGCCTACGACGAGGAAAGCCAGGTGCTGACCTACGTCGCCGAGCCCAACGCGGAGGGGCATACGGTGACGATTTCGCCGACAGACTAATTAAAATGGGGACATGATCGAAATCATGTCCCCATATTAATTTACCACTTGGCGAAATGTTCTTCGCAGAATCCGTACACCGAATCGATGGTCACTTTGCCTTTGGCGCCGTTGAGCGAGCCTTCGAAACGGCCGAAGGGTTGATGCAGACGGCTGACGATCAACAGGTAGTTCTGATTCTCGTAGCGTTCGCTGTCCGGGTAGAACATCAGATCGACCTTGTTGTCCATGCTCGTCAGATGCCACGGCTCGAACACGTTGTCCTGGTTGTAGTCGAAGTTGACGGTGTCGATTTTTTCCGGTTGGCCGTCGAGCCAGAAGGTGTTTTCCGTATAGCTGGTTTCGTTCATGCCGCAAGCGAAGTTCAAGCCGGTCATGCGCCCCTTGCTGTCCTTGCCCGAGCCGCAGGCCCAGTTCCAGAAGGTTTCGCGCTGCGGAACGCCTGTGGACCAGTCGAGCAGCGCCAGCGCGTTTTTGCTCAGCTTGTGCTTTTTGCCCGCGTAAGTGATTTCGCCTTCCGCGGGCATGGCAACCATTTTGTAACAATGGTTGAAGCCGTACAGGCCGGTGCGCGAAACCGAGGTGATGCCGGAACCGATTTCCTTGTAACGGAAATCGGCCGAAAGTTTGTCGCCGTGTTCGATCACCACGCTGCGCCATCCGTCGTTCATATCGTTGCTGAATTCCACCCGTTTGCCGCCGCCGATAAAGGTCGTCTTGCCGCCGGCCGCCGAGGGCGAAAATTTTACCGCCGAAGCGAACGGCGATTTCAAATTGATTTCGGTCAGTTCTTTCGTCTGCCGGTCGTAGACGTAGGCGAACGAGGTGCCGATGTATTTGACGTCGACCACCGCCGCGCCCATCACCAGCGCTTCGTCGACTACGCCGACGAACTGCCACTTTTTCGCCAGCATCTTGGCCGTGCCGTCGGCCAGCGTCCAGGGAAAACGCTGTAGGCGGCGGAAGGGAAACTGTTCGAGATTCACATTGTGAATCGGCCCGGCGTACACGCCGAGCACCGGACGACCGCGATCGTCGATCAACGCCGGCGGCGCGGGTTTAAATTCAAAAGGCATCATGACCCCCTCGGAAAGAAAAGCGAGCGAAGAACAACAATGTTTCTCCGCCCGCTTCGGTTCGCGAACGATTAATCCAGCGGCACGAAGACGATGTCGACGTCCGACTGCAATTTCATGTACACGGTCGGATTCAAATCGCTGATGCTGCCGACCTGCACCGGCGTGCTGTCCATCATCAGGCAGAAGGTGAATTCCTGCTCGAAGTCGATCAGCATTTCCTCCAGGCTGCTTTCGCCGCCCGTCGCCCAATCGACATCTGTCCAGTCGTCGATGTCCTGTCCCGGATTGATCGGGATCGAAGCGATCAGGTCGCTTTCGTTGAGATCGTTCTGGTCGGCGATGTACAACAACTGCGGATCGTCCAGCAGTTCTTCGATCACTTCCTGCGGCACGGCTTTGGCCGCCGGTTTCTCGCCCGAAATCACGTACAGCTTCACGGCGCCGGCCTCGGTGGCCGTGTTTTCGCTCAGGCGATAACCGAGCTGTTTGATTTTCACTTCGTCGATGTGTCCTTTGACGTCTTCCCACATGTCGGCGTAGTCGGTCGCCGAGATGATCGTGTTGATGCTGACCGGATCGAAACCGCATACTGTATTGACGACTACATCCGCCGCCTCGACGCTCATCAACGGCACCCAGCCGTCGGTTAGCTCAAAAGCGAAATTTTGCGTCTGTTTGGTGTTTTCGTTGATTTCTTCCTTCAGATCTTCACAGGCCATCAGACCGACAGCGATGAACATGAGCAGGATCGCCAGGGTCAACGTGGCACGATTTATCATTTCTTCCTCCTACGGTTGTCTCAAGCCGTTATAGAGTGTACATTTTACTTGCGAAAACAGATAGGTGCAATGTAAGAAACATATTATCGTCATATTTGGGGAATGCTGATTTTTTAAACGCACGATAAAAAGGTGCGCTATTAATCAAAATGGATTCTGAACGAGGAGCGTGAAATGCGTCGCCTTATCATGATAATGAGTTTGTCGATGTTGCTCTTGGCCGGTTGCGGCGGATTGAAGCCAACCATCCATTGGGACGATCCGCTCACCGGCTCGCCTTCGCTGCCGGAAAACCTGGCTTTATTCATAGACGCCGGTTATATCCTGCTTGATGCGGAAAATTCGCCATATATCGTCATCGACGATTCGATCAAGCTGGCTGAAATAGTCAATGATGAGACGGAAACCGCTGTTACCGGCGCAAAAATGAATTTGGTACTGCAGGAAAAATATTTCATTGGCGCCTACCTCGACCGCGAACTCGCCGTTTCCTATGAAGCCGGCCTGGAAGTATCGCGAAAAACGACGCCGATTCACCTGGATCCCACGGTTTGCCGAACCGACCGCATGCAAACGGTCATGACTGCCTTGTGGCGCGAGTTCGGCGAGAGAATAACGTCCGAGCAAAGCATGTATCGCACCAAGCCGCTCGACGTGCGCTTAACCCGGCTGGTGGGGGCGAAATACCGCGTCGATACACTGGCGTTTGTGGCCGTGATCAGTCGCAAGGATCAGGACAATCAACCGACCGACACGCCGGTCAGCGCGTTGACCGCAGTGAAGCTGCATGGCGGCTCGGCCGTGGTGGCCGGCTTGGTGCGGGCTATCGACGGCAATTTTGTCTATTTGTCGGTCAACACGATTCAAGGACCGCAGCGCGAAACTTCCATCCGCGAGGCCGTGCGACAGGCGTTTTCCACTTTGCCGCGTCGAACCGTCGGCAACGTCTCTTTCCCGACGCCCAGCCAGGTGGAAAACGAGGAAATGGAGCGCGAGGAAACAGAACAGGGCGGCTCCACATCCAACTGGCTGCCGTCCCCGGGAGAAGAAAGCGATTATACGGCGCGTCCGGCCGGAGCCCGTTCGGCGGTCTTGAAAGGCCGGGAGACGATCACAATCCTTAACAAGCCGATGAGCTTCGCCGAACCGCAAGCGGAAGTGCCTGACGGAACCAAAGTGCTGATCCTGCGCCGCGACATGCGCTGGTACTTGGTGGAATTGCCTGACGGACAACGCGGTTGGGTTTTCGAGAAATGGGTGCAGTTCTAATCGGCTGACCAATAGCCGAGCGTTTTTCGCATATTGTCGCCCAGATGGTGGCGCTGGAGGATAAACTCCCGCGCCATTTTTGCTTGCGCGCTCAAATCCTCATCCAGTGCCTCGGCCAGCATGCGCGCCAGACCGGCCGGATCCTGCGCCGGAGCCAGTTTCCCCAAACGGCCGAAGTCCAGCGCTTCGGGAATGCCCGAGACGGCGCAAGCCGCCACCGGTACGCCGGCGGACATTGCTTCCAGCAGGGCGAAAGGCTGGCCTTCATAACGGCTGGGCAATACGAACAGGTCGGCCGCGGCCAACAATGCCGCCGCATCGTCGCGCCAGCCGAGCCAATGCACGCGCGCCGTCAACCCCAATTCGTTGCATTGGCGTTTCAATTGCTCTTCGTCCGGGCCGTCCCCGGCGATGTACAAGGTCCAGGCGCGCGCCCGCATTTCCGGCCGGCCGCATGCAGCCAGCAGAATGTCGATTCCCTTTTGTTCGTTGAGTCGGGCGAGGGTGATCATCCACGGCGCTTTGCCGGCGGGCAGGCCGCGGCGGGCGGCATCGCGTTCATCTGATGCGGCCGGTCGCCAAAGGTTGGGATCGACGCTGTTGGGAATCACCACCAGTTTGTCGGCGGGCAGACCGAAGTGCTCGGCCAGCAAGCGCCGATTAGCGTCGCTCACCGCGATATGGCGGATCGAATGTTGGTAGAAAGAAACGATTTCGCGCTGTAGCTCCGGCGCGAGCGTGAACGAAGCGTCGACCAGTTGCTCGGTGCATATCAGGCGCAAACCGTGGCGCATCGCCAACCGGCGCGGGACGACGCCCGCCCAAGGAGCGGGCAACACCACGTGCATGACCGGCGGTCGGTGTTCGCGCATGAGCGCTTCCACGAAGGCGGTGCGGGACGCTTCGTCATGCCGTTTGTGTAACGTGCCGCGCACGATCGTATCGCCCTGGCGCTGCAACGCGGCCGCCAACAGGTCGGCGCCGGGGTGATCGTCGAGAACGATAATCGTCGTCCATTGCGCTTGCCGGGCGTGGCGCGCCAGGTCGAGCACATACCGATCCACGCCGCCGGCAGCGGTCACGTCGCAGACGATCAAAGCCCGGCGGTTCATGGGACGATCACCGCGGTGAGATGGTTGTCGACAGCCAGACGCTTGGTATTAGCGATGAAGCCGTAGCTGGCGCCGCCGATCACCAAGCGCTCGAATTTTTTCGGATCATAGCGCGGCAACGGATACACCGGCGCGCCGTTCAACTGACCAACCTCGGCGAACAGGCCGTAAGGGGGCTCGTAGATCGCTTCGACGCTCAGGCCCGCCTCGCGGGCGGCGCGCAGCAAATCGGGAATTTCCTTACCGGCGCGCAAGAAGGCAATTTTCCGCACGCCTTCGGCGGCCAGGGCGATGAAGCGCGGCAGCGTCTCGCGCTGCGGCATGACAATGTCCAGCACGCGATCGGGCAAAACCTGCCTTTGCATCAAACCGCGCAAGCACTTGTCCGGCAAGGCCTCCATCGCTCGGCGGAAGCCGGCTTGGGCGTTTTTCTGCTGTGCGAACACGCTGTAGCGATAGACGATCCACGAAATAAACCGCGCCGCATCCTCGCGCGGAAAGTACTTCATCGCCAGAAAACCGTTGTTGGCGATCAGCTTTTCCACCATGTAATCGAAGGAACCGCGCGCTTGCGGCTCGTGCCAGACCCGGCATTGATCGGGAAAGACGACCGCCAGGTCGTGCAACAAAAAACGATAGGCGACATCGTATTCCTCGACGTAGGTTTCATACTCGGGCGGGTATTCGCCGATGTCCAGCAAAACGCTTCGCCGAAAAGCAGCGCCGCAGCCGATAAATACGAAGCGACTGCCGCCTTCCTCGAACGATCCGTCCGGCAGTACGACCGGACAGGCGATGATGCCGATTGACGGATCCTGCAGCCGCCGGCAGATCTCCTCGACCGTGCCGGGATAGGGGCCGCTGTCGTCGTCGAGCATCAGCACGACGGGCGCTTTCGCCGCGCGCGCTCCGTGGTTGCGGGCGGCCGTGCCCAGGTTGGCGCCCAGTTCGATAACCGTCACGTTATCGAAGGCTTCGCGGATTTTATGCGGCGTGCCGTCGAGCGAACCGTTGTCCACGACGATCGCTTCGATATCGGGACCGGGCGTTTGCGCGATGCGCTGCAAGGTCTGCACGATACGTCTGGCGCGGTCCATGGTCGGCATGACCAAGGCGCAACACGCGCCTTCCCGAACAAATCGCATGGCAAACCTTTCTTTTTTACTCGGACTTTCTCCATTATATCGGTAAAAATGCGGATAACATGATGAAAAGATAAATAATTTAAAAGATTGTCATTTTGGCTTATTCGTACACCCAATAGGCCGGTGCGGTGTGAATCGTGGTCGAAATCTCCAGCGGCGGCAGATTCATCGACCAGACTTCACGGCCGTCGGGGGTCACTTCATACACCTCGCCGGTCGCGCCACTGCATACCAGCGTGTTGCCGTTGGCCATGCGTTCGACATTGCCCATCGCCGGTGAAAAGGGAACGCGATGTTCCCAGACCAAACGCACATTCATCGCATCTTCATCGATTTCCAATTCCATTGCCCGCGACCACGGCCCGGCAATGCAATTGAAATCGTATCGGCAGTTGCCGTTGTCGAACAGCAGCAGGCGATTGTTGCCGAGCCATTGCGGATCATGTTGGTAGAGGAACCACCGCTCTTTCTCCGGCTCGTCGCCGATCCAGGTGAAATCCAATCCTGCGCCCAATTGCCAGAGCACGTCGCCGGTCGTTTTGTCCACTTTGACGATGCGCTTGAGGTTGCGAAAGCTCAGCAGAAACGCGTCCTGTTCCGGCAGGGGCACGACCGAATTGCCGTGTGAGAAATCGACTGTCGCCAGTCCCCAGAACGGCACGATGCAGTAAAACAGATCCTGGTCTTCGGGCCGGATGACATCGAGGTGATCGAACACGCTCCAGCGCCACAGTTCGTTGCCCGCGCGGTCCACCTCGGCCACGCCGTCACCCACCGCACGCTGCGTCGGCGTGGTCATGTCGCACCATAAACCGGGGCCCATCAGGTTGAACAACGTTAGTGCGGTTTCGGCGTCGTAATCGGCAACGTAATGCTGGTGATGACTCGCATAGAAATAGGGTTCGTTGAGGTGCAGCGGGAAGTTCATCCAGGCGTTGCCGTACGGATCGACTTCCCAAATGTTCTCTTCGTCGTTGAAACACAGATTGCCGTTTCTGAAGCGGATCACGCCGTAGGTCGGTATTTGCGGATGTTTGTACATGAACCGTGGACGGCCTTTGCGGTCCAGCAGCATCAGATAGCCGACGCGATCGGCGATGACGCTGTCGGTGTACGAACGAGCGTTGATGTTGGCGGCCAACCAGATATCGGGCGCGGCTTCCTCCGAATTGCGCAGGAAAATAGGGCGCGGTACGTACAACGGCAGGTGCGGCGTATCGAAGGAGCCGGCGGCCAACTCGACGCTAGGGTCGTCGGCGAGATGGACCACATAATCGAACGTGCGATTGTCGATCAGGCCGACGAACCATAATTCGTGCACAGTGCTCGGAAGCGTCGGTTCGTTGAAGGCCGGTCCGTATCCGGGTTCGGTGTCGGTGGTGACGTAGCCGCCCAGCGAACAAGCGGCGTCGGTGCGGATGCGCAACCGGCGGGCCAGCGGATTGCCGGCCGGCGGCGGATCGACGACCAGTTCGATGATCCGCGGCGGAGCCTCGTCATCGTCAGCCGCCGAATTCGCCGGCGTACTGGCAGGCGCAAATGAGTGTGGATCACGATCATCCCATTCGTGGTCGGCGCCGAGGTCGTGGCAGCAGGTGAGGAACAGAAAAATAGCCGACAGAAACAGTAGGTTATTCTTCATTCGTATCCTCCCGATACATTATTGTATAGCAAGCCGGATCGGCATTTTCAAGTTTTGTCGAAGAATGTCCTTTTCCTGCCAGATAACTTTTGCTATGCTGGGTCCTGTTGAGGGGAGCGGTCTTCTGCGAAAAATTGAATACAAACAAACCAAGCGGTGTGGTGGTGCGTGAAAAACTGCTGACGATCGCCGGGAACGTACGCCTGCGTTATGCCGTGCTCTGGACGCTGGCGCTGTTGCTGGTGCTGGACATCGGCGTGCGCCGTTGGGAACGAACGCCTGATCTGGTGCTGCGCAACGAAGGCCAGTCGCACAGCGTCATGCCCTATCTGTTCCGCCAGATGCGTTTGCACCGCGATCGACCGGTTGTCGCGTTCATCGGCGCGTCGGTCATGCAGGGCGTGCTCAACGCCACGCCGAAAACCACCGTCCCCGAACTGGTGCAGCAAACGCTGCGGGCGAACGGTCGGCAGGTCGAATGCTACAACCTGGCGGTAATTGCCAACGGTTTTGGCGACGATCTGGCTCTGGCCGAGGAGTCCATCCGCAATGGTGCGGACCTGCTGGTCTTCAATTTGCCGTACAAATTGTTTTCCTACAAAGGGGCGCTGGGTTATGAATCGGGTCATCGCAGTTCGGCTTATTATCTTCGCCATCGGTCCGATTTCGGTTTCCTGCGCCGCAAATTCCTTCTTCTCTCGTGGCGCGATTACCTTGACATTCATTTGCAGGGCGCGATCGGCAACATCTGGGCGCTGTATCGCGAACGGCAGTTGATCAACCTTGTGCTGACCGGCGACACCGACGCATTGGCCGGTAATTTGCGCAACTGGTTGACGGAAATGATCCGCCCCGGCACCTTGCAGGCGCCGCTGGCAAAGGTGGGCACGCCCCAGCAGCGCGACCGCGCCAACGTGTGGAAGGAAGCGACTGCGGACTATCTCGCCGGCAACCGCGACGCCTACGAGAAAATTGTACTGGACCGCAAATCGCGCCATTTTCGGATGTTCGAGCTGATCAACCGGTTGGGGCAATCGCCCGACGTCAAGCTGCTGTTCGTCATCTCGCCGATCAATCGTACGATGAACGACGAAACCAACCAATTCGCTTGGAACAAGTACCGGCAGTTCCAAGTCATGATGAACGAGATCGTGCACGAGAACGAAAATATGCTGCTCGATCTGACCGACGCGGTGGATAATCGCCACTTCACCGATTCCGATCACCTGACCATTACCGGCAACCGGCAGATGGCGCAGGCGTTGATTGCCCCGATCGAGCAGGCGTTGGCGGAGATGGAAGAATGAATTTCCTCTCCTGGACGGTCGCCGCCTTCGTTTTCGTTTTCTTTTTATTGGCACGATATTTCGTTACGCCGGAACACCGCGGCCGCCTGATGACCGCCGGCGCGATTCTCTTCATTCTATTGCAGGATCCGCCACATCCGCTGTTGCGCATCGCCTTTTTAGCGGTCACTTTTGCGATGTTGGCGATCGGCTGGGCCGCGGGTAATTTCCTGGGGCGGCAGACGGATAAAACGAACAAATTCCCGTTTGCATTTATCGTGGCGTTGTTGCTGGCGCCGTTGCTCATTTTCAAATTGATCCAGGCCGTCGTACCGACGCAATTGTTGAACATCGTATTCGCGACGCGCGGCAACATCGACATCGGCTCGCTGGCGCCGCTGGGCATCAGCTACTTTACCTTTCGCTCGTTGGCCTATCTGATCGAAATCCGGCGCGGCACGCTGCAACCTGCCGCCTTTGGGTCGTATTTGAATTACGTGGCGTTCTGGCCGACGTTCATGGCTGGGCCGATCGAGCGTCCGCAGGCGTTTTTCTCACAACTCGGGCAGGAAAAGCCGCTCGATGCCGCCGACCTGCGCGAGGGTGTTTTTCGCATTTTGGAAGGGCTGTTTAAAAAATTGGTGCTGGGCGGCATCCTTTATCATTTCACCAAACCCTTTCTCTTGCTGCAGGGCGCCTCGATACACCGGTTGAACGAATGGCAGGCCTGGCAGCTCTGGTGTTGTCTAATCGCCTATTATTTGTATCTGTATTGCGATTTTGCCGGGTACTCGGATATCGCCATCGGCGTTTCGCGGCTGTTCGGCTATAAGATCATGGAGAACTTCCGTTGGCCGTTGCTGGCCACGAATGTCGCCGATTATTGGCGGCGCTGGCATATTTCGCTGACCGGATGGATACAAGATTACGTGTACATCCCCCTCGGCGAAATA
>DAINPV010000139.1:0-9467 GCA_036743315.1 bacterium | reverse complement strand
ACGCAAACGACCGTGGTGGGCATGGGCAAGTTCCTCAACGACAACTTCGCGCAGTGGCACCAGTACCTGCCGCTGTTGCTCGACTACCTGCGGCAACAGGGATTGACCGCACCGGAACCGACAACCACCGAGGCGCCCGGCGATGGCCAAGAGTAAGACGAAAAAAATCTTCTGGAACGCCTTCTGGGTCGACAACCCGGTCTTTCGGCAGATCCTGGGCATCTGCTCGACGCTGGCGGTGACCAACCTGGTGATCAACACGGTCATCATGGACATCGGCCTGGTCTTCGCAACGGTGATGAGCAGCATGACCGTCAGTCTGTTACGCAACGTCACGCCGCGGCGCATCCGCATGATGGTGCAGGTGCTGATCATCGCCGCGTGGGTCATCCTCTTCGATCTGATGCTCAAAGCCTACGTGCCCGACATCAGCAAAGCCCTGGGTGCGTACGTCGGCTTGATCATCACCAACTGCATCATCATGGGCCGCGCCGAAGCGTTCGCTTCGTCGAACAAGGTTTTCCCCTCGCTGATCGACGGGCTGGCCAGCGGCCTGGGCTATTCGGCGATTTTGTTGTCCATCGCCATCCCACGCGAAATACTCGGCTTCGGCACGTTGTTCAAAGACACGGCCATCCAGATCACGTTGCTGCCTGAATCGTTCACCAAGTGGATCATCATGGTCATGGCGCCGGGCGCGTTTTTTATGCTGGCCATCCTGATCTGGGTTATTCGCGGCTGGACCGATCGCACCGGGGAGGATAAGCACTGATGGTCGAGATCAATCCTTTCGTGATTCTGTTCGCGGCGATCTTCACCAACAACATTCTGCTGTCCAATTACCTGGGCATGTGTTCGTTCCTTGCCGTCAGCCGCGAGATCAAAGCCAGCTACGGCTTGGGCTTCGCGGTGATCTTCGTGATGACCGCGACCACGGCGCTCAATTGGCTGGTCTACTTTTATGTACTGATCCCGGCCGGGCTCGAGCATTTCTGGTACATCATCTTCATCGTGGTCATCGCCGCGTTCGTGCAACTGGTGGAAATTCTCATCGAAAAAATCAGCCCGGTGCTTTACATCAACCTCGGTATTTTCCTGCCGCTGATCACGGTCAACTGCGCCATCATGGGTGCGAGTCTGTTCATGATCATTCGCGGCTACGATTTCCTGCAAAGCGTGGCCTACGGCTTCGGCGCGGGCGTCGGGTGGGCGCTGGCCATCGTGGCCATGGCGGGCATCCGGCAGCGCATCGCGCGCTCGAACGTGCCCGCACCGCTGGCCGGCGCGGGCATCGCGTTGATCATCGCCGGCATCATGAGCCTCGCGTTCATGGGCTTTTCCGGCATGATTCAGGTGCAATGAGATGATCGAAGTTATCGTCAGCATGGGGGTGATCGGCGGCATCGGCGCCATCCTGGCCGTCGTGCTGGAACTGGCCGACCGCTACATCGCCAACTATGGCGAATGCGCCATCGACATCAACGACGGCACGCGCACGCTGACCGTCGAGGGCGGCGGCAACTTGCTGGGCGCGCTGGTCGCCGAGGGCATTTTCATCCCCAGCGCCTGCGGCGGACGCGGCTCGTGCGGCTACTGCAAGGTGAAAATAGCCGCGGGCGGCGGACCGGTGCTGCCCACCGAAACATCCTGGCTCACGCCGCAGGAACAGAAAAGCAATATACGCCTGTCCTGCCAGGTAAAGATTCGCGAAGACTTGAAAATCCACATTCCGCCCGAGTTGTTCCTCATTAAGGAATACCGCGGGCGCGTCACGCGCATCACCACGCTGACTCACGACATCAAGGAAGTGCGTATCAAATTGATCGAGCCGGCAGCGATCGAATTTCAGACCGGTCAGTACCTGCAACTGACCGTGCCGGAGTACGGCGACGTCGAGGAATCGGTCTACCGCGCGTATTCGCTGTCCTCGCCCTCGTTCGAAAAAGACGAAGTCGAATTCATCATCCGTTACGTGCCCGAGGGCATCTGCACGACCTGGGTGCACCGGATCCTCAAAGAGGGCGATGAGGTGACGGTCAACGGCCCGCACGGCGATTTTTTCCTGCGCGACGGCGACAAGCCGGTCATCATGATCGCCGGCGGCAGCGGCCTCGCACCGTTCAAGGGCATGCTGCGGGATCTGGCCGCGCAACGCAGTGCGCGCCAGGTGACCTTCTTTTTCGGCGCCGTTTCGCAACACGACCTGTACCACCGCGCGTTGATGACCGAGTTGGAAAAGGAACTGCCGAATTTCAAATTCGTTCCCGCGTTGTCCAAGCCGGCCGAGGAAGATCGCTGGCAGGGCGAAACCGGGTTGATCACCGACGTCGTCGGCCGCCTGGGCGAGAACATCCCCGGTTCGCAGGCCTACTTGTGCGGCTCGCCGGGGATGATCGATGCGTGCATTGCCGTGCTGACCAAAAACGGCATGCCGTCATCAGAGATCTTTTACGATAAATTCTCCTAAGGAGAGCAGCGCCGATGAAGATGACGCCACAACTGCTCAAAGCGGCCGCGAAAATGAAGGCCGGCGACATCTCGCGCGACGGATTTCTCGGGCGCGACGAGCGCGACCTGGCCGCGATCCTCGACGAACAACACGCCGCTTGCCTGCGTCTGGGCGTCGGCTACGAACAAATCGCCCGCGAAATGCGTCGTATCGGCAACGCCGGCGCCGGCGGCTTCGGCGCGCCGGTCGAAGTGGACGGCAAGTGGTCAGTGATCGTCGACGAAAACCGCGGCAAGATCCCCTGCCCCTGGCCGCATCCGGGCGTCTATCAGAAGACGGTGTACACAGTAGAAAATTTGCGCACAGGCCAAACGGTACGCTACTCGGCGTTGACGATCCACCTGATTTTCAACCACGGATTTTTCCAGGGGGAAGGCGCGCCGTTTTACAACTCGCCCGCCACGCTCGTCAGCGTGCTGGAGATCGCGCCGGAAGCCGAGGAGTGACGTTCAGGGCTTGATCAGCTCGAACACCGCCGCGACGTGGCCGTCCACCTTCACCTTGCGCATTTCCTCGGCCAGCTTGCCGTTTTCGTCGATAACGAAGGTGCTGCGCACGATGCCCATCGACTTTTTCCCGCACATGATTTTTTCCTGGTAGACGCCGTAGAGGTCGGCGACCTTTTTATCGACGTCGGCCAGCAGCACAAACGGCAGATCGTACTTGTCACGGAATTTGCGGTGGCTCGCCTCGCTGTCGGGACTGACGCCGAGGATCACCGCGTCGGCCGCGTCGAATTGCGGCGTCGCGTCGCGAAAATCGCAAGCCTCGCGCGTGCAGCCGGAGGTGTTGTCCTTCGGATAAAAATACAGAATCACCTTCTTGCCGCGAAAGTCGGACAGTTTGACGATGTTGCCGTCCGCGTCGGGCAAGGAAAAATCCGGCGCCTTGTTGCCGATTTTCAATTCGCTCATCGTTGCTCCTCGTTCGCCACGAGCGACTCACCCAGCGCCCGCGCCCGCGCCAGCGCTTCCGGTTGTGCGAGAATTGCTCGCTTCTGCTCGACGTTGCGAAAAAACAGTTGTTCGGTCAAATCCTTGTGCAACGTATCCACGAAGTAGCGGACGGTCAAGACGATTCCATCAAATAATCGTTCGCCATTACCGGCTCCGACCGCCAGCAACACCGCGCGCCCACGCGGCCGTTCGTCGGCGGACGGCTCCAGCTTACGGCGCGCCCACAAGGCCTGCGCGCGGTCGATGAGCAATTTCGCCTGCGTGGTCACCGAGTAAAAATAGACCGGCGTGGCCAGCACCACGACATCGGCCGCAAGCAGATGGGCGAAAATCTCATTGGCGCGATCGTCGAACTGGCAGACGCCCTCCAGCGAACACAATTCACAGCCGACGCAGGCGTGAATGTCGGCTTCAGCCAGGCGGATTTTTTCCACCTCGGCTCCGCGGGACTGCGCCCCAGCCAACAGGGCGTCCAACAACAATTCGGAATTCGAATTCAAGCGCGGACTGGCCGCCAACCCGACAATGCGCATCGCGTCTCCTCCCCGACTTGTCCACAAGGTGCCGGATGGACCGGCGATCGTCAAGCGCGCCGGGGCAATATTTATCGCCGTCGGTTGACGCCCCGCCAGGCGTGTCTACATTGTTTCCATCAAAGAATAATTTTGAAAACCAAATCGTGAAAACAACCTTCGATTCACCAAGGAGCATCCCATGGAAGAAAAAACCGGAATGGTCACCTTGCACGGCAATCCCGTCACGCTGCTGGGACCGACGTTGAAGGTCGGCGACGCGGCCCCGAACGCCACCGCGTTGGCCAACGACCTGCGCCCGGTCGAATTGGCGGCCTACCGGGGGAAGATCGTCATTCTCAGCTTCGTGCCTTCGCTGGACACCCCTATCTGTGATATGGAAACGCGCCGTTTCAACGAACTGGCCGCGCACTTCAGCAACAACATCGCGATTCTCACCGTGAGCGTCGACCTGCCCTTCGCCCAGGCGCGCTGGTGCGGGCATGCCGGGATCGAGCAGGTCGTTACGCTGTCCGATCACCGCGATCTCGATTTCGGTCAAAAATTCGGCATGCTGATCAAGGACCTACGCCTGCTGGCCCGCGCGGTGTTCATCATCGACGAACAGGGAGTGATCCAATACATCCAACTCGTGCCGGAAATTGGGAGCGAACCAGACTATGACGATGTGATGAACAAGGTGAAAAGCATGGTGTAGCACCGGACCGCGCACACTCGTTGACGCCGCCGCGACACGCGGTCATAATGTCCGCCGTAAACTGCCGGAGGGAAAGACGATGATCGACGCTCGCTAGTCACCGCGTTGCCGGGCTAGTCAGTGAGCTCGATCGTCCGTCGAAAATCATGAACGCCCCGCGGCAAGCGCCGCTCACGAACTTCCCGACACCGCATCGTATGTGCACAACGCAACCATCATTCGCGAGGTTGACGAAATGGCGATGAAACATGCGGGAAGTCCCCTGGACATACGCTTTCAACAGGCGACCTTCGGTTATCCCGCGATGGCCGAGCCGCTGTTTGTTGAGCTGTCATTGCACCTGACGCCGGGCTGGACCGGCATCGTCGGGGCCAACGGCGCGGGCAAAACGACCTTTCTGCAACTGGCGACCGGGCTGCTGGTTCCCGATCGCGGCGCGGTAACGGCGCCGGTGGATGCGCTGTACTGCCCGCAACGAACCGACGATGTGCCGCCTCATTTCCGTGAGATGCTCGCTGCCGATGACGGCCATGCGCGCATGTGGTGCGGGCGGTTGGGCATTCGACACGATTGGCCGGACCGCTGGATCAGTCTCAGCCACGGCGAGCGAAAACGTGCGCAAATCGCCACCTTCTTATGGCTCGATCCGCCGGCGGTCGGGTTGGATGAACCGACCAACCACCTGGACGCGCCAACGAGCGACCTCCTGATCGCCGCATTAAGCGACTATCGCGGCGTCGCTCTGTTGGTCAGCCACGACCGGCATCTGCTCGACCGATTGTGCACACAGTGTCTGTTCATCGACCCGCCCGAGGTCGCGTTAATCCCCGGCGATTACTCGACCGGCGCGGCGCTGCGCCAAGCCGAACGCGCGCAGATTCGTCGGCAAGACGACCAAATCAAACGCGAGATGCGCCGCCTGCAGCGTGAAACGGTGCGACGGCGCGCCGTAGCCGACAGCGCCAAACGGCGTATGTCCAAAAAAGGAATCGCCGCGAAAGACCGCGACGCCAAGGGCAAGATCGATGCGGCGCGCCTGACCGGCAAGGATGCGGTAGGCGGGAAATTGCTGCGCCAGATGCAGACACGCACGCAACGCGTCGAGGAGCAACGGGCGCAACTTTCCATCAAAAAAAGCTACCGTCACGGCATCACACTCGTCGGCGAACCATGTCGCCGCGACACGCTTTTTTTCCTGCCGCCCGGCGAACTTGCCTTGGGCGTAAGCAAAACGTTGCGCTTCCCGGCCTTGTCGATGCAACCCGGCGAGCGGATCGCTTGGACCGGCCCCAACGGCGCTGGAAAAAGCACGTTGATCGGCTATCTAATCGCTTCGCTATCGCTGCCGGACGACAAGGTTGTTTATCTGCCGCAGGAAATCGACATCGCCGCCTCGCGGGAAATCATGAATCGTCTGCGCTCCCTCGGCCGCGACGAGTTGGGCGCGGCGATGACCGTGATCCGCCGCCTGGACTCGGATCCCGAGCGCATCCTCGCCACGGAGTTACCCAGCCCCGGCGAAATCCGCAAGGTGCTCATCGCACTGGGCTTGTCGCTCTTGCCCTGGCTGTTGGTGCTGGACGAGCCGACCAACCACCTGGATCTGCTTTCCATTGAGTGCCTGGAAGAAGCTCTTGCCGAAAGCGAGTGCGGACTGCTGTTGGTCAGCCACGACCGGCGGTTTCTGGCGCGGCTGACCGAGACGCAATGGCGCTTCACGGAGACGGCGGGCGGTTTTGCCGTCGAATTGCCGTAACAGGAGAATCGCTTGACAGCCGACCGCTGCCATAGCGTATAGTTTTCAAATAAATCCGCCGAGGTTGAATCGATGGTTCGCCGTTGGTTGTTGTTTGTCCTTATGCTGCTGTGCCTGGCGGTCTGGACCGGTTGCGCCTCGGTGCCGACCGTGCCGGACATCACCGACGTCCAGGTGCGCGAGGCGTTGCAGGCGGCCAAGGTGTCCGGCGCGGAAGTGAAGAGCCCCTACGAGTTCTACAGCGCGCAACTTTATTATGAACGGGCTCTGGTCGAGCAGGAAAACGGACACCGCAAGGCGGCGCGGCTGTATCTGAACCGCGCCTACGATCAGGCGAACCTCGCGTACAACAACGCGATCAAATTCCGGAAGGCTCCGTGAAACAAGCCGCCGCCATCCTCACCCTCATGCTTGCCGGCCTGCTGCTCACGGCGACGATCGGCTGCGGACCGAACATCTCCAATCAACTCAAACCGGCACAGGAGAAACTGCTCATCGCTCGGGAACACGGCGCGCGATTCTGCTCGCCCGAGCATTTCGCCGCCGCCGAAGCCTATCTGGACTTCGCGGAAAACTCCGCCAAAGCGGGGAACCGCATGGACGCCGACGTTTACCTCGCGCGCGCCGACAAGGAATTGGAAATCGCCCTCGCCGCTTGCGAGGATTGCCGCACCGATCTGGACGGCGACGGCATCGTCGACATCGAGGACAAAGATCCCTACCGCGCCGAAGACTACGACAAGTACCAGGACGAGGACGGCGTTCCCGAAGACGACAACGACGGCGACAATTACCTGGATCCGGAAGACCAATGTCCGCTCGATCCCGAAGACATGGACGGGTTCGAGGACAACGACGGGTGCCCCGATCCGGACAACGATTTCGACGGCATTCTCGACGAACTCGACCAATGCCCCAACGAACCCGAGGACGTCGACGGCTACCAGGATCTGGACGGCTGTCCCGATCCGGACAACGACAGCGACGGCATCGCCGATTCGGAAGACGTTTGCCCCAATCATCCGGAAACGATCAACGGCTTCCTCGACGACGACGGATGCCCCGACCGGATTCCCACGCGCCGCAAGTTCATCCTGCTGCCGGACGTGAAATTCCTCGGCGGCTCGCTGTATCTGACGCCCGCATCGATCGCCAATCTGCAAGCCTTCGCCAACGCGCTTAAACGCAATCCCGATTTGCACGTGCGCATCGAGGGCCACACCTATGCGCGCAGCTCGGAGGATGCCGACCTGACCCTGACCAAGCAGCGCGCCGAATTGGTGCGCGACCTGCTGGTCGGCCACGGCATCGCCACCGAACGGTTGACGCCGATGGGCTTCGGCGCGACACGGCCAATTGCCGACAACGAAACCTATGCGGGCCGCATGAAAAACGACCGCATCGACTTCATCATTTACCTGCCATGAAAACGACTTACGACAAAGTATTTGCGCTCGGCGAGTTGTTGCCGCGCCTGGAGCGCGAACGCGCAGCGGGACGCACGCTCGTGTTCACCAACGGTTGCTTCGACATCTTGCATGTCGGCCATGTCCGTCTGCTGCAACAGGCTAAAGCCGAAGGCAATGTACTGATCGTGGCGGTCAACTCCGACGCATCGGTACGCCAACTGAACAAGGGCGCCGATCGGCCGATACATCCGGAGACCGAACGAGCGGAAACGCTGGCCGCCTTCGCGGCGGTCGATTTCGTCACCGTATTCGACGAACCGACGCCGCACCAAATTATCGCCCAAATCCAGCCCGACGTGCTGGTCAAAGGCGGCGATTGGGGCCCCACTGAAATCGTGGGGAGCGACATCGTCCAGGCGCGCGGCGGGCGCGTGGTGCGGGTGGAACTGGTTTGTGGACAATCGACAAGCAACCTGCTTAAAAAAGCGCGCGGCGAAGGTTGATCATTCGGCATTCTCCGTCGGCGCCGGACCGTGACCAAAACGGCCGAACCGTTCTTCGTAGACATCCTCACGCGAACGCTCAGGCAACTTCAACGAGGCCGCTTCCTGCGGATGGCGCGAAAGGTAATCCTGAATCGCCAGGTGCAGCGCATCGGCGCCCAGGTTCGAGCAGTGCAGTTTACGCGGCGGCAGACCGTCGAGTTCCTCGGCCACGCTTTTATTGGAAATGGCCAGGGCTTCGCCGAGCGTTTTGCCCAGCGCCATTTCGCTGATCATGCTGGATACGGCGATCGCCGCGCCGCAACCGAACGTTTTGTACTTCACTTCCGTCAGTCGGCCGTCCCGGACCTTGATGTAAAAGGTCATCATGTCGCCGCAAATCGGATTGCCTTCTTCGCCGATGCCGTCGGCGTTTTCGATCACCCCCACGTTTCGCGGGTTGGTGAAATGATCCATGACCTTATCGCTGTACATATCGTCCTCTCATCCATTCGCCCGAGGGCGTCAAATGTAATACATGTTGGCGTTTTCGCATTCGTAGGCCAACTGTTTGTCCTTGAGTTCTTCCAGCGAAACGCTGTCGAGTTTTTCGCGGATGGTCGAGCTGAGTTCGGTCCACAAGTCGTGGGTGACGCACTGTTCGGTGCGACAACACAATTGCGAATCCACAATGCACTCGACCGGAGAGAGCGAACCTTCCAACGCCTCGAGAATTTCGGTCACTGAAATTTCGTTGGGCTTGCGGTTGAGCATATAGCCGCCCGATGCGCCACGCACGCTGCGCAGGATGCCGTTGTCGCGAAGTTGCGTGAAGAGGCGCTCCAGGTAACGTTTGCTCAATGTCTGCCGCTCGGCGATTTCACTGAGCAACACCGGCCGATCCTGGTAATGAGCGGCCAAATCCACCAGGGCCCGCAAACCATACCGTCCTTTGGTTGAGATCCGCACGATTCCTCCCCGTCGGTTATTTCGACGCCCATATGTCGTACTGACGACGATCCTCATCAGCCATACGACCGTTATGGTAATTGTCGTACAGGGGGCTCATGTCGCGCAGCCGCTTGACTTCCTGCGCGATGGCTTGCGCCGCCAACTCCATCTCCT
>DAINPV010000138.1:0-9546 GCA_036743315.1 bacterium | reverse complement strand
AAAACTCGTTATAGGAAGGGCGCGTGCGATTTTTCGGATCCAACTGCACGTGCAGGCGCAGAAAACGCCGAGCCTGGTCGTATTGCTCCAGCGCGAGAAAGCATTGCGCGATGTACAACGCGGCGAACGACGGATGCTCGCTGGCGCTGTAATGCTCGATCGCCGCGGCGTAGTCGCCCTCGTTTTGCGCCTCGAGGCCGGCGTTCAACCGGACATCGTCGACCGGATGCGGATAGGACTTCACCGGCGGGTACGGCCCGGCGAACAGCAGGTTGATCGGCATGGTGCAGACAATCAGCGTCACGCCGGCGCGTTGCGCCGCGTCGATCATCGCGACGATATTATCCCGATAGCGCCGTTCGATCGCTCGGTTGTCCTCGTCCTGCAGCATGAAGAAGTCGCGTTGCGCGGCGGGCGGCTCCGGGCGCAGAGCGGTGGTCAACGCGCGGTAGACGATCCACTCGTGCAGCGCCTCGTGGAAGCGCGTCGCGGGAACGAATCCCTCGTTGTTGCCGGTGGCGACGATCACCGCGTCGGGCCGGGCTTGGACCAGACGCTCGACGACGCCGCGCACCGGACCGGAGTTGAGCCCGCCGCCGGCCGCATTGATCACCTCGATGCGCCGCTGCGGAAAACGCATCTGCAGTTCGGCGCGCAGCCAATCGGGAATGCCGCCATGACCGATAGCCTGGCCTTTTTTCTGATGCACGTAAGGCGTGCCCATGGCGAAGGACCCGCCGGCGACGACCAGGCGCACGGTGTCGGGCGGCGGCGGCACGGTGAATTCCGTCTTGAGCATCGCGCCGTGACGGATGCGCCAGCGGTCGCCGTCCTTGCGGTGTTTCACCTTGAGCCAGTTGGCCGGCAGATAGGCGGCGCGGTCGTCGAGGCGGTGCGTGCCGATCGCGCCGGTCGCTTCGAGCGCCTTGAGCAGCGCGGTCAGCGCCAGCAGCGCGAGGATGGTCGCGGCCGCGGCAAACAGCGCCTTTCTCAGGCGGCGACGCGGGCGAACGGGCAAGGCGGTCGGCGATTTGGTCATGAACCATTGGTATCCCCCAAGGGCGGCCAAAGGTCAACCGAGCGTCCGCTTGCGACCCGGCGCGATTGAGGGCAGACTGACCCAACCGTTGCGCGGGAACGCACCAAGGAGGAACGAATGAAACGACTGACGCTGCTCTTCGCAATGATGACCCTTTTCGCCTCGACGGCCCTGGGCGCCGACGTGCTGTTGCTGAACGACGAAACGCCCGTTCCGGCCTGTACCGCAGCGGTGCAACTGCGCTTCGCCGACCGCGTCTTGCTGATCGGTGCGGAATCCTGTCCGGGCGCGGCGGGCGAATTGCTCGCGGCGGACATCGAGGCGCGGGCGCTGTACCTGGTGCGCGACAAGCGTCCGGCAGCGGCGCGGTTGGGTTATTTCCCGTTTTATGAAACGGCGGGGTGGCAACTGGCGTGGGTCGAGGACGCGGGCGATCTGGCGGCGTATCCGGACGTAGAGCTTTTTCCGGCGAACGAATCGCGGACGGTCGTCTTTGCGCTCGACGGGAAGAAAGCCGAGCCCGATCCGCTGATCGAGGAATTGCTGGGCAAGATCGACGTGCTTTCCTACACCGACCTGCTGACCGAACTGACGTCTTTCCCCACGCGCTACGCTTGCACACCAAGCTACCTGGACGCGAAGGACGCGGTGGCCGCGCACTTCACCGACCTGGGGCTGGAAATCGAGCAAATGCCGTTCAACAACCATTGCTACCTCTGCGAAGGGGCGCAGGGTTTTAACGTGATCGCCAAAAAGGTCGGTGCGGTGCGGCCCGACGATTGGTACATGGTCGGCGCGCATTTGGATTCGACCAGCCAGAATCCGTGCCTCAACTCGCCGGGCGCCAACGACAACGGCAGCGGCAGCGCGGCGGTGATGGAGCTGGCGCGGCTGTTCGCCGACGTCGAAACCGAAGGCACGCTGCTGTTCGTCACCTTCGGCGGCGAGGAATTGGGGCTGTACGGCAGCGCGGCCATGGCGCGCGCGATGGCCGACAACGGTTTGATCGATAAGCTCAAGGGCTTCGTCGTGCTGGATATGATTTCGTTTCACGCGAACACCTGGGGCGGTTACCTGGAAGGCTCCAAGCGCACGCCCGAACAACAGCAGGCCGTGTATACGATCGGCGCGATGGGCCAGACCTACACCGACCTGACGATGACCGGCGCGTTCAGCGCCATGGGCAGCGACCACGTGCCGTTTCTCAATAAGGACGTGCCGGGCGCGCTGTTGATCGAAACCGACTGGTCGCACGACAACGCGTACCACACCGTCAACGACACCCTCGATCGTCAGGATTTCAACTACGCGGTGGAGATGACGAAAGTCGCAGCCGCCTCGCTGGCCACCTGGGCGACGATCATCCCGCCCGCGATCGACGATGCCGACGATGACGACGACATCACCGACGATGACGACGACGCCACCCCGCCCACCGACGACGACACGACCGACGACGACACGTCAGACGATGACGACGATGACGATGATGACGATGACGACGACGGTTGTGGTTGCTGAGACGATTGAGCAAGGAACGGCACGTTCCGCAGCGAAATCCCGCCAACGGCGGGATGACGACCATGACGACGGGTGCGGGTGCTGATCATGCCGAACGGCGCCTTTCGAATGCGGAAGGAGGCCGGGCGCCCTCGGTAACGATTCGTTCTACCCTTCGCTTTCCACAACCGCGCCGGCGAGTTCCGGGGCGGCTTTTTCTTTCTCTTTGCGCGCCTTGAGCAGCAGGGTCATCGCCCAAATCGCGACGATCGAAGCGGAGAGAAATTCGGCCGAGAGAACGCCGAAGAGGATGCCGACGAAGCCGCCAAGGGCGGCGCCCAGCGCGGCCAGCGGCCATTGCAGCGCGAACAGGCGGATGATCGTGTTGGTCGTCGCGTCGAGCGGGCGGTTGATCGCGTTGAGCGTGCCCATCGACGCCATGACGACGCCGCGCAGTCCCATCACCGGGGGCATGATCACCAGGTAGAGACTCAACTGCAATACGACAAGATTATCTTTCGAGAATAACGAGGCGATGTTTTCCGCGAAACCGGCCAGCACCAACAGGCACATGACGCCCCAGATCGCCGCCCAGCGGTAGGCGATTTTCTGCGCGGCGATCACGCGGTCCAGTTTGCCCGCGCCCCAGTTCTGGCCGACGAAGGGCACCATCGACGCGCCCAGGGCGATGATCGGAATCACCACGCAGTGTTCGATGCGGATGCCGGCGGTCATCGCGGCGACGCTGGCCGCGCCGTAACCGCTAACGATGCGCGTGACGATGCCGGAGCCGATCGGCGTGAGGATGTTGGTCGCCGCCGCAGGCAGACCGACGTAGGTGATCTGCCGCCACGATTCGCCGATGCCTTTGAGCAACGGCCGGCGAAAGGTCAACATGTGCTTGCCGCGGCCGAGAATATACAACGCTGCGAACAACGCCACCACGTGCGCCAGAACCGTCGCCAGCGCGGCGCCCTCGATGCCCATCGCGGGGATCGGCCCCCACCCGAAAATGAACAGGGGATCGAGGCCGAGGTTCAGCAGCATGTCGGACATCATGATGAGACTGGGCGAGAGCGTGTCGCCGGTGGCGCGAATGACGTTGGTGCCGATCATCGGCACGACGGTAAAGAGCATGCCCGCCAGCCAGATGCGCAGGTAGGCCATGGCCATCGACGCGATTTCCCCGTCGGCGCCCAGCAGCGTGACGATCGGCCGGAGAAAGACGTAGCCGACGACGATCAGCAACGCCGTCAACACCAGACCCAGGTACAAGGAATGCATGGTCAGCCGGCGCACGCGCTGCGGATCGCCCTGGCCGATCGTGCGCGAGAGCACCGAAGCCGCGCCGATGCCGATGCCCATGACCAACCCGTGGACGATCATCACGACCGGAAAGGTGAAGCCCATCGCTGCCAGCGGTTCGGTGCCCAGGCGCGCGACGAAATACGCGTCGGTGAGGTTGTAGGCCGCGCCGGCGAAAAAGCCGATGATCATCGAGGCGCTCATTTTCAACAGGGAACGGCCGACGCTGCCGTCGAGCAGGCGCGCCTGCAGGTGCCGATTTTTGTCTGCATTGCTCATGGATCGATGGTCCTTAGTCGCTTGCTCGGCGGATCGCTTCGATGCCGGCCAACGAAAAGCGCGCGATGTGCGCGGCAAGATGTTCGATTTGTTTCGCGCCCAAGTGCGGCGGTTTGGCGAAGGGCGGCTTGTGCAGGCCATGGCGGAAAGCGCGCACCTGACCGATGACGCTCACTTCGCAACAGGCGACGTTGCGGTCGGTCGCTTGCGGGCCGAGCAATTCGCGCAGAATCGCGAGCAGGTTGGCGCGGTACGGCTCGCGCCCTTGCGCCAGCAGATCGTCGACGATGCCGGTGGGGTGATGCATTTCCTGCAGATGCAGACGGTGCGAATGCCCCAGTTCGCCGCCGGCGGTCATTTTACCGAGCATGGTTCCAATGAAACGCTCCAGGCGTTGCGGGGCCGGTTCGTCGGCCGCCGCGCCGCCGTCCGCCGGGTACAGCCCGGCCAGGAGCACGATGGTGTTTTGCCACACGGCGCGGTAGAGGCCCTGTTTGTCGCCGAAGTGGTAGTTGATCGCCGCCGTGTTCGCCGCGGCCCGCCGGCAGATGTCGGCGTGCGTCGCCTCGCGAAAACCCTTGTCGGCGAAGACCTCGCCGGCCGCTTGCAGAATCCGCAACCGCGTCGCTTCGCCGTCCTTGCGTCGGCCCATGGCCGTCCTCCGTTTAGTTCATATTCATAATTCAACTGGACATTTTAATTATTCGTTCGCTTTGTCAAGAGGAAAATTTTTTCATGGGGGAAGCAACCTTTTCACCCGTTCTCGGTCATAATCGGCAAGCGGGACGATTTTCCCCATCACGGGAGGGACTCATGAAACACATGGCGGGCATCACATTGATTCTGTTGGCGCTGGCGTTGACGGCCGCGCCGGCCTGGGCGGCGGACCTCGAAGGCACCTACGACTGCGCGGGGACCAATCCAGGCGGCGGAGCGTACACGGGCACGGTGTCGATCATCAAGAACGGCGACAACTACACGGTGACTTGGCACATCGGCGCGCAGACCTATCTGGGCGTCGGTCTGCGGCAGGGCGACACCTTCAGCGTCGGCTATGCCGACACGGGCAAAGCCTGGTTCGGCATCGTCGTCTACCAGGTGAAGGACCGCACGCTCAGCGGCGTCTGGGCGATGCAGGGCAACGGCAAAAACGGGACGGAGACGCTGACGCGGCGCAAGTGATGCGCCGGTACGCGATCGGGCCGGTGTGGAAGGGCTTACACGCCGCGCACGACGATGCGTTTGGCGTAGGGCTCGCCGACGACGGCCAGGGCGCGCACTTCGGCAGGCAGCAACGGGCGCAGGCCGGCGAAGTCGGCGCTGAAGGTGACGCGGTTGATGAACTGTTGGAAGGCCCACACGGCGGCGCCGTTGATGATTTTGCCGATGGCCTGCACGGCGGCTTCGTCGACGAAGGGCGGCACGACGGTGGTGCGGAACTCGTAAGCAACACGGCCTTCCTTGAGCAGGGCGATGGAGCGCATGACGCGGTCGAGATCGACGAGCTTGCCGGCGGCTTCGCTGTAGCGCGCCGGATCGGATTTGATGTCCATGGCGACGTAGTCGACGCAGCCCTCGTCGATCAGCCGCTGCAGCATGTCG
This sequence comes from bacterium, assembly GCA_036743315.1. GTDB lineage: Bacteria > Lernaellota > Lernaellaia > Lernaellales > Lernaellaceae > CALBTQ01. Next base: position 3,821 of record DAINPV010000138.1, on the reverse strand, counting down.
GGATGATGGCCGTTGGTATCGACCTTGAGCAGCAGGCCGGTCGTCTCCTTGAGTCGTTTGAGAAACTCGGGCAGGTCGTTGTGGATCAACGGTTCGCCGCCGGTGACGACGAGGCCGTCGATCCACGATTTACGCTGGACGAGAAATTGAACGACATCGCCTTCGGCGAGACGCAACGTCTTTTCGTTGACGGCGATCAGATCGGGATTCTGGCAATTCGGGCAACGGAAATCGCACCCGCCGGTGAACAGGACACTCGCCATGTTCCCCGGATAGTCGACCAGCGAGGTGCCTTGGACGCTGACAATATGCACTTGTACTTCTCTCGTCTCGAGGGCGCGAGCCTGTCAGGAACGTCCCGGTTACGCGGACTTGATGGACTGTTGTTTTTCACCTTCCGCGGCGAGGAGCGCGCCGACATTGGCGAACGCCACACCCTGGACCTTGAACGGCACACGATCGTGATACTCGGCCTGTTTGCCTTTGTTCCACTGCTGCACCGGACGGTAGTAGCCGACAACCCTGCTGTACACTTCAGTCTTGCATTTGCATGCCATGATCGGAGCCTCCCCGCGAAACCGCTTTTTCAATGCATTCGGTTCGCCGTGATAAAAAGTTGCATCCACAGCCCTTTTGCCTGGCGAACGAGGCGGCGGTGCAATCAACCGTCAATTCCCCGTTCGCGGATGCATTCCGGGCATCCGCAACGGTCGAACGACAAAAGGCGAAGGTGCCGTTTTCGCCTCCCGCCCCCGGCGGGAACCATCGGGTCTTTGCCGCGACCGTAATCATCGTGTTTCAAACCGCGAGCACCGACGAGGGGCCTCCCCGCCGCGAGCGCCTTAGTACGGGCACTCGAAGTGTTCGCCGGCGATGTACCCATGTTCCGGACAGATAGTGAACGTCGGCGTGATCGAGTAGTACGGCAGACGGAAGTTTTCCGCGATGCGCCGTACGAGCTTTTTGGTCGCGTCGATGTCGTCGAGCCGTTCGCCGATGAAACTGTGCATCACCGTGCCGCCGGTATACAGCGTCAGCAGATCGTCCTGGTGCTGCAGGGCGACGAACAGATCGTCGGTGAAGTTGACCGGCAGGGCGGTGGAGTTGGTGTAGTACGGCTCCTCGGCGCCCTGGGCAAAGATGTCCGGGTATTTCTTTTTGTCGAGGCGGGCCAGGCGGTAGGTCGTGCCCTCGCCCGGCGTCGCTTCGAGATTGAACAGATTGCCCGTCTCCTCCTGGAACTGCAGGAGGTTCATGTTCATGTGCTTGAGCGTTTCCATCGCCAGCTCTTTGCCCATCGGGTCGGCGATGTTCACGCCCATGAAATTGACCAAGGCCTCGTTCATGCCGATCAGGCCGATGGTCGAGAAGTGGCTGGCCCAGTAACCGCCCACACGCTCTTTAACGCCCTGCAGGTAGTTGCGGCAGTAGGGATACAAGCCGTCCTGCGTGAACTGTTCGAGCACGCGGCGTTTGGTTTCCAGGCTGTCTTTGGCCATGTTCATCAGGTAGTCGATGCGGCCGAACCAATCGCCCTCGTTGGCCGATTCGTACCCGATGCGCGGCATGTTCAGGGTGACCACGCCGATCGAGCCGGTCAGCGGGTTGGCGCCGAACAGGCCGCCGCCGCGTTTTTTCAGGTGTTCGCGCAGTTCGCGGTTGTCCAGGCGCAGGCGGCAGCACATCGAGCGCGCATCTTCGGGCTTCATATCGGAATTGATGAAGTTGGCGAAGTACGGCACGCCGTAGCGGCTGGTCATTTCCCACAGGATGTCGAGTTCTTCGTTTTCCCAATCGAAGGCGTCGTGGATGTTGTACGTTGGAATCGGGAAGGTGAAGATGCGGCCCTTGGCGTCGCCGGCCATCATCACTTCGCAGAACGCCCGATTGATCATGTTCATTTCGTGCTGGAAGTCGCCGTAGGCGTCGTCCATCAATTTGCCGCCCCGCACCACCGGTTGCTCGCGCATGTAGGCCGGGCAGGTCAGGTCCATCGTGATGTTGGTAAACGGCGTCTGGAAACCCACGCGCGTGGGGATGTTCACGTTGAACAGGAATTCCTGCATGGCCTGCACGACCTGGCCGTATTCCAGTTTGTCGTAGCGGATGAACGGAGCCAGCAAGGTGTCGAAATTGGAGAAGGCCTGCGCGCCGGCGCTTTCGCCCTGCAAGGTGTAGAAGTAGTTGACGATCTGGCCCAGGGCGGTGCGGAAGTGCTTGGCCGGCGCCGATTCGACTTTGCCGAACACGCCGCCGAAGCCGCGGCTGAGCAGATCCTGCAGATCCCAACCGCAGCAGTACACGCTGATCTGCCCCAGGTCGTGCAGGTGGAAATCGCCGTCGTTGTGCAGGTTGCGGATGTCGGGCGTGTAGATTTTTTCCAGCCAGTAGGCCGAGCTCACCGCGCTGCTGATGTGGTTGTTGAGCCCTTGCAGCGAGAAGCTCATGTTCGAGTTTTCGTTGATGCGCCAGTCCAATTTCTGGATGTAGCTGTCGATCATGTCGACGGCGTCTTCCATCATCTTCTTGGTCGAGCGCATCTGCGCGTGCTTGTCGCGGTAGAGAATGTAACGTTTGGCGATGGTGGGCAGATTATTGTGAATCAGGACCTTTTCGACCAGGTCCTGCACGTTTTCCACGGTCGGCAGGCGGTTGTCCTTGTACAACACGCTCAGCAGATCGGTCACCTCGTCGGTGATGCGCTCGGCGCGCGAGCGATCGTTGGATCCGGTCGCCCGAAACGCTTTGTACACCGCTTCGGTGATCTTCTGCCGATCAAAAGGAACAACGCGCCCGTCTCGTTTCCGAATTGAGCGAATCATTGAGTTGCCATCCTGTCGCATCGAATTGGTTGACCCTAGCCTTCACCACGGTCCGAAAAGAAAACTCCCCCTTTCGGACCGGAAAAACGACAGTTAACGCCGTCTTTCCAGCGCCCTGACAACTCCCCCAATCGTGCCTGAAAAATGGATCCAACAACAGGGGATTCTTTCAACCTGCATTACCTGAGAATCCGCTTTAACTCTTCCGAGTTAGCCTGTTGAATTTCAAAGAAAAATGAAAAGTAGTTTTAGTCATCCGGGCAGTTATGGATACTAGTAAACCCTACAGGACGTGTCAAGGGAAAAAAACAAGATGTTGTGGAAAATTTTATGACGCACCGCAACAGATAGGGTCCTTATTGCCAATATGGACAACTAGCCGAAAACGCGTCGATTTCGGGCAAAAATATCTCAAAAAAAGACCGTTTTACCGGTTCGCGAAAGGTTGGTTGATCTCGGTATTGGGCTCGTGCGCCTTGCGGCCGTAGACGCGTTCGTACGCCTGGCAGTAGGGACACAAACCGCCTTCGATCGTCTTGACGAACCAGAAAGCGAAGCCGCGCTGCTTGATGCGCGCTTTCGAGCAAACCGGGCATTCGACACACTTTTTCGCCATTTCCCGATCTTTGTCGGTGATTTCAGCCATAGCCGCCCCCTTGGTGAGATGTTAGCGTTCGAACGTCAGCGTTATGCCCGCATCGTATTAAAGTTAAGCGGCATTGTCAAAAACCCCGATTAATAAGGAAAGGCGCGCGAGGGAAAAGAGTCCCTTCGCGCGCCCGACATTGTCAACTTATCGTTGCCGGATCATCCGGCGGATCGGTTGCCGTTTCATGAAGTCGGCAGAAGCCGCTTCGTGGGGCAAACAACCGATCGAATCATCGTGAACCCTTTCATCAGCAACCGCATCCGTCGTCGTTGTCGTCGTCATCATCATCGTCGTCGACGGTCGCGTCGTCGTCATCATCATCATCGTCGTCATCGTCATCGTCGTCGGTC
>DAINPV010000137.1:0-9580 GCA_036743315.1 bacterium | reverse complement strand
AACCGCCTACCTACAGGAACACGGCGAGATCGACGCGCAGGGTTTCAAGACGTTGTTCGGGCTGTCGCGAAAATGGTCGATTCCGCTGGCCGAGTATTTCGACGGCATCAAGCTGACGCTGCGCGTGGGCGACAAGCGTGTGCTGCGGCGCAAGGGATAGCCCAAGCCCCTCCCTCTTTCAGTTTTTCGGCGCCGGTTAACAGAAATTCCCCCACATTCGCGATTTTTCGAATTTGAGAACCGGTGGCGATAGGCTCGCATTCAGGCGGAATAACGGGCGTTTTCAACCGTGTGATTTCGGCTGGCACGGCGTTTGCTGAAATGGACGGCAATTGGATTGTCAAAACGCGGGATCGGCAAAAAGGAGTGTTCGATGAAATTTTTGAAAGCAATGTTGTTTGGCCTGCTGATCATGACGATGGCCATGTTTTTTCTGGCGGCGTGCGACGGCGACGACGACGATGACGGCGACGGCGGTGACGACTTCGACTGCCAGGAAGCTTATGCACAGACGTTGGCGAACCAGTGCCTGGAATACGGCACATTCGAATTCTACGCCTGTTCACCGGAGGAGGATCTGACCGATCCGGCCTGCTTTCGGGGCTGCATCGCGGAGCTGACCGACGGCGCGGATCTATGCTACGAGACGGAACGTTGTGAAATCCAATGCAGCGACGACGACGCGACCGGCTGCGAAAACGCGTACTACGGGATGAGCAATGTGGAGTGCCTCGAGTACAAAGACTTTTTCAATCTCGCTTGCGACCCTCGCTTGGATACCGCGGAGCGTGCGTGCGCGAGCTTCTGCTACGAGAACGAGGAGGGATGCGACGCCTTCGCCGCCTGCCTGGAAAATTGTTGAGCGGCGACGATCCCAACCCCCCACGAAGGGGTTTACATAAACGAAGGGCTCCGCGATTCAGTTCGTCGGAGCCCTTTTTGCTTGTCTTGCCGGTTTATTTCACTTTTGGCTTGGCCGCCTTTTTAACCGGCGCCGCAGCCGCCGGTTTTTGCTCGGCGATGGCCTCGTGGCGCGAAGCTTCGACGGCCCGGCGCGTCGCGGTGAAGGCCGTCTGCAAGTCATTGACGGTCGCCGAATCCAGCGGCAGCGCGGGCACGGTGAAATCGAGGTCGAGCCACTTGAGCAGCTTGGCGGTCGGCACGCCGCGTTTATCCCACCCGCGCATCTTGTAATATTTAGGCAGCAACTTATCGAGCGGCACCTTGGTTTCCGGGCGCCCGGGGATCTGCTCTTCGTCGGTCAGGCGCTTGGGCAAAGTATCTTCGACCAAGCCTTCGCGCACGTTGAACATTCTTTCCAGGGTGTAGATGCGCGTGCCGGCCTTGAAGAAATCGCCGACCTTGTAGCGCATGCCGGTGCCCAGTTCCAGCGCCTTGGAATGGTGGATGACCGGCAAATGCATGGGAAACATGCAGGCGGGCATGCGGAACATGGCGCCGGTCAGCGGGCCGGAGATGCGCAGGGTTTTGTCGATCACTTTGGCCAACGTGCTTTTCTGGTCGAGCTTGCCGGCGAAGCCGGGGATGACGCCGTAGGTGGTGAAGATGCAATAGCCGGCGGCGGACACGGCGTCGAACATGTTCTGCTGGAAGACGGTCAGACCCGGTTTGCCGTCGAGCTTGAGCGGATCGATGTTCACCGGTCCGAGGTTTTCGAAGTACATCATAAAGCCGGAGTTGAGGTGGCAGCCGCCGCGGTTGGAGGTGGCGTAACCCAGGCCGTGGCCCACCGAACGGCGCGGTTCATAGGCGGCCAGTTCCAGCCCCTTGCAGTGAATGGCGAAATCGCTGCCGCCGTATTTTTCCGCCATGCGCATCACGCCTTCGGCCAGATCGTCGCCCAGGCCGCGGCGATAGGCGATGTCCCGGATGAGGTCGTCCAATTTTTCGGTCTTGCCCCAGGTGAGATCGGAGTTAAGCAAGCCTTTTTCGGTCAGTTCCATGGCGAAGCCGATGACGCCGCCGGTGCTGATGGTGTCGATGCCGAGTTTATCCATCAGGTAGTTCCACTCGCAGATCGACCAGAGGTCTTTGTTGTCGATGTTGGAACCGAACATGGCGATGGTTTCGTACTCGGGGCCTTTGAGGTTTTTCCCTTCGATTTCCACCACGCGGGCGCAACGGATCGGGCAGGACATGCAACCGTCGTTTTTCACCAGGTACTTTTTGGCGAGCGTCTGGCCGGAGATTTCCGCGAAATTCTCGTAACTGCCCGCCGAATAATTGCGCGTGGGCAACACGCCGCGTTCGTTGCAGCGCGGCAGGTGGCCGCTGGTGCCGAATTCCGGCAGATCCTTACCGGTGACCGGATGATCCTTGAGGTATTTGATCCAAGCCTTGTTGAATTCTTTGTATTGCTCGTTGGTGACCGGGATTTTCTTTTTGCCGTTGGCGACGATGGCCTTGACGTTTTTACTGCCCATGACCGCGCCGGCGCCGCCGCGGCCGGTGGCGCGTTCACCGCTCATGATGCAGGCAAAACGCACCAAGTTTTCGCCGCCGGGACCGATGACCAACCGCCCGGCCGCTTTGCCGTGGCGTTTGACCATCTCTTCTTGTGCGGCTTCGGTATCCAGCCCCCACAAGTCGCCGGCATCGTGAATTTTCACGCCGGCTTCGTCGATTTCGATGTACACGGGCTTGGGTGCTTTGCCGGCCAGGACGATTAAATCATAGCCAGCCTTTTTAAGCTGAATGCCGAAAGAACCGCCGGAGTTTGACGCGAGAATTCCACCGGTCAACGGTCCTTTACAGGAGACGTTGAATCGGCTGGTGCACGGGCCGCCGGTGCCGGTCATCGGCGAGGTGCTGACGACAAGCAGATTTTTCTCGCCCAACGGATCGATGCCGGGCTCGAGATGATCCCACAGGATTTTAGCGGCGATGCCCTTGTTGCCGATGAACAGGAAACGGTCGCGGTCGGTGATTTCAAAGGGTTTGGCTTCGCCCTTGGTCAGATCGATCCAAAGCGCTTCGCCCATATAACCGCTGTAGGTAGTCGCCATAGTCTCTCCTTTGCCGGCCTTACGTGCAACATCCAGAGGGGTACGACGGCGGCGGCAGTCGTCATTTCGTGCGGGCAATTGTGCGAGCCCGCTGGAAAAACGGTTTCGTACCGCTTTTCTATAGGCACCGACGGCGCGCTTTGCGTCCTCACGCACACGACCGCCGGGTCGATTTTTAACCCGGATAAAAATCCATTTCAACGTACAGCCTGAAGTCTTGAAATGTCAACGGAGTACCCCAATGCACATTATGTTTATTTAGATATAAAGTAGCGGAATATCATTGGAAATACGAATACGATGCGGAGGAAATCGAGAGGGAGCGTCCGTTATTGGCGGAATTTGGCGTCGGCGATATCATCGGCGTCGACAGCATACAATCCAAGTTCCCGTTCGGCGAGTCCGTTGGCCGGATTGTTTTCGAGCGCCTTTTGTAAAAACATACGCGACATATCATATTTGCCCTCGTCGCGATAGATGAAAGCCAGAAAAACCATGGCCTGATCGTTGCCCTCGTCGAGGCTGATGGCGTCTTTCAACATCTGCTTGCTGGCGAAGCTCACGTGATCGTTTTCGCGCCCAAAGAGACTGTAGGCCGACCAAGCCAACAAGGCCATCGCGGCGCTGCTGTTTGGATTGAGTTGCAACGCCTTTTCGGCTGCGGAGCGGGATTCGGTGAAATTGCCTTGTTCGCACAGGGTTTGCGCCCGGTCGATCTCCTGGTGATACTCGTCGGCGTTCCAGGTGCGAAAGGCGCCTTTTTCGCCGCTGTGACGTTCCGGCGGCGACGGCGGCTCGGGGGATTGCTCCGGCGGTTCGGATCGATCCGGCGGCGTAGCTTCCGGTTGTTCGGAGCCGGCGGTCACGGCAACGAGTTTCGGGGGGAAAAACACGGCGCCGCGGACGGTCGCCAAGAAAAATGCCATCCGCAAATAACTGTCATATTCGGCGCCGTTTGCGGCGGCGATTTCGTCCAACGATTTGCCGTCGAGGTTCAAAGCCAATTCCTGCTGCTTGCCGTCGAGTTCATAGCGACGCACGATCGTGGCGAAATCGTCATTCACTTTCAGCGGCGCGGCCAAGCGACGACGTCGCCGGAAAATGGCGGCCAGTTCCTCGGACAGGGCCGAGGAAAAGATGCCGGCTTTGAGGAAATCGGCCAGCGAGGCGATCGGCGCGGCGAGTTCGGACACGGCGGGAAAGCGCGGCGTGAACTCGAACGCGGCGCCGTGCCATTGCGGCCGCCAGAGGCGCAGCAATTGGTGCAGTTGCATTTGCCGGACCGCGGCGGCTAGTTTTTCGGGCGTGATCAGATTCGTCGTCAGCAGCACGTCTTCGGGCCGTCGATGGGAATTGAGCGCCTGATAATCGGCGATCTGCCGCTCGCGTTCGGTGATCGTCTTGAACTGCACCAGAAAATCCATCAGCGAATCGTTCGCGCCGTCGACGGCCTCGACCGCAATCAACTGACCACGACGGACATCAGCGGTCAGGCGGCGACGGTCATGCAGAGCGATGAGGTGGCCGGAACCCTGGTGGACAACGAGGTTGGCGCACAGCCGGCCGAGGGTCACGTGACCGATCAAACCTTTGCGCCAGGATTTTCGTTTGTTCGCCGGCTCTTCCTCGCTGAGCGAACCGGCCATCCGTTCGGAAACGGAAAGCGGGCGTCGATCGGCGGTTTGCAGCCAGCGATCGATCGTCCGTAAAAACCGCGGACGATCGATCGGCAACTCGATGAAATCGTCGGCCGGGATGCGCATGTCGGCGCGTTCGAGATCCTCGTCGGTCGGCTGAGTTTCGGTCAGCAATAAAAAGGGAATGGCGGCCAAGGAATCGAAGCTTTTGAACAACCGCGCCAGCTCCATGCCGGTCAGGGTCGCATGATTCATCTGGCTGAGCACCAGGTCGGGTTGAAAGGTGCGGGCGAAGCGCAGGGCGCTTTTTTCCTCACGGCACACTTCGGTCTGAAAGCCGCATTCCGCAAGAAAAGCGACCAGCGCAACGATCAAGGATTCGCGATTGCCGATAAGTAGGATCCTGCCGTTCATGAAAATTTCCGCATTCAAATGGGATATGAAAACATAACATAAAATGCCTTGAATCGAAACGTAAAAAAGAAAGGTCGGATACAAATATACCTCGACCTAATAAAATAAAGTTGTTCACCAGTTGAAACGTTGGATTTTTCGAAGAAGGCAACGCGTTTTATAATCGACGTTCTACGATTATTTGTTTCTGCATGTATACTTTATCAAGAGGTCAACCCATGCTTATCCCAAGGACTTTCGCGCATGGAAGCTCAGTAGGTTTCCGGTTGGATATACCAGACGCCGTCGACGCGCTTCCAGCGCTGCACCTCGTGGATCTTATGCAGGAAAAACCAATAGATACGGCCGCGGATCGTGATTTCCACCCGCGCGATTACGCCATTGGGCTCGACGGTGATCTCGCCGATTTCATAATCGTAGACGTATTCGCGGGCGAAATGCTTTTCACGGAACAAGCTGGCGTAAATGGCGATGAAATCGGAGAGGTCCTTTTCCGATTCGAAGTATTCGGCGATGCGTTTTTTGGTGATGTGGGTGGTCAGCTTGGCTTTGATCAGGCTCGACCACAGGCCGGTGACGCGGGCGTTGAGCGCGGTGAGATCGTCGGTGACCTCATCGGCGGGGATGCCTTCGATGTCCAGCTGGTCCAGGCGCAAATCGGTTTTGGTCACGCTGCAGGCGGCCAGGCCCAGCGCCAACGCCAACAACATCGGAAGTATCCGCCGCGTCATTTCTTACCCTTTCGCTTAGGGGCTTTCGCCTTTGCGGTCGTCACCGGAACCGGCCCCAGTTCCACGCCCAGGCGCCGGTCGTGTCGACTTTTATAAACCCAAAACACGGCGATGGCCAGACTGAGCACGATGCTGACCACCTGACTTTCCGACAGTTGCACGGCATAAACGCCTGGGCCGACCTCGGCCAGCGTTTCGGCCCACAGCAGCGCGCCTTTGAACCCGTCGGCCGTCTGGGCGGTCAGGCCGGGCTCGCCGTGAACGGTGAACAATCGTAGAAAGCCGCGCGGATCGGCCCGCCAGAATTCAAGAATCGTGCGCAGCAACGAATAAAGCAACACGAACACGGCCAGCACCTGCCCGCGGAATTTCCGCCGATGCCGCAGGAACAGCCAGAGAAGCAGGAAGATCGCCAGACTGCCCAGGGCCTCGGCGGGCTGCGTCGGGTACAGCGGCACGCCGGCCATGCCGATCGTCTCGGTCGGAAAAACGATGCCCAGGGGGAAATCGGGGGCGCAAGGCTTGCCGTAGCAACAGCCGACCAACGTGCAACCGGTGCGGCCGAACATCAGCCCGAGGGCGATGGACGGGGCGATAATGTCGCCGAACTGCCAGAAGTCCATTTTCTTGACGCGCGTGTAGATAATGCTCGCGGTCACCGCGCCCAGGAAGCCGCCGTAGTAGACCAAGCCGCCTTCCCAGATTTTGAAGGGTTCCCAGAAGCTGTCCATCTGCTCCCAGAAGACGATCACATGGAACAGCCGCGAGCCGACGATCGAGGACAACAGTATCCAAAAAGCAAGGTTTTGCACGTCTTCGGGATCGACGCCCAGACGTTTGGCCTCGCGCGAGGCGAGCCAGATGCCGACGAGAAACGCGATGGCGAGCATGAAGCCGTAGCTGTGCAGCTTCAGCGGACCCAGCTCGAAAATCATCGGATGCACGCGCTCAGGCCCCTTTCTCGAGCGCCGCGCGACGCTCCTGGCGAATCATATCCAATGCGAACACGGCGACGCCGCAGACGATGGCGATGTCGGCGACGTTGAAGGTCGGCCACGAATGCTCGCCGAGATAGAAGCGCAGGAAGTCGATGACGAAACCGTGCCGGATGCGGTCGATGATGTTGCCCAGCGCGCCGCCGAGAATCATCGCCAACGAGGCGGCCAGCAGCACGTCGGTGCGTTCCAGCTTGACGAAGTAATAGAAAATGAAGGCGATGGCGAAGCAACTGACGACCAGAAAGAAGGTCACCGAGTTGCCGCCGAACAAACCGAAGGCCGCCGCGTCGTTGTGCGTGTGATACAGCTCGAAGAAGCCGTCGATCACCGGCAGCGAGCCGCCGCGCGGAAATCGGGCGATGATCATCGATTTGGTCACCTGATCCAGCACCAGGCTGATTATGCCGATGATGATCATCGCGCCGTATTTGTCGTGCAGTACTTTACGCACCATCTCTCCCTGTCAGGCAATGACCGCCGCGCAACGCGAGCACAGTTCCGGGTGTCCACGGCCGACGGTCTCATCGCGATTCCAACAACGTGGACACTTGGGCGCGGTCGTGGGTTCAAGGCCGACCTTGATCGTGCCCAGGGCTTCGCTGAGGGCGAGCGGCTCGCCGGTCAATTCGGCGACCACGGTCACCTTGGCGACCATAAACAGGCGCAGCAGCGAGTCGCCGTATGCCCCGAGCATGGCGCGCAGCTTGTCGTCGCCGGCGATGGTCAGTTCCGCTTCGAGACGCTGCTTGATCAGCTTGCGCTCGATCGCAGTTTCGATCGCCTTGTTGACCGCGCCGCGCACTTCGAGCAGATCGTCCCAACGCTTGAGCAGCGCCTGGTCGATGCGCGCCGGTTTTTCCGCGCCGAACAACGCCAGGTGCACGCTGTCTTCCTTGTCGCCGGGCAGATACTGCCAGGCTTCGTCGGCGGTGAAGGAGAAGATCGGCGCCATCAGGCGCAACATTTCACCGACCAGCGTGTGGATCGCCGTTTGCGCGCCGCGGCGGGTCGGATCGCCGATCGCGTCGGCGTACAGCGTGTCCTTGCGAATGTCGAGGTAGAAGCTGGACAGATCCACCGCGCAGAAGTTGAGCAGGTGATGATAGACCTGGTGGAACTCGTACTCGTTGTAGGCGCGCAACAGGCGCTGGCGCAGCATTTCCCACTTGGCGAGGATGAAGCGCTCGAGTTCGTCGAGCTCGGCTTCGGGAATCGCGTGTTCGGCCGGGTCGAAGTCGTTGAGCGTGCCCAGCATGAAGCGCAGCGTGTTGCGCACCTTGCGGTAGCCATCGACCAGCCCGTTGACGATTTCGTCGGAAATGCGGATGTCATCGCGGTAGTCGCTGCCGGCCGTCCACAAGCGCAGGATCTCCGCGCCGAATTTTTCGATGATCTGCATCGGCGGAATCGTGTTGCCCAGGCTCTTGGACATTTTGTAGCCCTTGCCGTCGACGACGAAACCGTGGGTGAGCACCGTTTTGTACGGTGCCCGGTCGCGCGTGCCGACGGCGGCCAGCAGCGTGCTGTGGAACCAGCCGCGGTGCTGGTCGGAGCCTTCGAGGTACAGGTCGACCGGCGCGCCCAATTGCGGATCGGTTTCGCAAACCGCCGCGTAGCTGACGCCCGAATCGAACCAGACGTCGAGGATGTCTGTCTCCTTGCTGAACGAAGACCAGCCGCACTTGGGGCACTTGAAGTCGGCGGGCAGCAACTCTTCGGCCGATTTATCGAACCATGCGTCGGAAGTTTCCTTGGCGAAAATATCGGCGACGTGATCGACGACTTCCTTGCTCAACAGAATTTCGTGGCAGTGGTCGCAATGGAACGCGACGATCGGCACGCCCCAACTGCGCTGGCGGCTGATGCACCAATCGGGCCGGTTTTCGACCATACCGTAGATGCGGTCGCGGCCCCAGGCGGGAATCCAGCCGACGCGCTTGATTTCGTCGAGCGCTTTGCGGCGTAGTTCGTTTTCGCTCATCGAGATGAACCACTGTTCGGTGCTGCGGAAGATGATCGGTTCCTTGCAGCGCCAGCAGTGCGGATACTGGTGTTGTTCGTCGTGTTGTTCCAGCAGCATGCCGCGTTCGGCGAGCGTTTTGTTCACCGATTTGTTGGCAGCGAACACGTAGGTGCCGGCCCACTCGGGCACCTCGTGGGTGAACTTGCCGAAATCGTCGACGGGCGAATAGGCGTCCAGCCCATAGGCGAGGCCGACCTCGTAGTCCTCCTGGCCGTGGCCGGGGGCGATGTGCACGATGCCCGTGCCGCTGTCGAGGGTGACGTACTCGGCCAGGACGATCAACGATTCGCGATAGCCCAGCGGATGCTGCGCCTTTTTCTTTTCCAACCCGGCGGCGGTGAAGGTCGCCAGCACTTTGAGCGGCTTCCCGAAGGCGTCCATGCAGATCGGCGCGAGGCGCTCGGCCATGATGAACGCTTCGCCGTCGCCCGCGTCGACCAGCACGTAGTCGTACTCCGGATGGAACGCGAGCGCGAGGTTGGCCGGAATCGTCCAGGGCGTGGTGGTCCAGATGACCACGCTGACCTTGTACCCCGCCGCGGCGGGGATGACGTCGGCGACCTCATCGATCATGGGAAACTTCACGTAGATCGAGGGCGTGGTGTGATCCTGGTATTCGACCTCGGCCTCGGCCAGCGCGGTCACGCACGAGGCGCACCAGTACACCGGCTTGCGGCTTTTGTAGACGCTGCCCTTGGCGATGAACTTGCCCAGTTCGCGCGCGGTGATCGCCTCGTACAGCGGCTTCATC
>DAINPV010000136.1:0-9622 GCA_036743315.1 bacterium | reverse complement strand
CGACCACCGCGGCCGAGGTATCATCGCAACTGCTTTCAATGCCCAGTACATTCATTGCGGCCGATTGTAGCCATTCACCCCGCCGCGGCCAAGCGGGTTAATATCGTTTTCTTGGAAGATAAATTCGCCGCCTTCCATGGCGAGGCTCTTGACGGTCGGGAGCGGAGCGGGCAACCTGAATTCGATGCAGCAACCAGAGCTGGAAAATCCCAGGCCGCAGCACAAACTGCACTATTTCGGTGCGGACGAAGAGGAATACGCCCAGCGGATCGCCGACCGACGCACGAAGCTCATCCGGCCGCTGGCGATGCTGTTCGTGCGGCGCAACGTGCGTTCGGATACGCTGACGCTTATTTCCTTCCTGTTGGTGCCGCTGGTGTTCTTTCCGTTGTTCGGCCTCAAGCAGTACATCTGGTGCTGGATCGTGCTCATGCTGCATATTCTGCTGGACGGCCTGGACGGTCCAGTGGCGCGCCTGGGCCGTTACGCATCGGACAAGGGCGCGTTGTCGGACATTCTCAACGACATCACCGGCATGGTGGTGGTGATGCTCACGGCGATGCAGTTCGGCTTTGCTTACCCGATGGCCGGCGGGTTGTACATTGCGACGTACCTGTACATGATCATCATGATCATCGCGCGCAACATCATGGAGATGCCCTTCAAGGTCGTCTTCAAATCGAAATACTGGATGTTCATCTTTCTGTTGGTGACGGTGCACAGCGGCTACGATCTGCTCAATCCGTTCCTGCTGATCATGAGCGTTTATCAAGCGGTCATCGCCGCGGTCGGCGTGTTTCACCTGCGCCGCCATCTGCCCGGCATTCTGGGCGCGGGAACCAGCGGCGCGTGGCCGGGACCGGACAAAGTGGCCGGACGCGAAACGCGCCTGACCCGCCGCATGGAACGCAAGGAACGCCGGCAGATGTGGCTGAAAAGGAAAAAAATATGATCTGGTACTGGATCATCCTGGGCATCGGCGTGGCGACGTTGATCGTCGTTTCGCTGTTTCATCAAAGCATCCTGCCGTTGGAGCGCGGGTTGATCCAACTGGATTGGTTCCTGACCGACGAACGCATCGCCGAGGGGCCCGACCGGGTGGAGGTCACCGGGGAGGACATCATCTGCACCACGCGCGACGGCACGGAATTGTCCTTTCGCGCGCCGGGCATGCGTTTGGCGCTGGGCGCGTTGGCTTTCGTCACGGTGCACAACCAACGCCTGCTCGCCGTGCTCGATCGCGGGCGCCAGCGTCGCACGTACCTGGTGGACGTGGTGCGGGCGGCGGCGCGAGGCGATCTGCTGGCCGGCGCGGTGGGCTACTGGCGGCACGGCGCCGGGCGACTGCTGGCGGCCGACGGCGAACATCTGATTGAAATTCACCGCTGCCTGGGCCGCGACCGCATTTATCTGCTGGATCCGTCGCGCGCCTTGCAGGGGCACGCCTTCGGCATGGGCATCGAACGGACGTTGATTGCGCCGGTGATGGGCGTGGGCGCGGCGGCGCTGCGCGGGCGGGAAATCATCGTGTCGACCGGGCCGCGCACCTGGAAGACGGAACTTCATTGATTTTACCGCACGGATAATTTGCGATTCCCCTTTAATAATGCTATTATTCCACGGTTTGGTCGGCATGCCCGCTAGGGGGGTTGGAGGAAAGGATGCGTAATTTTGCATTCGGCCACGTTGTGGTGGTCATTTTATTTGCGGCCACGGGAGCTTGGGGGGCTTCCGGCGGACCCGACGCATTCGGTTACACGTGGAACGACACGTTCACGTACAACTGGGTCGACGTTTCCGACGGAACCTTGATCACTTTTGAGGACGACGAAATCAAAGGTCCTTACCCGTTGGGCTTCGATTTCGACTTTTACGGGGAGACCTACAATCAGATTTACATCAGCGCCAACGGCCGTCTGACCTTCGTCGATCAACCGGAGACGTACAACATTCCGTGCATCCCGTCCGCATCGCCGTACCTGGGCTACATCGCCCTGTACTGGGACGACCTGGATCCGGAATCGGCCGGCGCGATCTACCTGAAGTTGGTCGGTGCGGAGCCCAATCGCTTTTTGATCATTCAGTACCAGGACGTGCTGGCCTGGGGTTCGACGACCGACGTGCTGACGGCCGAAGTGGTGCTGTCCGAACAAAACAGCGACATCTTTTTTCAATACCTGAATCCCACGGTGGAAAACGGCGGGAACGCGACGATCGGCATCATGAGCCCGAACGGTGAAGACGGTCTATCGATCGTGTGCAACAGCGCCGTGCTGACGGCGGAGACGGCTTATCACATCATGCACCCACCGTACATCACGTTCAACGTAACCGACGATGCCGCGGCGGCAGCGCCGGGCGACACGGCTCAGTTCACGTTGGAAGTGCGTAATGTGACCGGAGAAGACGCGACGGTCATTTTCAGCACGTCCGACAACGATTGGGCCGCCGTGGCCGATCCGGGCCAGTTGCAGTTGGCGCGCGGCGAAAGCGGCACGGTGGATGTGGCGGTCCAGGTGCCGTCCGATGCGATGCAATGGTCGATGGATCAAGTGACGGTTACGGCTACTTGGTTGCAGCATCCGACGTTGCAGGTGCAGCGCGTCCTGACCACGACGGCCGGCGCCGATTGGTCGGTGCTTTCGGGCGCGTTGCCGACGCTGGTGCAAAAAGCGGCGGTGATCAGCGACGCGGAATGGCTTTACGTCTTTTCCAACTATCTGGCGCCGGGGATCGTCGGCACGCTGTATCGTTTCAACCTCAACGGCGATGCCGAGCAGCTTGATTCGGCCGATCCGGCGGTCAATGTCACCGACGGCGTGTACCTGTGGGATAAACTGGTCTTCGCCGGCGGCGTCGACGCCAACGGCGAATTGACCGACAAACTCAGCGTCTTCGATCTGTCCGACGAGCAATGGCTCGACGGTTTCACCACGCCGTTGCCCATGGCGCTGGCCGCCACGGTGGTCCACGACGATCAACTCTATGTGATCGGCGGCTTCGACGGCGAAGCGGCGATGCCCGATCTATGGCGTTTCGATCCGGAATCGGCGACCTGGGAGAAACTGGCGTCGATGAACGAAGCGCGCATGCGGCCGGTGGCGGGCGTGATCGGCGACAAGATCATCGTCGCGGGCGGCGCGGACCTGATGAATCTTAGTTCGGCGG
The DNA here is from genome assembly GCA_036743315.1 of bacterium. Lineage (GTDB taxonomy): Bacteria > Lernaellota > Lernaellaia > Lernaellales > Lernaellaceae > CALBTQ01. The sequence goes on along the minus strand of DAINPV010000136.1, from coordinate 6,454 downwards.
AAATGTACGACCCGGAACAAGACGTGTGGAGTGCGATCAGTCCGCTGCCCGAGGAAATGTACGCGGCGGCCGACTGCACGTGCAACGACAAATTCTACGTGATCGGCGGCCTGCTGGGCGACCAGGCGCTCGACATCGTCTACGGCTACGATCCCGACCTGAGCGCGTGGTTCCCGGTCAGCTTGTTGCAGACGGCGCGTTTCGACACCGAAGCCGACTTACTTGAAGGCAACATCGTCGTCGCCGGCGGCAACCGCGCGCTGTTTTCGCCAGTCAACGACGCTGAACTGCTCGATCTGGGCTGCACCGACGAGCAAAACATTCACGACGGGGAGTTCGGACCCGACGACGACACGGACATCGACGACGACGTCGACGACGACGATACGATACTCGACGACGACACCCCCGACGACGATACGGACGACTCTTCCGACGACGATGATGACGATGACGAGGGTTGCTGCGGCTGTTGAGTATGTTGCTTTGCGACGCAACGCCGCGCCGGGTGCGCGGCGTTTTCATTTAACGCCGCGGCCGTGGAGAGATTGTCCCTTGAGCGAAGGGCAAGCGAATATCGAGGGATCAGGAATTACAGTTCCTGCCGGTTGAGCGACCAGGCGGCCAGCAGGCAGCAGGCGAGGGCGTAGTGTGCGGCGTAGGCCAGCAGCAGCAGGTATGTGTCGCCGACGCCGTGCAGCGCGATGAAATCCTTGAAGCTCAGGTAGAAGGTCGAGGTCGGCGGGCACATTGCATGCGCCACGCGCGCCGCACCGTGAATGATGTCGAAGGCTGTCGGCGACAGCTTGGGGAACAAGCGGTTGATCGTCTCGGCGGTATAAAAATTGTCCCAGGCCAGCAACGCCACGATTCCCGCCAGAAAACGCGGGGCAAACTGCGCCAGCATCATCGCCAGCGCCATCACCGTCAGGTGCACCGGCAGCAGATGCAACTGGTAAACCGCGTCGCGCCAGGACACCGCCGCGCCTTCGTACCACGCGGCCAGCAGCAGCAACATGGTAAAACCCGCCGCCACCAGCGTGAGGTACGCCATGGCGCCCAACAGCTTGCCGACGATCGCCTCCAACAGACTGATCGGCCGCGTCAACGTGCTGCGCAGCGTACCGTCCGCGCGATCGGCGTGCACCAGCGAGATGCCCAGCCAGATTGCCGTCAGCCACAAAATCATCCGCGCCAGATTCTGCGCGGTGGACACCCACAGGTCGCCCAGCGCGAAGGTCGCCGCCGCCAGCAGGCCGATCAAAAACGCGCCGGCGAAGAAGTACCGCGAGCGACTCAGCCGCAGCAGCGTGAAACGGGCGACGGCGAGGGTCTTCATGCCTTCTCCTCCCGCCCGATCGCGCGGATGAAGTAGTCCTCCAGCGCGATGCGCTCCGCCTGCGCCGACACCACGCGTCCGCCGGCCGCGGCGATTTTTTGGCTCAACGCCGCCAGCGCCGCCGTGTCGGCCGCCGTCGTTTTCCACAGGCCGCCGTCGGCGCGCACGGCGCCCGCCAGCTCCGGTCCCGGTTCGCCGGGCAGGGCGAAACGCACCGCCAGCAGGCTGTTTTCGCCCAGCAGGTCGGACAGTTTGCCCGCCGCGCGCACGCGCCCTTTGTCCAGGATGCCCACGCGGTTGCACAGCCGTTCGACTTCGCCCAGTAGGTGCGAGTTGATGAACAGCGTCGCTCCGTTCGCCGCCAGCTTCGCCAGCAGGTCGCGGATCTGCTTGCGCCCCAGCGGGTCCAGCCCGCGCGTCGGTTCGTCCAGGAAGATGATTTCCGGTTCGGCCAGAATCGCCGCGGCGATGCCCAACCGCTGCTTCATGCCCTTGCTGTAGGTGCCGATGCGCCGGTCGGCCGCGTCGTTCAACTCCACCAGCCGGAGCGTCTCGTCCAGGCGCGCCTGCAGCCGCGCCCCGTCCAGCGCGCTGAGCCGGCCGAAGTAGGCCAGGTGCTCGCGGCCGGTCGCACCCACGAACAATTGCGGTTCCTCGGGCAGATACGCCGTGCGCGCGAACAACTCGCGGCGCGACGGACGCTCGCGGCCCAGCACCTGCAGCGAACCGCCGCTGATGCGCGTCAGCCCCAGGATGCAGCGCATCGCCGTCGTTTTGCCCGCGCCGTTGGCGCCCAGCAGACCGAAGACGTCGCCGCGCTGCACCTCGAACGACACGTCGTCCAGCGCCAGCGTTGCCGCCCGCCGCGTCGCGAAGCGCTTGCTCACCCCGCGCAGACGGATGACCGCGTCGCTCATGGCGTCGTCCTCCGGTGCGCGCGTCCGCCCTCCGGCGGCAGGTAGCCGTCGATGATCTCGCGCAACGGCAGGTTGCCGCCGGGCACGTATTTATCCGTGGCGTAGCGAATGACGTTTGTGCCGTCCACGACGTAGATCGTCGGCGTGTTTTTCGCGCGGAATTTCGGGGCGCGCGTGCCGCCGCGGTCGAACACGGTCAGTTTTTCGTCCAGTGAAAACTTGGCGGCGAAGGCCCGCTGCGCCTGCTCGTCGCCGGCGGTGAACACGGTGACCAGCCGCACGCGCCCGTCGGGATAATCCTCGCGCCAAGCCTGCATCGCGCGCGCCTGTTTGCTGCCGGCGCTGCGTGTCGGATCGAGAAACACGAACACGCGCACCAACCCGCGATCGAGCGCGGAATCGTAATAGTCGCCGGCGAGGTTGGGGCCCTGCAGCAGCGGGGCGCGCGTGTTCAACGGCAAGAGGCTGGGATTCTCCGCCCAGGTGGCGCGTTTCATGCCCAGGTGCAGCGGAATGCCGATCAGCACGAACAGCGCCAGCGCCGCCGCCGCGCGCCATCGTTTGCCGTCAAGCCATTGCGCCGCGTCCACGTTCACTCCTCCGGATTGGCCACGCTGATTTCCGGTGGCGATTGCGGTTCGGACGCGCCCGCGTGTTTGGCGCGAATGGCCTTGGTCGTGCCGTGTTGTTCTTCAAAGGCCCTCACCTGCGCGGAGAGATCCGCGTCGGTCGGCACGCTCACGGTCAACTCGACCAGATCGTAGCGGAACCGGTTGCCGTCTTCGCGCAGGTCGGCCAGCTCTTTTTGCCAACGTTCGATGTTCTTTTTGTAGCGGTCGTAGCGCGCCTGCAGTGCGGCGTCGCCGGCCAGAAATTCGGCGATCTTCTCCGCGCCGCCGGCTTGCTTGTTCAGCGCATCGACATACTTCTGGTAGCGCTCGATTTTGCGTTCCAGCATCTGCCGCTCGCCCTGGTCGGCGAATTTTTTACCCGCCTCGACCAGCGTGACGTCCAGCCGTCCCACGTAGCGCCCCAACTCGTAAACGCTGACCACCGGCACGTCGTTGTGGTGTTGCACCTGATGGGTGAGCATCTTGGCGTCGCGGCTTTTGATGACGAAGTCCACGCCCTCGACCGCCGTCAGCACCGCCTGGAGTTGTTCGTAATCGAGATTGGCCACCAGCACCAGCAGGTCGCATTCCTTGCGCAGCAGCGGCGCGTATTGCGCGGCAGCCGCCACCGGATCGGCGATGACGATCTCCGCGGGCCACGACAATTCCTCCAGCCCGATTTTTCTCTGATCGCTGACCAGCCCGAGCAATCCCACGCGCAACCCGCCGCGTTCGAGCACCAGCGTCGGTTGCCACAGGGGTTTGTTGGTCGCCGCGTCCAGCACGTTCGCGCCCAGGATCGGGATGCTCATGATCTGCGCGGCCTGCTTGAGCGGCGCGACGCCCAGCGCGTAATCGCGCGCACCGAACAGCACGGCGTCGTAACCCGCGCGCCGATAGGCCGCGGCGATTAACGGCACGCGCAGTTCTTCGACCTTGCGTTCCTCGTCCGTATTGGGTTGCACCGGATAGAGAAAATCGCCCGCTTCGATCGCCAGCAGGCGCGCGGCGTCCTTTTTCTTCCAATCGGCGATCAGCCCGGCGCGGCGATCGATGCCGCCCGAGATGCCGCCTTTGCAGCCGCAGTCGGCCAGTTCGCCCAACGCGTCGTTGGTGAAGGCCAGTGTCACGCTGCGGCTGGGTTTCGCCGGCTGCGCCTGACAGCCGACCGCCGACGCGATCAACAACAGCAACAGGAAAATGCGTACGGTTTTATTCATCTTCTTCTTCGTCGGCCGGTGCGGCCCGGTTCAGAATTTCGGTGATCGGCCGGTGGGGAACGAACGGCGTCAGCGCCACGCCGAACGGGGCGGCGCCGAGCAGTCGGTTCACGCCGGTCTGGATTTCCCAGGTCGGCAGCAGCCGGCCGCTCGCCGTCATGGCCGTGTCGAACGCGACGATTCCCCGCTTCGCCGAGCCGGTCAGCGCCAGCAACTGCGCCGACAGGCGACTCATGGAATCATAGCCCTCCCGACGTGTCAAACCGCGCGCCGTCCGCCAGCGGTGCCAATCCATGCACACCACGAGACGATCGAGGCGTTTGCCCGCCAGCGCGCGTAGATCCATCCCCGTCTCCAGGAGGTAGTCGTTTTGCTCCAGCGGGGCGGGCAACGACAAGGTCAGACCGACGCGACAGCCGGGCGCGGCGCGACGGATCGCTGCGAGGATCACGTCCACCGCGCGGTTGATCTGGCCGGCTTGCGCTTGGCGCAACGCCGCGAACGCCGCGTTGTTCAAATCCCGCGTGCGCCACGCGGATCGATCGGCGGGCAGGGCGTTCATCGTCGCGGGCCAGTCGATCTCGCCGCCGGCCGGCACGGTCGCCGCGTTGCGCGCCTGTTCGGGCATCCCTTCGCCCGGCGCGATCGCCAGATCGCGACCGAGCCAGATTTCGTCGACGCCCGCGCGCGCCAGATCCGCAGCCAACGCCGCCAGTTGCTTGATCTCGCTTTCATCGAACAGGTTGCGGTGACGCTCGTCGGCGACGAACGTTTTGCTCTGCTCGTCCCAGCGTTGCTCGGTGATTTCGCTCCCCTCACGCGGCGGAATCGCCCGCGTGGGCAACACCGCGATCAAGGCCAGGTCGGCCTTGTGCGCGGCCGCGACCATGCGCGACAAAACTTCGCCGCTCACCGGCGCGACCTGCGTCGCGAAATAGGCCCCGTGCGGCGGCGGCTGTTTCACCAGTCGGTGCGCCGGTGTGCCGGGCAGCCGGTAGGCGTCGACCGCCAGTGCGTTGTAGCCGTTGAGCGCCAGCAACGAAGCCAGCCGCGCCAGTTCCCCGTCGTCGGTTTGCGTCAACCGCCCGAGCCACGCCACCAGCGGCCGGCGTTCCTCGCGGCGCACGCGGGGCAGGGGCAGGGCCTCGTCGCCGGCTTTCTCCCGCGCCGTTTCCAGCCGCCGGCGCACCTCGGCGATCGCCGCTCCCGTCGGGTAATTTCGTAGGTAATGCTCGAAGTGCGTGACCGCCGCCGCGTACGCTTCCCGTCGATAGGCCGACTCGCCGGCCTTGAACGTCGCGTCCGCCGCGAAGGGCTCGTTGGGCGCCGTGCGGTAAACGGTCATCATCTCGGATTCGGCTTGTTGATAGTCGCCCTGGTAGAATGCGCTCAGCGCCCGATCGTACCGTTGACGCGCGGAAGGCTCCGCCGCATTCGCCGCCAACAGCGCGAGGCATCCGCAAATAAGTACGCACCATAAGGCGATTTGTTTGTTTTTACACACGTTGTCTTCACTATCACCAAGTGGCCGTCGAGCGCAATCGGCAATTGACAGTCGATCGTCTTGTGCTATCTTCTCTCTCCTAATTGATCCGGCTCAAACGACTTGCTGATGAGGTGCGATTTCGATGAGTGACAAGAAGACCAACTACAAAGACACCCTGGCGCTGCCGTTCACGGAGTTTCCGATGAAGGCCAATCTCGCGCAGCGCGAACCGGAAATGCTCAGTCGTTGGGACCAGATGGATCTGTACGGCAAGATCCAGCAGGCCCGTCAGGGACGGCCCAAGTTCATTCTGCACGACGGCCCGCCCTACGCCAACGGCAACATCCACCTGGGCACCGTGCTCAACAAGGTGTTGAAAGACATTATTATCAAGTCGAAGACGATGCAGAACATTTTGAGCCCCTACGTGCCCGGCTGGGATTGCCACGGTCTGCCGATCGAAAACGCGATGCTCAAGGAGCTGGGCGAATCCAAGCCCGCCGCCGGTCAGGAAGGCGATTTCCGCCGCCGTTGCCGCGAGTACGCCGCGCGCTACATCGACATCCAGCGCGCCGAGTTCATGCGCTTGGGCGTGTTGGGCCAGTGGGCCGACCCCTACATCACGATGAAGACGCTGTACGAGGCGATCACCGCGCGCGACCTCGCCCGCTGGGCACGGGAAGCCACCCGCGACGTCAGCCGGGCGCTCGACGTGGTGAAGAAGGCGTTGCCGGGGCTGGAGGGCGACGCGCGCCAGGACGCGACGACGCTGTCGCGCGCCCGCAAGGGCATCCTCGCGCGGATCGAGCGGCTCGGCAAACTCGCGCCGTCCGGCTCGAAGAGCCGCATCCATGGCGACCTCCATCTCGGCCAGGTGCTGG
>DAINPV010000135.1:0-9697 GCA_036743315.1 bacterium | reverse complement strand
TGTTGCTTTATCTCGCTGTGGTCGAAAGCGAACGACAAAAGCGGCGGTGGAACCTCCGGCAACAAATGACACTGGGAATCGCGCCGTGGCTCGTATTGTGGCGCGTCTCGTCGCTGCCCGGCGCGCAAAACGAAATGTTTTTCAATACCGTTGCGACGATCGTCTATGCGTCCTTGATGATCTTCTGGCTCGGCGCGTGGCGTCGGCAATGGTCGGAAGTTTCCTGGATGATCGTCATGCTGGTTTCTATACAGCTTTTTTGGGTTGTTAGCGGCGGTTTAATCGTCAAGCCGCTGCTGCTGACGGTAATTGCGGCACCCCTTTTACGGATTCTGCGATGGAGCGCGTGAAACGACTCAATCGATGGCATCGAGCGGCGATCATCACCGCTGCTTTCATCAATTTCGTTTGGGTGGGAACCATTTTGCCTGATTCCTGATATTTCCCGACCATAGGCCTATTGATCACATCCCTTTCTACTTACTAACCAAAACAATCTTCGAAAAATTTTACCCCCGCGCGTTACTCCACGCGGCGGGGCGGCAGAACTTTGGAGGTTTGCATGGACCCTGTCACCGAAAACGAACGTGAAGAAACCGCCGGCGCGGACCTGCCGGGCCTGCGCGAATTGATCAAACGCTTCCCCACGCTGCAGGGGCAGATCGACCGCATCGTCGAGGATCGGCTCAAGCGCGAACGTGCGGGCTTCGACAAGCGGCTGGAGGAGGAGATCGATCAACGCACGGCGCAGTTGCGGCAGGAGATCGAAACGTTGTCTTCGCCGCGCCGCGACGAAATCGCCGAGGCCGTGGCGGGCGTGAAGGCCGAACTGGGCGCCGAGCGTGACCGGTGGGCCGAGCGCGCCCGGGCCTGGGAGGAGCGTTTCAAACGGGGACAGGCGGAGCGGCTGCTGTGGGAAGCGGCGGTCAAGCGCGGCGCATACAAGCCGCGGCAGGTCGTCGATCTGCTGGCCGACCGCATCGCCTGGGAGGACGGCGAGGGCGAACCGCAGCCGGTGCTCGGTCTGCACGACGAGACCGGCCGGAAGGTCGTCTATCGCGGCGCGGAGATCGCCAAGGGCGTCGCCGCGTACCTGGCCGACAACCCCAACCTGGTCGCCGCGGGCGCGGGGACCGGCGCGGGCGGACGGCCGGGCGTGCCCGGCTTGCCGCTGACCGCCGAGGCGTTGCGCCACCTCGGCGTGGAGGACCTGCGGCGCTTGCGTCCGGAGCTCGAGCGGCTGGCCGCCGAACTCGGGCACTGAACCGTTTCCACAACAACGTAAACAAGGAGGACCATCATGGGTCTGGGATCCAATCACGTCACGACCACGACCGCCGCGAATTTCATTCCGGAGTTGTGGACGCTGGACGTCATCGAGGCAGCCGAGGCCAACCTGGTCATGGCCGAGTTGGTCACGCGGTTCGACGATGCGGCCGCCGGCGGGGGCGACATCATCCACGTGCCGACCGTGGCCGATTTTTCCGCCAACAACAAAACCGCGAACACCGAAGTGACGCCGCAGGCCAACACCGAAGGCAAGGTCGACATCGCGTTGAATCAGCACAAGGAAGTCAGCTTTCTGATCGAGGACATCGTCGCGGTGCAGGCCAAGCAGAGCCTGCGCGAGGTGTACACCAAGAAGGCCGGCTACGCGATCGCCAAGGCGATCGATGAGGCGCTGCTGGGCCTGTACAGCGGGCTGACGCAGTACGTGAGCTGCGGCGACGCGATCGTCGCGGCCGATCTGCGCGACGGCATTCAGTACCTCGACAACGCCGGCGCGCCGCTGACCGAGCGCGCGCTGATCATCTCGCCGCTGCAGAAGAATGAAATGCTGGGCACGGCCGAGTTCGTCAGCATGAGCTATGTCGGCCAGAACGGCGAAGCGCTGCCGACCAAAACCGGATTGCTCGGCGAATTGTACGGCGTGCCGGTCTACGTGTCGGGCAACGTCGTGCGCAGCGGCACGAGCCCCGATTACCTCCACCACAACCTGCTGTTCCAGAAGGGCGCGTTCGGTCTGGCCATTCAGCTCGGGCCGCGCGTGCAGGCCAACTACGTGCCGCAGTACCTGGGCACCCTGGTGACGGTCGATGTGATTTACGGCTTTGCCGAACTGCGCGACACGTTCGGGGTCGACCTGCAGACCAACGCGTGACCCTGCCGGTCCGTAGGCGCTGACGGACCTTTCTTTCCCCCCTGGCCGGGGGGCCGCAACGCCTCCCGGCCTTTTGGACAAGGAGACGCATCATGGCGATCAACGCGATTCTCGGCCATCCGCAGGCCGGCAGTCTGGTCACGACGGCGGCAATCGACGCCTATGCGCTGCATCATCGTCACGGCGCGGCCTGGACCGGCCAATCGACGGCGAACAAGGAAACGCTGGCCTGCACGGCGTCGCGGCACATCGCAGCCTGTCCGCTGGCGGGACCGCCGCTGCTGCCGTCGCTGCGCAACACGTGGTTGCAGGGGCTGCCCGTGCCGACGACCGATCATTTGCATCAATTCGGCCGCGCGGATGCCGGCACGACGAGCACGCTGGTCGACGCGGCGCTGCAAAGCTATCCGGACGATCTATTCGCCGGCGGCTCGGTGTTCATCATCGCCGGCGCGGGTGAGGGGCAGTGGGCGGGCATCGCCTCGTTTACGCAGGCGAGCGGCACGCTGACCTTCGCCTCGATACTGACGGTCGCGCCCGATGAATCATCGCAGTATCTGCTGCTTTGGCCGCTGCCCTCGTTGGTGCTGGCGGCGGTGGGCGAGCAGGCGCTGTACCTGGCCGGTGGCGTCAACCTCGGCGCGCTGGATCAGGCCGAGATGGGCGTGGCAGCGAGCCATTTGTGCCATCAGGCACGGGCGCTGTTGTTGCGCGCGGGCCTGTTGAATCTCGATCAATCCCCGGCGGTGGGGCGGGGCTGAAGCGCCGTCGCGGCCGGAACCAAAGGAGAGCGAAATGTCCACGATCAGTTTGGGACGCAAGGAACAGTTGTATGCGCTGACGGAATCGACCTACGGCACACCCGTCGTGCCCGGCGGCGCGGGAGCGATCAAGCATCTTTCCTGCACGCTGGCGCTCAACGAGGAACGCACGCCGCGCGCGGATCGGAAAATCACCCGCGGCCTGGCCGAGCAGGTGCGCGGCAAACGCAGCGTCGAGTGGTCGATCGACGGCTATGTGATTCCCAGCGGCTCCAGCGGTGCGGCCCCGGATATCGCGGCGTTGCTGGCGGCCACATTTTCGTCGCGGGTAAGCAACGCGGCGACGGTGGCGGGCGCGGCGGGCGTCGGCGGCGCGACCTTGTCGTCGGTGAGCGAGATGGCGGCGGGGGATATCGTCGGTCTGGTCATCGACGATTCGCTGTACGCGGTTTGCCTGCAGACAGTCGACGATCTGTCGGGGGCGGTGACCTGGACGCCGGCGCTGCCGTCGGCCCCGACCATCGGCGACCCGGTGCATCAGGCGGTGACCTATCGGTTGCAGACCGAGCCGAATCAGGCGCTGACGCTGCATCGGTTGCTGGATCAGGAAGCGCAAACGGCGAGCGGCTGCGTGCCCAATGAATGGAATTTCTCGCTGGCGGCGGGCGACATGGCCAAGTGCCGCGTGCAGGGGCAAGGCAAGGACCTGGCCTTCGCCGGAACGGCCGCGTTGCAAAGCTCCATGGACGGCGCGCAGACGACGTTGGTCTACACGGGCGAGGATGTTTTCGAAGCGGGCGCCTGGATCGCCATCGACGACGAGGCGATGAAGATTGCGGCGGTGACGAGCGCGGCCAAAACACTGACGGTGGTGCGCGCCGAAGCGGGGACGTCGGCAGCGACGCACGAGGCCGCGGCGGTCATTGCGCCGTATCGTCCGACGCCGTCGACGTCCGGTTCGCCGATCGCGGGCGTGCGCGGACGGTGTTTGCTCGACGGCGCGAACTTTACGATCACGGCGGGCGAAGCGACGATCGTCGAGAACGTCAAACTGCGCAACGACGATTTCGGTAGCGCGACGGCGATGGGCTTTGCGTATCCGGCCGGACGCGAGGCGACGATGCGCCTGGAGGGATTTCTCACCGGCGATACCGGCGCGCTGATCGTGCGGGCGAAAAGCGGCGGTACGTTGCCGGTGTTGCTGCAGGCGGGCGATCGGCCCGGGGCGACCTTCGCGATTTACGCGCCGGCGTTTGCTCCCAACATTCCGGAGATCGATGCTCCGGCCGACGCGGAAACGCCACTGGTGCTGGAAGGTCCGGCGCTGGAAACCAACGGCGACGACGAATTGATCATCGCGTTTTTGTGAGGAGGCCGTCATGCAAGTACCTCGACTCGATGCCGGTTATGCGCGCCCATACGTGCCCGCCTTCGCGGGCGAGCGCGACAAGCACGCGGCCGATCCGGCGTACCGGCCGGTTACGTTTTTCCTGCGGCCGATGACCGAAGCCGCGTGCGATCTGTACGACGAATTCAAAAGCAAGTTCGACCCGCAAACGGGCACGGTGTCGATCGAGGCGAATCCGGCGGTCGACGCGCGCATCTTTGCCGATCACGTCGAGCGCATCGACAACCTGGCCTTCGCCGACGGGGAGACGATCGCCGACGCCGCCGCGTTTCTCGCCGCGCGCAACCAGATGCCGCGCACGTTCAACGCGCTGTACAAGGAGATCCTCACCGCGATCCGCGATCTGAGCACGCTGAGCGAGGGCGAAATAAAAAACTGAAACTGGCCGCGCGGTTCTTTGCCGATCCGCGCGGCCGGTCGTGCGCCGCCTGCACGTACGACCTGCGCCGCCTGCGCAACTGCGACGGCGCGAGCAATCCGTCGTTTCGCGAGGTGTGGGACGACCTGGTCGTCAGCCGCTGTCCGGTGGCCGAAATCTCGCCCTTCTCCCGCCGCGCGTTGCGCGATTACGTGCGCCTGCGCGATCACAGCCTGCTGCCGCGCTCCGGCGGCGCGGGCGAGCAGGAGGCGCGGACGATGCGGGCGATAGAAATAGTTCGTCAAGAATTGTTTAAGCCGGAGCGAGAAAGGGTAGTCGCACAATTTCGGTCGTAGAGCAAATGTGGAAATTGAACTTGGCCTTGGAGGTAAGTAATGGGATATTTTCCGACAGTCGACGACCATCTTATTTTGTTAGGATTGGATGTCGGCAAGAAGGAAGAGTTTGATAGTGAACTTAATAATTTGAAAAATTTGTTTTATCGTTATGCAAATAAAATACAAAAGTATCATCATGTTGTTGCTAATGGTATTAGTGGATTCAATTGGTTGGCGAACAAATTGGAGAAATTAAATTATTATGCATATTCGCTTTATCCAAATTGTAAGCGGAGTTGCGACTTAATGAAAAAGGATTTGGATGAAATTAAAAAATTGAAACGCTATTATGTGGAAACGAAGCCATGTGGAAAAAAGGCGGAAGAGCTGCAAAAAATATTCGATGCGTGGATTAACAATCATAACCTTTCATTTTTTAAACCGGACTATCGTGTAGATGATGTATTTGGATTTGAATATCATGCATATTGTTATTTGTTTTTTCGATATGCAGATGCTACTACTCTTGTTAGTGGAATATGGAAATTTGATCCTTGGATCCCAACCGAGGGGAAGATATGGGAAGAAATCAAAATCATGCCGGTAGAAATTGGTTGACTGGATTGCCGCTTTTTTTTCTTTTAGGAATGTTGTTTCTGCTAAACGGACCGTTATTATATCTTTTTGCTGAAGCGATGAAATCGACAAGGATGCTGGTCGTATCGGTGCTGGTTGAAATATTGTTGGTTGGATTCCTAATCGGTTTTTATTTCATAAATCGATCCAATGGAACAAGATTTTTTGCAATGCAACTAGGCATTTTCTGGTGGTTACTGCATTTTATCTCAATATTCATTTTGACAGAATCGTTTATACCTCCGATTTTTTTTGCAGTGATATTGGTAATTGGTGGTGATTTTCTGGCCGCTCGTAGAATGCCTGTCCAGGCGAGAAAGGTAAATATATTTCTTAAGGTTGCCTCGCTATTTGGCATGCTAGTGCTCATCGCTGCTGAAATTCGTTGGCAGCTTTATTCGATGACAGAAAGCCCATACGTGGTTTTGTCATGGGTATGGGAATTTGTTGATCGGCATTATTACAATTATGCGAACGTCGGTTTGGTGTTGGCGACCTTGGTCACATTCATTTTTTTATTGTTAGGTGCGCGGCAAGCATCAAAAAAGAATCAATGGATGTTTTCTTTCCTCTCGATGCGTATTTTTGGTTTTGCCGTTTTCATTTCATTTATGGATGCGGTCGGAGCGATTTTCGCGGCGAGCTGGCTGATATTGTTGTTTCCGGTTAAGAAAAAATGGATAGAATGGTTCTCTGCATCGTCGTTGGGCGATGAAGAAATCGAAAAAAGTTACGAATAAATATTAATGGAATAGCGTATCCCCATAGCGGAAATGAAGATGAAAACGAAATTGTTCGGATTGTGCGCAGGATTGAGTCTCATCTTTTTATTGGGCGGCGGACTGCTGTGGGTCCGGCCGAACACTGAGGCGATCGGACCGGCGATGTGCGGTTGGCTGGGTTTTTTCACGGCCGGCATAGCTTGTTTTTTTATCGCGCCTGCTGCCGCGTTCCGTTGTTCGTTTCTTTTCATGTTTGGGTTTGTTGCTCGGATCACTTGTCGTAGCCGGGATCGGTTCGTTGCTTTTATTGACGGCAACGATCTGGGCGCCGATCGTGATTGCTTTGGTCGGCGAAGGGCGGGCGCAGGATTTGAAATTCACCAATCCGTTGCATAAGCTGGCCGCAGCATTATGTCAGTTGTCATTTCCAATATGTCCTTCGTTTCTGCAAGAATATGTACCGCTCGCGGTCTGGTATATCGGCCTCACGTTATTGATCGCCGGTTGTCTGGTGGGTGGTTTTTACCGGCTTGATGAATCGGCGCGTTATCGTCCGTTGCGCCGGGCGACCGCCGTGGCGCTGTTTTTGTTCAGCCAGCTGTGGATGCTGCCGCTGGTCGTGCACAATATGATTGCCTTTTGAGGAATCTGACGCGGCGGCATCGCCAACAATATTTCCAAAATATTTTATTCCGATAACGCCTGGCCCGTCGGGGACGGGAGAGGAGAGTTTTGCATGAATGCGGAGACGTCCTATCGCCAACAGATGCGCAACCTGGATTCGATCATCGCCCGCTACGAGGCGTTGCGCGCCGAACAGAAGCAGGTGGTCAAGTCGACGAACGAGATGAAAACCGCGTGGCTCAAGTCGCACGCGGAGATGAGCCGGAGCTTCGGCAATGGTGTGCCGGAGGAAGTTCGTTCGGACGATAAGAACGCGATGGGCGGATCCTACGCTTACGCCGCCGACGAGATGCGCGGGATGAGCCGCGCGGCGTTCGAGGAGTGGATCACCCGGGCGCGCGAGGCGTCGGACCTGACGCACACGATGTTTTCCGCGTCGATCGACGCGATCGGCGACGGCATCGCCGAACACCTTGTCGAGGGCACCTATGAGTGGCGCGACGCGTGGAAGGCGGTGCTCAAGCAGATTCTCGCCACGGCGGCGCAACTGTTGATCGTGCGCGGGCTGATGGCGGCGCTGACCGGCGGGATGTCGTCGGGCGGCGTCGTGTTGTCGGTGCTGACCGGCGGCGCGTTTCACCAGGGCGGCCTCGTCGATAACTGGCCGCGCCATCACCGCGGCGCGTTCGCTTACGACGAGCACCCGGCGATTCTGCAACGCGGCGAATACGTCGTGCGTAAGCAGGCGGTGCGGGCGGTTGGCCGCGAGACGCTTGACGCGCTCAACCGCGACGGCCGCGTGGCCGGCGGGCCGACGTTCAATGTGTCGATTCGCGTCGAAAACGGCGACGATGCGCGCCGCACGGCCGAACGCATCGCCGAACCTCTCATCGAAATTTTGCGCCGCGAGACCGACCGCAATCGGCGGATCCTGCCCTGACGCGCCAACCCACGTTTCTTGCAAAGGAGAAGATCGTCCATGGCAACCAACGGCTTTTTGTATACCCACGGCCATAAAACAACCGCCGCGCCCAATTGGTGCGATGCGGTGCTGCAAGGATCGAACAACGTGCGCGACGTGTATGCCTGGACGGCTCCCGGGGCGACGTCTGCGCGTCTGTTCGCCTACGCCACCGACGCGGACGTGGTGATCGTCAACGACACGGCGGCGATTCAGGTCGGGTACGCCGCGCGCAGCGGCGGATTCCAACACGTCGTCAAGGTCGGCGACCATTTGTACCTGGGTGTCGACGGCGGCGGCGTATTCCAATTGGCGCTGCCGGAAAACCTCGCGGCGGCCAACGGCGATCTCACCCCGGCTTCCTGGACGGCGCATTACACGTCGGCCGCGACGCCGGCGTTGTTTTCGGACAACGTGGTCGACTTGTACGGCTGGACCTCGTCCGCGGATGGCGACGCTTGGCTGGCCGTCGCGTGTTGCGACAACGCCGCGACGGGCAACGATCGCGTCACGGTGATCAACATGACCGAAGGCGTGGCGTACGATTCGGCTTCCTGGTGCTTCGCTAAGGATCTGACCGTCAAAGGGCTCGGCGGCGCGCAGTTTTATATCGCGTGCGGCAATCTGCTCAACGTGGTGTACGACGCCGAGGCGATCGCCGCCGACGATTGGTGGTTCGATTGTACTGTCGCCGGTTCGCTGGCCGACGACTTCGCCGACAACGACTTGGTCGGATGGAACAAATACGGCAACGCCGCCGGCAGCGCAGTGGCCGAACAAAACCAGCGGCTGGAAATGAGCGGCTCGACCGCGACGAGCGGCGTCGTCGGCAGCGCGCGGGTCTTGCGCACCGGCTTGTTTGCGGGCGATTTCGATCTCAGCCTGAAAGGCGCGATCACCAGCGACTACGATACGAATTTGAGCAACGGTCGGACGGCGGGAAATTCGCTGACCGTCTTTTTTCCGCAGGAAGCGAGCTCGGCGGGCAATTGGTGGCGCACGTACGTCAACCTGGAACGGCGCATTCTCAAAGGCTCGTTCAATCGCCTGTACACGACCTCCGCCACCGAAGCGACGACCGACCAATACAACCTCGGCTTTACGCCGAACGCCTGGTGGTGGCGCATCGCGCGTGTCGGCGGCACGATCACCACATATTACAAGCAGGATTTGCAGGCAACGTGGACGCAATTCCACCAGTTCACCGGCTGCGCGACCTCGCCGGGCTTGATCGAGCTGGTGTTTTATTCGGACGACTCCGCTTACGATCATGAAGGATATTATGATGATCTAACGAGCGGCTGGAGCGGCTGTTCATCGTGCTATTCGTCGGCGTTGCCCCGGGAAAAAATCGTCGACTTTGCCTTGGCCGCCGGCACGAGCGTCGCCGGCACGACCACTGCCGTGCTGGGTTTCGGCGTGGGCATGTGGCTGGCGGACACCGACGAATCGAACCATACGACGAGCGAAGACGGCGGATATGTGCGCGGCGCTTACACGACGGCGAGCGGCGACGGCTTGTTCCCCGTGCTGGCGGGAACCAGCGACGCGATCACCGCCGTGGCCTGCACGACCAACGCGAAAATGACCGTCGGCCCGGACGTGGACGGCCATGGCTCGTTCATCGCCGCCACCGCCGACGGCGTCAGCGCGGTCAACCTGAGCGACGATTCGCTCTGGAAACATTTGTCTGTCGACTATGCGGTCGGCGAGGGGCAACCGCTGGTC
>DAINPV010000134.1:0-9792 GCA_036743315.1 bacterium | reverse complement strand
GCGTGGTGTCGGGTGCGTCGCAATCGGCAACGCTGCCGTGGCTCTTGGAAGGCAACGTGCCGCACAGCATTGCCCCGCGTTGGTATTCCTGAAATTCGCCGGCCAGGTTGTACGCGCCGAATTCGCCGGGCTGATAGCCCAGCGTTTCGCGGTCGTGCGTGTAGCGCTGGGTGATGATTTTCAGCTCGGGTTGCGCCTGCGTGACGATGGTCTGCTCGACCTCGCGCACAATCTGCGCGATATTGTAACCGATCCAATCGTTGATTTGGGCGCGGCGATGCCCGAGGTAGCTCCACATCTGCGGCACCGCGTCGCCCGCCGAGCCTTGCACGTAAATGGCGGTCACCGGTCGGTCATACAGTTTCTCCACCGCGCGTTCGACCGCGTCGGGCGCATCGCCGGTCATCTGAAAATCGGCGTATCCGTAAATCACACCGTGCATCGCCATGCCGATCAACACGGCCAGCGGTTCGCCGTCGCCGTTTTCGACGCGCCCCACCCACAACCGGTTTTCCTTGAAGTCGCCAGGGCCGTCGTTGCAGCGCCGGTCGGCGGTCAGCAGATAATCGGGATCGAAGGGCTCGCGATAACCGAAACCGATCTTCGCCGGCTGCAGGTCGTCCATCGCCGCCACGATTGTCTCGGCGACCGAAACGGCCAGTCGATCGACAATCGCCTGATGGTAGATGTCCATGCCCGCCACGCCCATGATCGTCGGCGTCGCCATGAACCGCGACGGTCCGCTGTGCGTGTGCGTTCCCAGAAAAATCAGCGTGCGGTCCAGATCGATGCCCGTGCGCGCCAGCACCTGCTCAACCACCTGGGTGCGCAGGCTTTCGGTCACCCACGGCAGCGTACCTTTGGCGATAACGATGCGCCGTGTTCCGCGCTGCAGCACCAGTGCTTTAACGTTGGGCCGATCCAGATACCCGGAAGTGCCGCCCATCATTCGATTGTACGGGGTTTTCGGCCCCACACGCATGCCGAAGCCGCCCATGGGCAGGCCGATGGGTACGTCCAGAAAGTCGTCGGCGACGCCGGCGAGCAACAAATCGCCGTCATCGTCGTCATCGGCGGTGGAATCGTCATCGACGGAATCGTCATCGTCATCGGCGACGGAATCGTCATCGCCTGCATCGTCGTCATCGTCCCGACCGCAACCGAACGCCGCAACAAAGGCGGTCGCCAACAACAGCAACAGTAAGAAATGGCGCACGCGAGACCTCCTTCGTTTCCCGGTCATCGATCCATGCTAAGCATTACGATATCGTTTACCAGCCCAATAAAAAAGAAACCGGCGAAGGTTAACTCCGCCGGCTTCGTATGGTTCATCGGTTTAATCAGCAACCGCAGCCGTCGTCATCATTGTCGTCATCGTCATCGTCGTCGCTGAGCGTCGAATCGTCGTCATCGTCATCGTCGTTGTCATCATCGTCGTCATCGTCGTCGTCATCGTCGTCGCCGGTGGCCAACACGATCACCTTCACCTGATCGGCGGCGCTTTCCTGGCCGTCGCTGACTTCCAGCTCAAAGAGATGCTCGCCCGCTTCCGCGGCGGCGAACGACGGGGCGGAGCCGTCCGTCCCGGTCAACACAACATTTGGACCGGAAACCTGCGACCAATCATAGGTGATCGCATCGCCGTCCGGGTCGTAAGAATCCGAGCCGTCCAGAATCACCAGATCGCCGACATAGGCGGTAATATCGTCGCCGGCCAGGGCGATCGGCGGCTGGTTGACCTGCGTGTAGCGATAGGCCGCTAGATCGCCGCCCACCGCATAGGCCATCTTTTCATGCGCCCAGGTGAAGTTGGTGATCGGATGCCCCCAGGGCAGCAATTCTTCATCGAAGTGCCAGGTCTCGCCGGAGTCGACCGAATAAAACAGCAACGACTTGTAGGCCACGCCCGCCTGCTGACCGGCGCCGCCGATAAACCCGGTGGTGCCGCTCGGGCTGAACGAGAAGCCCATGATGCCGAACGCAAGGTTGCCCATGTCTTCCAGCGGCACGCGGTCGGTGTAATCGTCCCAGGTGTAACCGCCGTCGGCGGTTTTGTAGAGCGTGAAATCGGGGAACGTGCCGTCGATCGGCGAACCGACCAGCCAGCCACGTTCCTCGTCGAGCATCATGATGTACATGAACGATTCCAGCCGCTTCTCATAGAGCAATTCCCAGGTTTCGCCGCCGTCGGTAGTCTTGTACAAGCGGCCGTTGAGGCCCTTGTCCGACAGGTCGCGCTTGGCATTGAGAGCACGCACTTCGTTGCGGAATTGCGGGTCCTTCAGGTAACGCACGTGGCGTGTGATGCGATCGTAGGCGTGCCAGACTTTGTCTTCCTCGCCGGCGTTGGGGGCCAGTTTGGTTTCCGGTTCGGGATCGCCGGCGGCGACGTAGCCGGTGTCGGCATCGAAGAACTGCACATCGTTGAAGCTGGTCTCCGCATTCGGCGAGGTAATACGTTCCCACACTTTACCGCCGTCCTCGCTCTTGAGAGCCAGACCGGTGTCGCCGACTGCGTAGTAGGTGTCTTCTTCCGCGTGGGTCATGGCCACCACGGCGCTGCCGAAAACGAAGGGTGTTTGCGCCTCGTAATAATGGGCGCCGCCGTCGTCGGTGAACATGATCTTCGGACCGAGCGTGAACATGCACAGGAACATGCACCAAGGCAGTTCGAGGTTGGCAATGCACTGGTCGCTGATGCCGAAGCCACCGAACACCGCCGAGTCGTCATCGCCGGCGCCCAGGGCGATCATGAAGTTCATCATTTTCATGATGTCGCAATCGTCCATACCGTAGCGGTAACTGACGATCTTGTCCCAATTGTAGCCGCCATCGGAACTAACCCAGCTATAAACCAGCTCGTCCAGCGTCGGCTGGTGCATGCCGATGGTGTAAACCGTCGTTTCGCTGGTGGCCACGCCGTCCATGAACAAAGCGTTGCTGTAGCCCGGCGGATCAAGTCCGCACAGGTCTTCCCATTCGCCGTATTCGGCCAGCGCCGTCGCAGCGAATGCCAGCAGCGCCGCCAACGCCAATAAAATCATCAAGCGACGAATCATCTATCCCTCCAGTATCGATAACGTTGTTACGAATATATTCAACTTTGAGTGCATGAGTTTACTCGTGAACGCCCTGAAAAGAAAGAGCGTATTAATAAACGATTGGTCGATTATGGCCTAATTACAGACACCAAATAACTCTTCGTTTCGTCGACAATCCGCTCGATGAGAAAACCGACGTCCCGCAGCAATTGCGCGACCTCGACTGCCGGCGGCAGCCAATCACGGCCGATCGGCTCCCCCT
Source organism: bacterium (assembly GCA_036743315.1). Lineage (GTDB taxonomy): Bacteria > Lernaellota > Lernaellaia > Lernaellales > Lernaellaceae > CALBTQ01. Next base: position 6,489 of record DAINPV010000134.1, on the reverse strand, counting down.
GCCCACAATGAACCTCGTTGATGACCTCGCGGCCGGCCAGATGCCAGATATGTGCGTGACCGCCCGGTTTAAGTAGGCGGAAGATTTCCCCGGCCACGCGAAGCGGCTCATCGAAATGCGGCCAGGCGGAAAAGCACACGACGCGATCCACGCTTTGTGCATCGACCGACAACCGGTGCGCCTCTTCGCACAACCAACGCACCCGCGGCAAGGAAAGTTTCGTTTGTGCGCGGGCTAGCATAACCGGGGAGAAATCGACGCCGATCACGCAGCCGCGCTCGCCGACCATCTCTACCAGCACGGCGGTGAGATTACCGGTGCCGCACCCCAGGTCGATCACCGTTTCGCCCGGCCGCACTCCCAAGGCCGACAATCCCTCGCGCAAACGGCCCGGCAGCGCGACAAGATCCTCCCAACCGTCCCATTTATCGGCGATGGAATCGAAATAGGCGCGTTTTTCCGGGCTGCTCATCCATTTCAACCGAGTTTGTAATCGACAATCGCCGCGATCATTTTTTCGGCGAAATCGAGCGAGAAAATGACCTGCTTGGCGTCCAGGTTTTCCGGCGTGTCCTGCGGCATATGATAGTTGAACGGCGCGCCGATTTCCGGATCGAGGCAGATCAAGGTGATGCCCTCGTAGCCACGCGCCAGGAAGGCAGCCGTGTCGGTGCCGCCGACCATCATCTCATAACCACGCACCTCATTGAAACGCGGTTCGGCAGCCGCCACCTGTTGTGCCAGATCGATCAACCAAGGCGCGATAGGCATCGCCTTGACCTCGCCTTCCAGCGTCACATAATGCAGTTGCCCGCAGGTAATGCCGTCCAGGCCGAAGACGACGGTGTTCTGGGGGTCCCACTGGTTTCGCATGTCGCGGGCCAGCGCATCAGCGCCGCCCAGGCTCGCCTCTTCGCAGCCGGTGACGATAAACACGTACTCGACGTCGTCGCGCTTCCGCGGCAGAAGACGTTGGGCGAGCAACGGCAACGCCGCCACGCCGCTGAGGTCGTCGTTGGCGCCGGGTACGATTTCGTTCTTCAAGACAATCTGCATATTCAACACGAAAGCCAGCAGCGCCGGCACGGTCAGCGCCGCTTCCAACGGCCGCAAGGGCCAGGCCAACGGCCCGGCGAAGGTCTTGAACAAATCGATGCCCGCGAGCGCCGCTTGGGTCTTGGTTGTGAAACTCATCGACCGCTTGAGGAAACTCAGCGCTTTAGGCGGCTCCTTGCCGAAGCGGCGGATGAATTCCGGATTGAACAACAGGCCGGTGAAGGCCGCGTCGGCGTGTGCATGCATGACGATCCGCAATTTCATTTCGCTTCGGGCCGGAATCGTCACCACCAGGTTTTGCGATGGTTTGAACGGAAACACCCGGCGCAGAATATAGGCTTTGCGCGTGGAATCGGCCCAATAGGATGACGCGGCCAGGCTGTGGAGGATAAAACCCAACGGCGGGATCAAACCGGACACCATCGTGCCCAGCGTGCCCAAACCGAAATGCAGCGCCATGTTTTTATACAAGCTGTCGTTGAACTTGAAATCGTGAAAGTAGGAGTCCAAATCGAGCTTGGCGAATTCGGCTTGCATGATTTCTTGCGCCTTGCGCTCGTCAGGACTGGTCGGCTGGCGGCGCGGGCATTCGGCGACGATGCGCGAAATCAACTCCTGGATGTAAGCTTCTTCATTGATCCTGGTCGACGTTTGGCGCGGCATGAAAGTCTCCTTTGCGATCATCTTTGTGTAACGGACAGGGAACTTTAACGTGAAGCGGGATAACTGGCAATGACGGACTAAACGTGGGGCGGATGGCGATGATCATGCGGCGCGGCATCGGGTGTTTTCGGTTTGGCCAGACCCAATTTAATCAACACCCCCAGAACGAGCGTCGCGATCAAGCCCAAGCCGGCGGCCTGCCCCAATCCCACCGGGCAGCCCGCCTGGCCGCATAGCGGGCAAACGGAGGTAGTGGCCGTTAAACCGGTCACCGAAAGCCAACTCAGCAAATAAAACTTCATCGCGGAAAACCTGCGGCGTACTTTCCCGGGCTGTTGTACCGCCATTTGGGATTTACCAAGCATCGCCTCACCTCGGGTCGAAAGAATTAACAATTTTACTTTACTGATGGACACACGGTTTGACAATTTGGTAATACGAATTATTAATTGGCTGGGAATACTTTGTACTACTACTCAAGGACGGCGATTCATGAAACCGCAAAAAGACGAGATCGTCACCTTCAAGGTCGATCAGGTGTTGTTGGCGGAATTGCGCCGGATGCCCAATCGTTCCGAGTTCATCCGCAACGCCATCAAAACGGCGCTGAACAACGTTTGCCCGTTATGCCAAGGCACCGGCGTCCTCTCGCCCGAGCAAAAAAAGCACTGGGAAGATTTCACCAAGCACCACCAATTGATCGAGTGCAAAGAGTGCCATGAATTGCACTTGGTTTGCGACAGTCAACGCAAACGATCGAAAACGTGAGGCATACCATGAAGCGTATTCTCTTGGCTTTGCTTCTTGTGATCATGATCGTCCCGGCAGCCTGGGCGAAAGTGAACGTCTTCGTCAGCATTCTTCCGCAGGCGTATTTCGTCGAGCGTATCGGCGGTCAGGAAGTAAACGTGCAGGTATTGGTCGGCCCGGGCCAATCGCATGAGACCTACGAACCCACGCCCAAGCAAATGGCGCAGTTGGCGCAAGCCGACGTGTATTTCCCGATCGGCATGCCCTTCGAGTTTCATCTGATGGAAAAAATCAAACGCTCGTTCAAGGACCTGAACGTGGTCGAATCGCAACGCGGCATTTCCCTGCGCGGCAGCGAAGAGCACCATCACGACGGCCATCGTCCGGAATTCAATATCGACCCGCACATCTGGCTCGATCCGCAAAAGGCGCGCATCATGTCCTTCAACATGACCGACGAGTTGGCGCGGTTGCGGCCGAATTTGGCTGAAATGTTCCGCGCTAATCTCGCCCGACTGGCGGCTGACCTGGATCAACTCCATCGCGACCTGACCGCGCAACTCAAACCGTACCAGGGACGTTCGTTTATGGTGTTTCACCCGGCATATGGTTACTTCGCGGAAGCATACGGACTCAGGCAGATCGCGGTGGAGGCCGAGGGAAAAAGCCCGAATGCGAAACAGCTCGCCGGTTGGATCGATCTGGCCCGCCGGGAGAAGGTGAAGGCGATTTTCGTGCAACCGCAATTTTCGCAGGATACGGCGCGCACGATCGCCGCTTCGATCGGCGGCGTCATCGTGCCGCTGGACCCGCTAGCGAAGGACTATCTCAACAACCTGCGGAAAATGGCGACGGCCATCGTGGGAGCCATGCCATGATCGACCTAACTCCGGCCGTCACTATCAGCGATCTGCACTTCGCCTACAACGGCGAGACCGTGCTGCACGACGTCGATCTCAACATCGACGTGCGCGACTTCGTGACCATCGTCGGGCCCAACGGCGGGGGGAAAACGACCCTGCTCAAGTTGATTCTCGGCCTGCTCAAACCGCAACGCGGCGCGGTGGCGGTGATGGGCCGCACGCCGGATCGCGCGCGGGCGCGCATCGGTTACATGCCGCAGCACACCGATTTCGACCAGCACTTTCCCATCACGGTGCAGGATGTGGTGCTAATCGGTCGGCTGCACGAGCATCGTTGGTTCGGCCGCTACAACCGGCGCGATCGCGACGCGGTGGTCAAAGCCTTGGCCGACGTCGATCTGGAAGATTATCTGATGCGTCCGTTCAGCACATTGTCGGGTGGACAACGCAAACGGGTGTTGATCGCCCGTGCGCTGGCGACCAATCCGGATTTGCTGATTCTCGATGAACCGACCGCCAACCTCGATCCGTCCGCCGAGAAGGATCTCTACCGGCTGTTGCACCGGTTGAACGAACATCTGACGATTCTGATGGTCTCGCACGATCTGAATTTCGTTTCGTCCTTCGTCAACCGCGTGGTGTGCGTCAACCGCAAAGTGGTCGTACACCCGACCGGCGATGTGCCCGCCGAAATGGACGCGGAGTTTTACCGACGCGAGATGCGCGTGATTCTGCACGATCAACGACAGAACGACCGCGAGGTGAAATGTTGATGCAGTTCTTCACCGATATGGCTCGTTTTGATTTTTTGCAATTCGCGCTGCTGACCGGTCTGTTGGCCAGCGTAGCCTGCGGCGTGGTCGGCACTTATGTGGTCGTGCGGCGCATCACCTATCTGGCCGGCGGCATCGCACATTCGGTGCTGGGCGGCATGGGTCTGGCCCTATACCTGAACAAAGTTTACGGCTGGTCGTTTCTTCATCCGTTCCACGGTGCGGTTGCGGCGGGCATTTTCGCCGCCTTGCTCATCGGCATAGTCAGTCTCAAAGCGAAGCAGCGCGAAGATACGGTCATCGGCGCGATCTGGGCGATCGGCATGGCGGTGGGCATTTTGTTCATGGCCAAGACGCCCGGTTTCGATCAAAACCTGATGAGCTATCTGTTCGGCAACATCCTGATCGTCTCACCGAAAGAACTGTGGTTGATCGCCGGGCTCGACTTAATCGTCATCGCGATCGCTTTCGCCTATTACCACCACTTCACCGCCGTTTGTTTCGACGAGGAATTCGCTCGACTGCGCGGCGTGAACATTGAGTTCTTCTACCTGCTGTTATTGGTGTTGACCGCGCTGACCGTTGTGCTGTTGGTGTCGGTCGTCGGAATCATCATGGTCATCGCCTTGCTCACGCTGCCGGTGGCGATGGCGGCGAATTTCAGCCGTACGCTGTGGCACACCATGTTGTTGGCGACCGGCATGAGCATGGTGTTGACCACCGGCGGTCTGGCCTTCAGTTATGGAGCGGACCTGCCCAGCGGCGCAACGATCATCGTCTTGGCCGGTTTGGCCTATCTTGTTTCGATCCCGCTTAAAACCCTATGGGAACGACACAAGCGAGCGAACAGTTCGTCAAAGTAGCGGCTTACGGGCCTGGATATCCGCCGAACAGAAAATTTCCTCGACACCGGTGCCGGGGAACCATTCGCGGATCAACTTTTTACTTTCCGTTTTCAAGCGAATTTGGATCGCCTCAAAACCGGCTGCCGCAAGCATCCGTTTCAGCTCGTCGACTGGTGCGGCTCCCGCGGCGCAACTGCAATAATATTGCGGGCTGTTCAACACATTCGGGGGGATCTCGGCGATCGCCACCACATCGGAAATCGCCAACCGCCCGCCCGGCTTGAGCGTGCGAAACGCATCATGGAAGACGGCCTGTTTATCCGGCGACAGGTTGATGACGCAATTGGAAATGATCACATCGGCCATGTTGTCGCCGATCGGCAGATGTTCGATTTCACCCAAACGAAATTCCACGTTGCGAAAGCCGCCGTTCGCGGCGTTTTCCCGCGCTTTGGACAGCATGTCGGCTGTCATATCCACGCCGATCACCTGGCCGGTTTCGCCCACGGCGCGGGCGGCTAGAAAGCAATCGAAGCCGGCGCCGCTGCCCAAATCGACCACCGTTTCGCCGGGGTGCAACTGCGCCAGAATTTGCGGATTGCCGCAGCCCAAGCCCAGGTTGGCGCCCTCGGGTATGGCCGCAAGTTCTGTCTCGCTGTATCCCATGCGACGAGACATCTCTTCTTCATTGGGTTGCGCACCGCAGCAGGAAGAAGAGACACAGCCGCAGGACGGTCCTTCCCGTCGGGCAATTTTCCCATAATTCTCGCGCACCATTTGGCGGATCGTATCGTTGCGTTTTTCACTCATGGCATTCTCCCCTGTGGCGCATCGTCATGCGGAGACGAAAAATCGCCGACGAAAATATAAAGCAACGTGTACCAGTCCGATCAACGCGGGCACCTCGACCAACGGCCCGATCACCGCGGCGAACGCCGCACCGTGATGAATGCCGAAGGTCGCGATGGCGACCGCGATAGCCAACTCGAAATTGTTTGAGGCAGCGGTAAACGACAACGTGGCCGACTGACCGTAGGTCGCGCCGGCCTTCTTGCTCATGGCGAACGACACCAGGAACATTATCACGAAATAAATCAACAGCGGCAGCGCCACGCGCAAAACGTCGAAGGGCAGTTGCACGATGTATTCGCCCTTGAGCGAGAACATCACGACGATGGTAAACAACAAAGCGATCAGCGTCAGCGGGCTGATCTTGGGAATGAACCGCGTGTGATACCATTGTTTGTCTTTGAGGGCGATCAACGAGAAGCGTGTGATCACGCCGCCCAGAAACGGAATCCCCAGATAGATGAACACGCTCTTGGCGATTTGTCCGATGGTGATATTCACTTCGGCGCCGGTCAGACCGAACCAACCGGGCAAAACGGTGATGAAGACATAGGCATAGATCGAAAAGAAAAAAACCTGAAACACGGAATTGAACGCCACCAACCCGGCACAGTATTCGGTGTCGCCGTCGGCCAGTTCATTCCACACGATAACCATGGCGATGCAGCGGGCCAGACCGATCATGATCAG
>DAINPV010000133.1:0-9922 GCA_036743315.1 bacterium | reverse complement strand
TCCGTTCATTCCCACGCAAGGCAGCGTCGGCGCGTCGGGCGACCTGGCGCCGCTGAGCCACCTCGCGCTGGTGCTTTCGCGTCCTCCCGCCGACGAGGATGATCGCGACGAACTCAGCGGCGAGGTGATCACGCACAAAGGGCTGCGCATTTCCGGCAAAGCGGCCATGGAACGCGAGGGCATCGCGCGCTTGGTGCTGGGCGCGAAGGAAGGGCTGGCGCTCAACAACGGCGTGCAGATCAGCGCGGCGATTCTGCTGTTGGCGCTGCTGGATGCCGAACGCCTCGTCCGCCTGGCCGATCTGGCCGTGGCGATGACCGTCGAGGCCGTGCGCGGCACGCCCGATGCGTTTCTGCCCGAGGTGCACCGCCTGCGGCCCTTCGTCGGTCAGCGGTTGAGCGCGGCGGCGATCCTGCGTTTTCTCAGCGGCTCGGCGGCCGCCGGTTCCGACCCCACGCGCATTCAGGACGGTTACAGCATCCGTTGCGCGCCGCAGGTGCACGGGGCCGCGCGCGATTCGCTGTCGCGCGTGCGCGAGCGACTGCAGGTGGAAGTCAACAGCGCCACCGACAATCCGTTGGTCATCCCGGTTGCGGGCGGCCGGACGATCAGCGCCGGCCAATTCCACGGTGAACCGCTGGCGCTGGCGGCCGAGGCGCTCAAGATCGCCATTTCGGAAGTCGCCGCCATCAGCGAGCGGCGCACCTTCCGTCTGTTGACCAAGGCGCTCAGCTTCGGCCTGCCGCCGCTGCTGGCGCCGCCCGATCGGCCGGGCCTGGGCATGATGGCCGTGCAATTCACCGCGGCCGCGCTGGCCAGCGAGTGCAAGCACGTCGCGCATCCGGCCGCCGTCGACAGCATCCCCACCTGCGAAGACCAGGAGGATCATGTTTCGATGAGTCCCATCGCCGCTCGCGGCGCCCGGCGCATCGTGGACAACGCCGGCTACGTGTTGGCCGCCGAAATGCTGTGTGCGGCCCGCGCGCTGTCCTTCCGCCGGGAACAGGACGGCGTCGCCGTCGGCGAGGGCGCGCGTCGTTGTCTGGAAATCATTCAGCCGGTGTTGGAACTGGATAAACGCGGCGCGCCCCCGACGATCCTGCTTGAAAGATTGCACGACTTGATCGAAGCCAAGGCCTTCGCCGAGGTGATTGGGGAGGAAGCGTGATGGCGGCGGTCACGTTGCGCGGCGGTGAGTTGACGCGCGAGCAGGTGGCGGCGGTGGCCTATGAACATGCGGCGGTAGCCATCGATTTGGCGGCTTACGAAAAAGTCGAACGCGGTTATCGGGCGCTGCTGGCCGTCGAGCGAAAGGACGGTCCGGTGCCCTTGTGGAAGCTGGCCGATCTCAGCGACGACGAGGCGCGCGGGCAGGTGAGCGATCTGCGGGAAACCGCGCGCCGGGTGATCGTCGATCACGCGGCGGCGGTCGGCTCGCCGATGTCCACCGCCATGGTGCGCGCGGCGATGCTGGTGCGCCTGGATACGCTCATTCAAGGCTACAGCGGCGTGCGTCCGGAAACAGTGCGCACGTTGGCGGCGATGCTCAACGCCGGCGTGCATCCGCTGGTTCCTTCCAAGGGGCACCTGAGCATGGCCGGCGATCTGGCCCCGCTGGCGCATATCGCGCTAGTGCTGTGCGCGGGCGGCGGCGCGGTCGAGGGCGATACCGGTTTCGCCGTGCTGGGCCGGCATGAGGACAAGGCCGAGGCGCTCACCGGCGCCGAAGCAATGCGCCGGGCGAACGTCGAACGCTTGTGGCCGACGCTCAAGGAATCGTTTTCGCTGATCGTCGGTACGAGCATGGCGGCGGCGCGCGCGGCGCTGATCGCTTGGGAAACGTCGCGTCTGTTCAACCTGGCGATCGCCGCCGGCGCGTTGACCTGCGAGGCGATGTGCGCCAATCGTGCGGCATTCGACGAACGCATTCATCGTCTCGGCCCCGGTCGCGCCGACGTACTGGCCGTGGCGCGGCAACTCGATCGCTGGACCGCCGGCTCGCAACTGGTCGGTTGCCGGAAGGGTGGTGACGCGTTTTCCATTCGCTGTCTGCCGCAAATTCTCGGCGGCATTCGGACCGCGCTTCGCCAGGCGTGTCAGGTGATCGACGAGGAACTGCGTTTGGTCAGCGACAACCCGCTGATTCTCGACGATGAAAACGGCCCGACGTGTCTGGACGGCGGCAACTTTCACGGTGAACGGCTGGCGCTGGCGCTCGACAGCCTGCGCCTGGGCCTCGCCGAAATCGGTGCGCTGTCCGAGCGGCATGCGTTTATCATGACCAACCGCGCGCGCTCGGGCGGGCTGCCCAGTTTCCTGGTGCGCGAACGTGGGCTGAACAGCGGCTTCATGCTGGCGCAGTACACGGCAGCCGCATTGGCCAGCGAAAACAAAAGCTTGGCCACGCCCTACGCCTCCGATTCGTTGCCGGCTTGTCAGGATTACGAAGACCACGGCGCGCTGGCGTCGTTGAGCGCGGCGGCGACGGAAAAGGTGCTGGCCAACGTCCGCACCATTCTGGCGATTGAATTTTTGTGCGCCGCCCAGGGCGTGGACCTGCGCGCTGACCGGGGAACGGCGCCCGGCGAGTTGACCGATTGCCTGCGCCATACGCTGCGGCGGCAGGTGGATCATTGGGTCAACGATTCGGTGATGTATCGCTTGATCGACGCCGCCGTGCGCCTGTGTCGTCCCGGCGGCGAATTGGACGAGATAGTGCAAGACGTAATGGGGAAGATCGATGGCTGATGTGAAGAAGGTCAAGCCGGCGCAGCCCGGCGGTTTCAACGATTACCACCCGCCGCTGATGCTGGCGCGCTCGCGGATGATCGACGCCATCCGCCGTACCTATGAGCTGTTCGGCTTCGTCCCGCTGGAAACGCCCTGCGTGGAATTCGCCGAGGTGCTGTTGGGCGAGGGCGGCGAGACCGACAAGGAAGTATTCTTCCTCAACGGTCCGGAAGAGGATAAAGAACTGGCCCTGCGCTTCGACCTGACCGTGCCGCTGGCGCGCTATGTGGCGGCCAACACCGATTTGCTCATGCCTTTCAAACGCTATCAGGTCGGCAATGTGTTTCGCGGCGAAAAGCCGCAGGCCGGACGTTTCCGCCAATTTGCGCAGGTCGACGCGGACATCATCGGCGCGAAAACGGGTTTGCCCGACGCGGAAATCATCGCGGTGACCATCGCGGCGCTCGAAGCGCTGGGTGTGGAAAAATTCGTCGTGCGCATCAACGATCGTAAAATCCACGACGGCCTCGCCGCGGCGATCGGCATTCAGGCGCGTGGCGCGTGGACGCGCGACGATCTGGTCAAGGAACTGCTGCGCGTGTTGGACAAAGTCGACAAAATCGGCCGCGCCGGCGTACGCGAGGAACTGCGCCGCCGACCGCAAGGCGAGCACGATCGCGCGCTGCAACTGGGCGTCCCGTCTCTGGCATTGATCGATCGTTTTTTGGACATCGCCGGCGACAACGCACAAAAGCTCGACGCGGTTGGCGAACTGGTGCGCGGCGACAGCGGCGCGGAGGGCGTCGCCGAACTGCGTACGGTTTTCGCTCATCTGCGCGATTACGGCATCGACGAAGGGCGCGCGCGCATGGACCTGAGCGTGGCGCGCGGCCTGGACTATTACACCGGGCCGGTGCTGGAAACGACCTTGCTCGACCTGCCGGAAATCGGTTCGGTCGCCAGCGGCGGACGGTACGACGAAATGATCGGCCGCTTCCACGCCAATCCGATCCCGGCGGTGGGCACATCCATCGGCTTGGATCGTCTCTTCGACGCGCTGCAAAAACTCGAGTTGGTGAAGACGGCCGACAGCGAGGTTGAGGCGCTGCTGATGGTCTTCGATCCGGCGCTGGTGCCGCACTACCTGCGCCTGCTGCGCCGGCTGCGCCACGCGGGCATCGCCGCGGAAATCTACCTCGGTTCCGACAGCGGCTTCAAAGCGCAGATGCGCTATGGTCTGCGCAAAGGCGTGCGGCACCTGGTCATTTGCGGCGAGGACGAGATGAATAAAAACGGCGTGCAGGTCAAGGACCTTATCCAACGCGAGCAGGTGTTCGTCGCCGATGACGATCTGCTCGCCCACCTGCTGGCCAAACGCGGATAGAACGGCGCATTAAATGAAAAACCCGGGGCGCATCGGCTCCGGGTTTTTTATAGGGGTCGCTGGGGGTTGAACCCAGGACGCCTGGATCCACAATCCAGTGCTCTGCCAACTGAGCTACGACCCCGCTCTATGCGGGCAGGGCGATAGTCTACTTATCGATTTTTTCCTGTCAAGTTCGTTTTTTAAATCAGCGGCGCAGCAGGCGGTCGAGGTTTTTCTGGATCCACTCGTTGGTGCGCTCATGGCGAGGGTGCGCCTGCTCGGCCTGCCGGAAGGCGCGGCCGTGCAACACGCGCCGATCGCCGGCCTGCCGTGGGCGAAAAAGCCAATGCAGCATTTCGTGGTAAACCAGCGTCTCCATCACGTACTGCGGCACCCAATCGGCGTCGAGCACCGGGTGAATGCGTATGACGTTGGTTTGCGCGTCGTAGCTGCCCAGGCGGATCGATGCTTTGTTGCTCCGGCGCCTTGTGCGCTTGCCGTTTTGGCCCCAGGTGATTACCGCGTCGCATGAGCGCTTGAAGTACTTGGCGTTCACCTGGTCGAACAATTCCCGCAGATCGAAAAATTGTCCTTTGGTCTTAGCGGGTAGGTCGTGACCGTTTTTGGCCGGCGACTCGGCGATCAACTCAGTATGGTCGATGATGAACTGGTTGATCGCTTCGCGGTTGCGTTTGGTCGGGCGGCGGCAGAACGAAGCCAGCGTGCGTAGAAACGGCCCTTCGGCGAGCAGGAACATATGATGCAGTCGGATGGCGACGCGCGCAGCTTCCCAGGAGCAGGAGATCATGCTGCTGCGGTTGTTGTTGACGGTCAACTTGACCGCCACGCCCAGGCGGGCTTCCAACTCGCGATGCAGCCGCTGTGCTAGTTCCGTTCGATTCATCCGCGCAACCTTGCCATGAGACGGCGTCGGCCGACAAGGGGCAAAATGGTTGCGTTATAAAATGATAATAACCAGCATGGGCAAGGGTCAGGGCTTGGCGTTCGGATTGCCGAGCGTGCCCTTGAGCGGAATCTGGTAGAAGCCGTTGGCGTCGGGCTCCTTAAGGGTCATCATGATGATGCCCAATGCATCTTCCATCGATTCGGACGGCTTGATCTTGAGCGTCAAGAACATGCGGCTGGACATCAGATCGTCGCGGGTGGTCACGCGTCCGTTCAGGCCGACTTCCAGGTTGTCGCCCTTGAGCGTGAATTCTTTGACCGTCAGGTTCTGCCGTTTGAGCTCGAAGGCCATCTTCCCCGGTTCGAAAGCGATGTTGGGCAATTCCTTTTCCAGGATTTTGATGTTCTTAGCTTGCAGATTGTCCAGGTTGATGTTCAGCGCGCCTTCGTTCAACCGGCGATTGGCGCGATTGGTGTGCGCTTCGAAATTGCCGCTGAGCACGCCGGCCAGGTCCATTTGCCCGACCTTGCGCACCAGGTCGCGCGTCTGGTACTTGGCCAGCTTGAGTCCCGCGAAGTTCATCGCCACGTCGACCAACTGACCCCGTTTGCACAAGGAGCCGGCAATGCCGCCATCGTAGGTGTAGATATCGAAATCGACCCACAAACGGCCGCGCAGCAATTGCAGCAAGCGCAGGCGCATGCGCGCCTCGTCGAGGCTGAACAACACCTGGGTGGGGCTGTCGGCGTGAGCCAATTGCAGTCCTTTGATCTGCAGTCCGCTGAGGCGGAAGGTCGAGATTTCGTCGATTTTGACCGACAAATTGCCCTGGGATTCGATTTTGTTGATCAACGTGTCGCGTACGGCGTCGAAAGGGAAGGTCAGATAGAGGAAGAGGAAAAAAAGCGCCGAAAAAAGGGCGCCATAACCCATCAGCCGTTTCCATTCGGCGTTGCGAATCAGGTTGAACAGTTTGCGCATTCTTCCTCCATTATCGATCCCGCGCGTTCTACCATGTCCCAAAGGCGACCGCAACCAGCAAGACAAACCATGGCCGAATGCCGGCGGCTATATTCGGACACGGGATGTCTTTAAAAGGTTGAACGAACGCCTCGAATTTTTCAACCGGCCGAACCAAGTCGAAAAATCTTGTATTTCTTTCCACGTACCGCTTGAAAATTGGTGAAAAATCAATCAATCATGCCCCCAAGATCAGGGTGGAGATACGTTTCAGTGCTGTTCAATTCGAAAGAATTTTTGCTTTTCTTTCCGCTGGTGGTATTGCTGTATTACGCTTTACCGCCGCGTCGGCGCTGGTGGCTTTTACTGCCGGCCAGCTATGCGTTTTATCTGTCCTGGCGGCCGATTTACCTCGCGCTGATTCTGCTGTCGACGACGATCGTTTATTATATCGGCCGCGCGATGGCCGCCACCGACGACCGGGCGACGCGTAAAACGCTGTTGATCCTCAGCCTGATCGGCAACCTGGGACTGCTGTTCGTTTTCAAGTACTTCAACTTTTTCAACGACAATCTCGGCGCGTTGCTCGACGGTCTGGGGCTCGGTTATGCCTACGCCGGGTTGAGCATCGCGCTGCCGGTGGGCATTTCCTTTTATACGTTCCAGGCCCTGGGTTACAACATCGACGTCTACCGCGGCGAGGTTCCGGCCGAAAAACGTTTCGGCAAGCTGGCGTTGTTCATCGCGTTTTTCCCGCAATTGGTCGCCGGGCCGATCGAACGCACCAAGCGCCTGCTGCCGCAGTTCGATCGCCTCGTCCGCTTCGATCAGGCGCAGGTGTTCGACGGCCTGAAGTTGATGGCTTGGGGATTGTTTAAAAAGGTCGTCGTTGCCGACCGGCTGGCCATGTTCGTCAATGCGGTGTTTGCCGACCCGGCCGCTTGCGACAGCCTGCAATTGCTGGCCGCCGCGTATTTCTTCAGCTTTCAGATCTACTGCGATTTCTCCGGGTACACCGATATCGCCCGCGGTGCGGCCCGGGTGCTGGGCTTCGAATTGACCCGCAATTTCCACCGGCCGTTTCACGCCGATTCCATCCGCGATTTCTGGCGGCGCTGGCACATCACGCTGTCCACCTGGTTTCGCGATTACCTCTACATTCCGCTGGGCGGCGGCCGTGTGCGGGTGCGGCGCCTGTACTTCAACCTGGCGGTCGTGTTTTTACTCAGCGGCTTGTGGCACGGCGCGGCGTGGACCTTCGTGGTGTGGGGCGCGTTGCATGGGCTGTTTCTGATGGTCGCGCACTTGAGCGCCGCTTGGCGGCAGCGTTTTGTGGCGCTGATCGGCCTTGTTCGACGTCCGTTGTGGCACCGCTGGTGGCGTATTGTGGTGACTTTTCACCTGGTCGTGGGTGCCTTCGTCGTGTTCCGCGCGGCGAGCCTGGCCGACGCCTGGAGCGTTTTCGCCGGCATCGGTCGACTGACGTTCCTCCCCGGCTCGCTGCCGGCCGTGGTTGGCGCATGGAATTTCTTTCTGGCGATTGTCGGGGTTATCCTGCTGGAGATCGTCGAGACGCTGCACGACCGTTTCGATCTGCGCCGCGTGCTCGCTCGCCGCAACGTAGCGGTGCGGTATTTGCTTTACCTGACCCTGGTGCTGGTGATTCTGTTGTTCGGCGTGTTTGAGGAAGTGGAGTTTATCTACTTCCAATTTTAAGGGATGCGATGAAGCGCTTTGTCGTCAAATTTTCCGCCTTTCTGCTGTTGCTAACCGCGGCGCTGGCGCTGTTGGAAATCAACGCGCGCATCATGTATCCCGATCCCGAACGCGGCGTGCTCAAGAAAAAGAAAGAACACCTGCGCGAACAAAGCGACCGGATCGAAATACTGGTGCTCGGCAATTCGCACTCGGAATGCAGCATCGATCCGGCCTTTCTGCCGCGACCCGGTTTCAACCTGTCGATGCCCGGCATCGATTTGCGCACCAACCGTTACCTGTTGAATTATTGGATCGACGATCTGCCGCGGTTGAACACGCTGTTGATCGAGCTATCGTTCTTCACCTTTTCCTTCAACGTCGCCGAGATGCGTCCGTATTTAACCAAGGATTTCCTGCCGCTCTTCGGCATCTGGCCCCCGCCGGACAAGTGGTTCACCCTGCCGGTCGATCAGCTCGGCCACTCGTCGGCGTTTTGGCTCAAGCACGACCAATTCGCACTCGATCTGGTGCGGCGGCAGCGCATCACGCTGTTTCATCGATTGATCGGCAACCGCGCCCCGGCCGATCCCGATATGCCGCGCTTCGTGTTTCAGAAGAACGGTTATCGCTGGTCGAACCGAATACGTAGCGCTCGCGAACGCCGGAAGTGGGCCAAGCCTAAGGCGGAAGAAACCATGCGTTACCAGCGCGAGAAGAAGTTCATTCCCCAAAACATGGCGCATCTGACCGCTATCGTCGAAATCGCGCGCAACCGAAATCTGAAGCCCGTGCTCATTTCCTCGCCCCTGAGCGAAGAATATCTGGAATTCTACGACGATGCGCTGGAGCGGGAATTTCATGATCTGCTCAACGATTTTCTCATAAAAAATCCCGACGTGCGCTGTTTCGACCTGGCCCGCGCTGGATTCATCACGCCGGCCGATTTCCGTGACGCCGACCACCTGAACGCCTCCGGCGGCAAGGCGGTCACTGAATACCTAGCCCAACAGTTGTGGCCGCAATAAGGCTTTTGTGGGACTCCGGAAATCGAACACTTGCTCCGAAAATCGAACACTTACCACTTATCGATAAGTAATAACTAATTGAAATTATAAGATAAATAGATTTTCCATCCTTGGCATCCCCCTTGCTCTTAGGAATGAACAAGGAGGCAGCGCATGTTGGGCAAAACGATATCCGGAGCAACCGCGGGCGTGGATGCTTTCACTGTCGAGGTGGAAGCTCATTCCGGTCGCGGCCTGCCCCAATTACGTCTGGTCGGCCTTCCCGACGGCGCCGTGCGGGAAAGTCAGGAGCGCGTACGCTCGGCATTGTCCAGCAGCGGCTTTTATTGTTTGCGCCATCGCACGGTGGTCAATCTGGCCCCGGCCGATCGCCGCAAGGAAGGCGCCGCCCTGGATCTGCCGATCGCCGTGGCGCTCATGCAGGCCTACGAACTGATCCCCAAATTGCGGACTTTAAAACACGCGATGCTCGGCGAATTGGGGCTGGACGGCTCGATCAAACCGGTACCTGGCGTGCTGGTCGTCGCCAGTCACGTCAAACAGATGGGCTTCGAAGGATTGATCGTGGCCCGGGAGAATGCGAAGGAAGCCGCCTCGATCAAAGGGCTGGAGGTGCGCGGCTTTTCGCACCTGGTCGATGTCGTCGGTTGGTTGCGCGGCGAGAAGAACATCGATCCCGCACCTGACACGCCGGTGACCGCCGAACTGTCGCGCGGCGACGAGGATCTCGACGAGGTCTGCGGTCAGGAACATGCCAAACGGGCTTTGGAAATTGCCGCCGCCGGCGGACACAACGTTCTGCTGATCGGCCCTCCCGGTTCGGGCAAAACGATGCTCGCCCGGCGGCTGCCGACGCTTCTGCCGGCGATGACCACCGATGAGATTCTGGAGACAAGCAAGATTTACAGCGTCGCCGGTCGTCTCAACGGATCGGGCCTGCTGTTGCGCCGGCCTTATTGCGCGCCGCACCACGGAGCTAGCGATGCCGGTCTGATCGGCGGCGGAATCGTCCCGCGACCGGGGCAGGTGAGTCTGGCGCATAACGGCGTGCTGTTCATGGATGAGTTGCCCGAATTCCGGCGCGACGTTTTGGAAATGCTGCGCCAACCGCTGGAAGACGGTACGATCACCATCAGCCGTGCCGCGATGACCGCCAACTTCCCGGCCGATTTCATCCTGGTGGCGGCGATGAATCCATGCCCCACGACACGGCAGCGGCAGGAATGCACGCAAAAA
>DAINPV010000132.1:0-9923 GCA_036743315.1 bacterium | reverse complement strand
GATTTGCCAGTATTACGGCTCCGATTTCGTCGGCATGAACGCCTACGCGCCCACGCAGGAGTTCATGAACGACATCTTCCCCGACGGCTTCGCTTACGATGAACATGAACATTGGGACAAAGTGTTGGCCGGCACCGATTTGGGGATGAACGTCAAAATCGGCGACAAAACCTTCTACTTCTTCGGCGACACCCATCCGATTCCCGTCGGCGAGGGGGAATCCGGCCCGGTGGTCGGCTTGCCCTGGGGCTGGGACGCGGACGGCGACTACATCCTGGATGAAATCGCCGGCTACGCGCCCGACACCGTGCACTACGAATCGGTGACCGAGCATGTCGCCTTCGACGGCCAGGGCAACCTAACCGGCCTGCTCAACGACATCGAACGCGCGCAGATGTTCCCCGGCGGCGAATCCTCCGGGACCGAAGTGCCCTTCTTCGTGCCCACCGGCCACCTGAACGTCGACGACCAGACGATTTATTATTGGTACGGCAAGTACGTCAACAACACCGACTGCGACCAGTCGCACCTGCTGGCGATGAACGTGGCCGACCAGACCTGGCGCTACGTTTCGCCCTTCGCCGAAGCGAAGTTCATTCAGATCGCCCCGGTGCTCGTCGAACGCGACGACTACCCGGCGCAAGCGCAGTGCCCGCTGCCCTGGAGCGAAGACCACGAGCGCGGCGCGCTGATTTTCGCTGCGGGCCGCGACGTGGCCAATTCCATCTCCTTCGCCGAGGCCGATCCGGCCGATGGCGCGTATTGCAGCCAAGGCTCGAATCCCAACTACCGCAAAAGTCATCTTTACCTGGCTTACGTGAAGCTGGCCGATCTGGAAGACGAATTCGTGCCCGGTAAAATGCACTACTTCACCGGCGTGAACAACGGTTGTTGGCAGCAGGGCGCGCCGCAAAATGCGGTGGCGATCATCGACAAACAGGAGTTCGGCGAATTCTCCGTGCGCCGCGTGCCCGACACCGACTACCTGGTGCTCGCCCACAGCTTCCAGGATGAGGATTCGCAGGCTTTTCTCGAACAGCATCAGGAGTATCCGGGGCACTTCGCCGGCGTGCTGGCGCTGCACGCGGCGGACCTGGCCGCGCCGTGGACCTGGACGACGCCCAAGGAGACGGTTTCCTACGGCTACGGCAATTATCTGATCGAGGAAAGCATCGAGTTGCTGCCGACCATTTCCGTCGACGGCGCGGTGGTCGACGACAACGTGCTCAACTTTGTACGGGTCATCTCCACCTGGAAGGGGCTGAACGTCGATCCGAATTTCAACGAATACGGCACCAGCCTGGTCTGGGCGCTGACCGATTTCGACGATTTCACCGACGAATTGGCGCTACGCTAACCCTATAAAAACAATTGATATCATTCCATATTCAAGGAAATCGGCCCTGCGCCGGCGATCGTTTTATGGATAAATTTTAGAAATAATTTGACGGATTCAATTCGTAGGTATAATTTATTGGTACGTGAAAACGTTCTGAGAAAAACTAATTTTCATTGAAACATGGGTAGTGAAGTCGGCAAGTTAATTTAAACGTCAACGACCGGACATAAAAGTTGATAGCGGTTATTGCACGATCTACAGAAACAACTGTTCGTGCAGACCAAAAAGTCTTTCGCGCGAACATTAACCAACGGCCCGATTTCGCTGCTCTATTAACAACCGGCCGAAGGAGAAAATCATGAGAGGGAAGATCGCGTTCATTCTTATTACCCTGATTGCTGGGGTCACGATTTTGGTCGCTCCCGCCTTCGCTCAGGATGCGGATGACGACGAAATCGACAACGACAACAGTTTCAATGTCCAGTTGTTCCGCCCGTCGATTTTCGGCGGCAATTTCATCGCGATGGACGATGCGCAAACGTTGAGCACCTTGGGGTTCCACATCGGGATTCTGGGCAACTACACCTCGAGTCTGTTGACCGACTACGAGGATGACGAACCCAATTTCGATTATATCGAAGACCTGGCGACCATCGACGCCATGCTCGCCTTCGGCACCTGGTCCTGGCTGAGCCTCGGCGTCGACGTGCCGATTCACTTCGTCAACCACCGAGTCGTCGAAAACGTTTACGATCCGTTGCTGACCCAGCCGGACCTGGAAGACGAAGACGCGGAGTGGGACACCGAATTGGGCGACATCCGCGCCGCGCTCAAGCTGCGCCTGCTGCGGCAGGACAAACACTGGTTGGGGTGGGCCATCCTGCCCTTCGCCAATTTCCCCACCGGTAAAACCGAAAGCTTCCTCGGTGAAGGACGCGTCACCGGCGGCGGCAAGATGGCGCTGGAACATGATTTCGGTCCGCTGAACATCGGCTTGAACGGCGGCTATCTGTACCGCGGCGAAGAGGAAGTGTTGCTGGCCGAGGTCGGCGATGCGATTACCTGGGGCGCCGGCATTTCGCACGATTGGCAAAGCGGCTTCGGGTTCTCGATCGAGTACACCGGCGCGTATTACACCGTCGACGACACCGACTTGTTCCGCAACATGCCGCAGGAAGTGCTGGGCACGTTGCGCTATCAATTCGGTGAGCGCGGTCCCCGCCTGATCGCGGGCGCCGGTCCGGGCGCAAGCACCGGCGTGGGCACTCCGGCGTATCGCATCATCGGCGGTCTGGACTACACGTACGCCGCGGCGGAACCCACCGACGGCGATCTGGCGTTCACCGTCGTCGATCAGGACGGCAACGAATTGACGGCCAACCTGGTCGTCCTGGGTCCGGACGGACAGGTCGCGGTCAGCACCGTGGGCTCGGATTGGACGGGCGCGCTGCCGGCCGGCCAGTATGAAGTGAAGGCGAATCGGGACGGCTACGAAGGCGACGCGAAGTCGATCTATATCGCGGTCGGCCAGACCAGCAAAACCAAGCTGGTGCTCAAGAAAATCGAAAAACCGATGCCGACCGTGCTGGAACTGGAAGTCATCGATAAAGACACCCTGGTCAAGCTGGACGCCAACGCGCTGTTGACCGGTCCCGCGGGCAAGAAGTCGGTGGCGGTTTCCGGCGGCATCGCCAAGCTGGAAGTCGAACCGGGCAAATACGACATCGAAGTGGGCGCGGAAGGCTACGAAACCGTGACCAAGCAAGCGAATGCGGCCAAGAGCGAAACGACCGCGGTAAAGATCGAACTGCGCCGCACCAAGATCAAGATCGAAAACATCAAGTTCAAGACGAACTCCGACGTGATCTCGCCGGAATCCTATGCGACCTTGAACGAAGCGGTCGAAGCGTTGAAGAAGATCGCCGTTTACAAAAAGGTTGAAATCGCCGGTCATACCGACGATCAGGGTCCGGACGCCTACAACCTGAAGCTGTCGCAGCGCCGCGCCAATTCGGTGAAAAATTACCTGGTTAAACAGGGCATCGACGGTGCGAAGCTCGAAGCGGTCGGCTACGGCGAAACCAAACCGATCGCCGACAACACCACCGATGTGGGCCGGGCCCAGAACCGGCGCGTCGAATTCATCATTACGTACGAGTGATTTTCACCCTGAGGGCGCACATCAGGTGAAATCCTCCTCACCACCGACGGGACGCCCGGCCTTCCGGGCGTCCCGTCGAACTATTATAGCCGAAGGTGATTTCTTTCTTCTGAGGCGTTTTTATCGTATGCTTGATCCGACCGTTCAACTGCAAAAGGAACGTGACTATGAAATACGGCGCTTCAATAATGGTGGTGGTAGTGATCGCTCTTTCAGCTTGGATCATTTCCTGCGGTGAAGGCGACGGCATCGACCTCGACGATATGTCGGGCCAGGCGACCCTGCCGCTGCTGCCGATCGATCTGCCGATCTATCCGACCGACGTCACCCTCGACGGCCTGGTCGATTACGTCGAGGAAGAACTGGAAGATCTGGGCATGGACTGGCTGTTCGATAACGATGACATCATGGACTTCATGGACGACGTGGAGAAAAAACTGCGCAACGCCTCGCTGGAAATTCTGCAGCCGGGCGTGCTTTCCGTGGCCATCGACAACCAGATCACCGAAACGATCCGCGATTACGTTACCGTTACCCGCGTGGGCGTGAACTTCTCGTTCGCCAACGACACCGATCAATGGGTCGACGTGCCCGTCGAATTTCAGCTCTTTTTGGGCGACGGCGATCTGGCCGAGGACTGGGACGAAGCGGTGATGATTCCCTTCGCCGATCCGCGCGTCGATGAAGACGGCGTGTTCATCGTCGCCCCCGGCGAAACGATCGACCTGTCGATCGACAACGTGCCGCACCTGGTCGAAGCGCTCAACGAATCGGCCTCGATCGGCATCGGCTATAAAGCGATCTACCGCATGGCCGATGTCAATAACGACGCCGATCCGGTCGAAGCCATGCAGGAATTCGGTCTGTGCCTTGTCGAGGGCCTGATCGCTGGCACGACCAAAAATTGTCCGGATGTGGAAGAACTGATCGGCTGGCATCTGACCATGAAAAAATTCGAATTGGTCCTCGAGGCCGAAGCCGATCTGGAAATTCCGGAAATCCCCGGCTGCGACGAATTCGCCGAAGAAAACGACCTGGATCTGCTGGCCGACGCGTGCCCGTGACGTTATCGCCGCCAGAATAACGATCGCCGGGAATTCGGCCGAACGACAAACATTGCCGTTAGTGACGCGTGTTTATCATTGAATGCGCCAGACCGCCGCTCAGCGAACGTTCATCTTTTCGAAGGGGGAGAAAACGATGTCCGGTAATCAAAATCACCGCTGGAATTTTTTCCGCGCCGGCGGCTTCGATCAAGTAAAGCTGCAAACGGGCGCCGACATCCTCGCGTTGGACAAGCTCGATCAGAAGCTCTGGGTGGCGCTGAGTTGTCCGGTGCGCGGCTTGGAAATCGACGCTAAAACGCTGCAATTGATCGATGCGGACCACGACGGCCGCCTTCGCGCTTCGGACATCATCACCACCGCGAAGTGGGCGGGCGGTCTGCTGAAAAATCCGGATATTCTGTTCAAGCCGCTCGACCGGCTCACCCTCGACGACATCGACGACTCCACTCCGGAGGGGTTGCGCCTGGTCGCCTCGGCCAAACGCATTCTGACCAGCCTGGGCAAGCCGGAGGCGCGGGAAATCGCCTTGGAAGACACGCTGGACATCGCGCGCGTTTTTTCGCAGACCAATTTCAACGGCGACGGCATTCTGCCCGCCGAGGCCGCGGAAGAGCCCGTGCGTCGGGTGATTGGCGAAATCATCGATTGCCTCGGTTCGCAAGTCGACCGCAGCGGCAAACCGGGCATCGATCGGGAGACGGCGGATACATTTTTTACCGATTGTCAAACTTACATCACGTGGTGGGATGACGGCGCCGGCCGGCCCGAGGTGATGCCGCTGAGCGACGCCACCGCCGCGGCGGCCGCCGTCCTCGGCGCGTTACGCGGAAAAATCGACGACTATTTCGCCCGGTGTCGCCTGGCGGCATTCGACGAGCGGGCCGTGGCGGCGCTCAACCGGGAGGAAAAGGAATACCTGGCGCTGGCGGCCAAAGATCTGACCATCACCGCCGAGGAAATCGCCTCCCTGCCTCTGGCGCGCATCGCCGCCGACCGAGCGCTGCCGTTGCTGGCGGGCGTCAATCCGGCCTGGAGCGAAACCCTGACCCAATTGCGCCGGCAGGTCGTCGAACCGTTGCTGGGCGCTTTGTCGGAATTGACGGAAGGACAATGGTGCGACCTGAAAGCGCGGTTCGAGCCTTTCCGCCTGTGGAGCGAAACCAAGCCGGCCGTCGCCGTGGAAAAGCTCGGTTCGGCGCGCATCCGCGAAATCCTTGCCGGCGGCAGCCAGGGCGCCATCAACGATTTGATCGCCAAGGACAAAGCGTTGGACGACGAGTTCAACGCCATCGTTTCGGTGGAATTGCTGCTGCGTCTGCGCCGCGACCTGGTTAAGCTGCTCAACAATTTCGTCTCCTTCCACGATTTTTACAAAAACCGGGGCAAAGCGTCCTTCCAGGCCGGCACGTTGTACCTGGACCAACGAAGCTGCGATCTGTGCATCCGCGTGACCGACCTCACCAAGCACATCTCGATGTCTCATCTCAGCAGTTGTTACCTGCTGTATTGTGAATGCACCCGCCACGATTCCACCGAAAAAATGAACATTGTGGCCGCCATGACCGACGGCGAGTCGGACGCGCTCATCGTCGGGCGAAACGGCATTTTCTACGACCATCAGGGGCGAGACTGGGACGCCACGATCGTGCGCATCGTGGAAAATCCCATCAGCATCCGGCAGGCGTTTTGGGGGCCCTACAAGCGTTTGGTCCGCTGGATCGGCGAGCAGGTCGCCAAGCGGGCGGCCGCCGCGGAAACGGCGTCTTCCCAAAAGATGCAGGCGGCCGCCGCGGAAACGGCCAAAACGACCGTGACCGGAAAAGCGGCCGCCGCCGCGGCGCCGAAACAGAAATTCGATGTCGGCGTCGTCGCCGCCCTGGGCGTCGCGGTCGGCGGCATCACCGCCGCGTTGGGCGCCATCATGCAATCGATCTTCGGTCTCGGATTGTGGATGCCCTTGGGCTTTGTCGGCATCCTGCTGATGATTTCCGGGCCCTCGATGGTCATCGCCTGGTTGAAACTCCGCCAACGCAACCTAGGACCGTTGTTGGACGCCAACGGCTGGGCGATCAATGCTCGGGTGAAAATCAACATTCCCTTCGGCAAGGCGTTGACCGGCATGCCCAAGCTCCCCGGCGGCGCCAAACGGGAAACGGTCGATCCCTTCGCGGAAAAACACGGCAAACGAAATTTCTTCCTCATCGTGGCGGTCGTGGCGATCGTGCTGGGCATCGTCTGGTACCAAGGAATCCTGGATCCGCTGTTGCCGGTTTGGTTGCAACAAACCGCCTTTTTCGGCGTGAAAGCGCTTCCGCCGGCGGCGATTCCCCCTACGCCCTGAGGCGACGACCGGTGGGATCCTGCGCCGTCATGACCTAAATCGATCCGCATCCAATTCGTCGCCGCTATGGACGAATTGCTACTAACAAGGAGAAAACGATGAAACTTTCATTTCGACTGCTGGCTGCGTTGCTGGTGTTGACCACCTTCGGCCTGTTCACCGCCTCGTGCATGGGCAGCTTCGCGCTGACCTTCAAGCTGTACAACTGGAATAAAACTCTGGGCAATAAATGGATCGCCAGCCTGGTGCTGGCCATTTTCGTCATCTTGCCGGTGTACGGCATCGCCGCGTTGATCGACTGGATCATACTCAACGTCATCGAGTTTTACAGCGGACAGAATCCGCTTGCGGCAGGCGAAAACGCGACGGTCGTCACGCAGCTCGACGGCAAGGACGCGACGCTGACCTTCCACGCCGGCGAAGGCGTCAACTTCGACCTCACCGCGCCGGCCGCCGACGGCACGATCAAAACCATGACCGTGCGCACCAAGGGCGATAAGGTGTTCGCGCAGGTCGAGCAGGCCGGCAAACAAGCGAACCTGATCGCCGCGCCGACCGAGGACGGCGGCTTGAACCTTTACCGCGACGGCGCGCGCACGCACCTCGAAGCGCAAGACGTCGCCGCCACGATTGCGGAATATCCCGCCGCCGAAAACCTGTTGCTGCAAACCGTGGCGCCGTAAGCGGGCGCCGCTACAACGAGGATCGTCATGGCGGAAGAACTGACTTGGCTCGCCCAGGGCAAGACTTGGCTGATGGAAAAAGGTCCCGGCTTTCTCGTCGATCTGGCCGTGTTCATTCTCCTGATCGTCGTCGGCGCCGTCGCCATCAAAATCATGCGCAAGGCGCTGAAGATGGTGCTGCACAAGAGCAAGCGCATCAACGAAACGCTGGAAAAATTCCTGGTCAACGTCACCGGCAAGGTCTTGTGGGTGGTGTTGTTGATGATCGCCCTGCCGCGCCTGGGCATCGACGTGGCCCCGTTGATCGCCGGCCTGGGCGTCACCGGCTTCATCGTCGGCTTCGCCTTCCAGGAATCGCTGGGCAACCTCGCCGCCGGGATGATGATCGTAATCAATCAGCCGTTCAAAATCGGCGATTTCGTCGATGCCGGCGGCCACCAGGGCACGATCGGCGAGATCAACATGATGGCGACCAGCATGATCACGCTGGACAACAAAAAGATCGTGCTGCCCAACCGCGGCGTCTGGGGCAACCCGATCGTCAATTACTCGGCGCTCGAAAAACGCCGCGTCGACCTGACCGTGGGCATCGCCTACGGTTCGCCGATCGGCAAAGCGCGCGACGTGATCGCCGCCGCGCTCACGGCCGTGCCCGGCGTGCTGAGCGAACCGGCCCCGCGGATCGAACTGAACGCCATGGCCGATTCGTCGCTCAATCTGGTGGTGCGCCCCTGGTGCAAAAGCGAAGACTACTGGAACGTGTTCTTCGCCGCCAACCAGGCGATCCAGGAAGCGCTCGACGCCGCCGGCATCGTGATCCCCTTCCCGCAGGTCGACGTGCACCATCACGGCGCCGAATCGATCAAGGGCTGACGACCTGGTCACCGCTCCGGCCGCGCTCGCCATCCGTCGGGCGCGGCCGGTTTTTCAATCCCGGCCGGGTTTGTCCTTCCGCGCCCCGACGCGGAATCGAGCCGCAACCGTCACCGGCTTCCACGCGTGTCAGCGCCGTAAGAAGTTAGATTTAATCAAGGAAAATCATAGGTGCAGGGATTATCCGTGCCAGGCACTATCCCTGGCACCCCCGCCGCCGGGGAGGGAAGATCCGACGGCGGGGAGACGGTGCAATCAGCCGAAGAAGCCCGAGTCGGCGCCCAGGCCCAAGAGCAGGTTGATCAGGTCGAGAATCAGCTTGCCCGGATTCGCTCCGGCCATGTCCATCGCGGGTGCGACCAGGTCGGCGCCGTCCAATGCCGTCTGCGCCAGCTCGGCGTTCGGCGCGGCCGGCGCGGCCGCGGTCAGCAGGGTCAGGCCGACGGCCAGACCAATGAATAACATCGCCAGTACACCAAACTTTTTCATGAGTTTTCTCCACTTGTCGCGAAATGGCGGTTGATCGCTTTCCAGTCGGACCGGATCGAGTTCCGGGTCCTCTTGCAGATACGCGCCCAGCTCCTCGGCCCGCTCCGGGGCCTTCTCGAAGCGCGCGAGCCAGGCGGCTGCCTGGGCCCGGGCGGGCGCAGGGTCTTGGTTTTCATCTTTGCGTTGCTTCAACTGCAGGGCGGCCAGCTCCAGCCCGGCGCACACGAGCGGTTCGAGGTCCATCCAGCGCGGGCGCGGCGTCTGGGCCTCGCAAGCGGCCCACTGCGCCTCGGCGATGGCCAGCCCGCCGGCGAAATCGGCCTTGCGCTTGTAGATCCACAGTTCCTTCTGCAGCAGCAGGTTGCGCACCCGCAGGGGAACGGCCGGGTCGTTGTGCAGCTCGAAACGCTCGCGCCACTGGGCGGCATGCTGCTCGACGAGGTCGTAGCGGCCCATCTGGATCGCCGCCGCCGAGGCAAGCGCGTAGGCGCGCGCCAGGGCTTCGCGGGCCGGCGCGGTGTTCTCGGCGGCCTTGAGGTCGACGATCAGCAGGCACATGTCGATGACCACCTGGAACGCGTTCTTGATCTGCTCCATGGTGTAGGGGATGTGCACCGGGCTCTGGCTGCGCTCCTGTTTTTTGCGGGCTTCGAGCCAGGCGTTCTGCATGTCGATCGCCTGATAGAAGTACCGGTCGTTGATCATCTCGACCTGCCGGATGGCCGGCTGGTCCGAGAGCATCGGCCGCGAAAGGCTGACGACCGTGTTTTCCGCTTCCTGGCTTTGGAAGCGCGAATCGATGGTCGTCTGGATGTTGTTGAGCACCGCCGGGTTCGACCCGAGAATATGCGCGATGAAATGCGCGGCCAGTCCGTCGGGATTCTTGCACACCGAGTCAATCTCGTTGAGCAGCGCCTCGTCGCGGTCCAGGCGCTTGTCGGGCTGATTGAACATGATCTGCGCCGCTTTC
>DAINPV010000131.1:0-9924 GCA_036743315.1 bacterium | reverse complement strand
GGCCCGACGACGAAGCCGACGACGATCTGCAGCCCGCACCCAGCGTTTACGACGAGCTGACGCCCGCCGGGCCGATCATCGGGGAAGCGTTGGGCGTCGCCTCGCAAATGCACTCCACCGAAACAGCGGCGTGGAAGCGCGCCTTCGAGGTGGATGCGCTCGCCGAAATCGGCGTCAGACGCCTGCGGGCCGGTTTTTCCTGGGAGGCGATCGAGCCGGCCGACGATCAATGGAATTGGGCTGACACCGATATTCTTTACGCGCTGGCGACCGATCAAGATGTCGATTGGATCGCCCGGCTGGCCTACACGGTCGATTGGGCCGCGCCGGCCGACAATCCGTCCGCCGTCGATCCCGCCGTGTTCGCCGATTACGCCGGGCATGTCGCTGCGCGCTACTGCGACGCCGTCCGGCGCTACGAAATCTGGAACGAACCCAACTTCGCGCATTTCTGGCCGCCGGAACCCGATCCGCAACATTACGGCGACATTCTCATCGCCGCCGCGGCCGCCATTCGCGAAGCCTGTCCCGATGCGCAAATCGTCTTCGGCGGATTGTCGAGCGCCAATTTTCCACAGGAATGGATCGTCGGCCAATACGGCTTTTTCGACGAGGTGGCGCTGGCTCATCCGGACATCTGCACAGCCTTTGACGTCATGGCCATTCACCCGTATACGATTCTGCAATTGCTGCCGCCCGAGTTTTCCATTACCGCGTTGGACCTGACCTATCCGGATCTGCTCGGCCAGATTGACGATATCCGCGCCCGCCTGGCCGCGGCCGGCTGCGCCGACAAGGAACTGATCTTTTCCGAATTCGGCTGGCCGCATACGTACATCGGCCGCGACAAACAGGCGCAGTTCAACACGCGGACGGTCCTGTTGGGCGCAACAAAACACATTTCTGGTTATTATCAGTATACCTTTTGGGACAAAGCGGACCAGGAGCCGGTGACGGAAAACCATTTCGGCTTGTATGAGTATCCGTCGACAGACGATCCGGCCGCGCAGACGCCCAAGATCGGCTTCGCCGCGCTGGCCACGCTGACCAATCTACTGCGCTACGCACAATACGCCGGGCCCGTGCCGTTGGACGTGGAGATTCCGGAAAAGGTGTTTATCCTGGCTTTCCGGGATGACGAACGCGCGCGATGGATCGTCGCCGCGTGGGATGCGCGCCCGCCCGAAGGCAATTTTACTTTTGAACTGCCGGTGCCGACGCAGACCGAGTGGATTCGCCTCTACAATCAATACGGCACCTATCGCGATCGCACCGTGACCGACACGGTGCCGCTGACCATATCGAGCGAAGTGCAGTACGTCGTGTTCGGTATGCCTTGATTATTTTTCCGATAACCGTTTGCCAAAGTATGCAGTTTCTTCAATAATAGCCGATGTGCAACCCTTTCTTGGGGAGAGAGTTATGGAAAAGAAATTCTCCGCCATCGTTTTATCAATCTTATTATCGATTCTGTCGTTTGCCTTGCTGGTCGGCTGCGATTGCGGCGGCGACGATGATGACGACAACGACAATAACGACGCGACCGATGACGACTCCGGCGATGACGATACGATCGACGACGACACGATCGACGATGACACCATCGATGATGACACCATTGACGACGACACCATCGATGATGACACCATCGATGATGACACCGGCGACGACGACACCATCGATGATGACACCGGCGACGACGACACCGGCGACGACGACACCGGCGACGACGACACCTATCCGACTCATGAAGAAATCTTCAACGTCTCAGGCACGGTGACGGTCAACGGTTCGGCCAACGTCGCCGCGGAATGGGGTCTGGGCGACGGGGGTTACTTCAGCAGCCGCCTGGCCTTCGTCGACACGACCACCCAAGAGGTGACCACCGCGTGGCTGGATTACGACGTCGATCCCGGCGATCCGAACTATTGCGTCAGTCTGTTGGGCGGCACCTACGAAGTGTGGATTTTATGGACCGGCTACAACAACGACACCTACCAGAATTTTCAGTATACGACGCGCCTGTCCGCCGGTTTGATCGTCAACGCCGACCAGACGTTCAACATCGATCACACGGTTTTCACGGTCGACGGCAACGTGGTCAACCACACGCCCGAACCGGTGATGTATCAAAAGGTGCAATTGTTTTTACCGTCGGCCGAAACGAAGTTGGTCTACAGCGAGAGCTTTGAGTATTATGACTACACTGACGCCGTCGGCAATTATGCGATCGTCGCTCCGGCGGGCACGTACACCTTCAGCATCGACGCTTACGATGACGTTTTCGATGTGCTGCCGTATTTCGAGGATGGATTGTCGATTAACGCCGCCGCCACGAAAAACGTGACGCTGGCGCAAACAACCTCCGCCTACGCGGTCGATGCGTCCTTCACGATCAACACCGAAACGCCCACCACGCGCTACGAGAACGTCAGCGGCATCATGACGCTCTATGATGCGACTCACCGGGTACGGTATCGGGAAGACTGCGACGGCAGCTCGACGATCTACGCGCCGGCCGGCTCCTATCAGCAACGACTGGAATTGAGCTATGACCAGACGACCGGCCAGTCGTTCTCGGTCGAATTGGAAACCGAATTCGACGGCACCGTCGGCGTCGCCGGTCCGGGCGCCATTCCCGCGCGCGACGTGACGGTGATCGAAGTCGACGCGACCGTCACCGATTACTCCGGCACCGCATTCGCCGACGTGGACATCAACGGATCTTCCGGCGGTTCCGAGGTCAGCTTCGCCGCCACGACCGACGGCAGCGGCGAATATCGCGTCGACCTGCCGGCCGGCTTTTATACGATGACCTTTACGCCGCCGGCCGCGTCGCCTTACCCCTACGAGGAAACGGTATACAACGTCGAGATCGCCACGGACGCCGTCGGCGACTTCGCCTTCCCCAGCGGCTACGCTACGCTCGACGGCGAGATGACGATCAACGGCGATCCGCTGACCGACTACTTCCCCGCGTTGTACAGTTACGCTGCGGTGAATTTGCTCGACGACGAATTCAACATCGTGCGCCAGATCGACATCGATCCGGCCACCGGTCTGTTCAGCGAAGTCGTGCCATATGGCGCATTCTCCATGCAACCGCTGTATCAGGCCGCCACGACCAGCGACTTGATTCACTATGATTTTCTGCTCGTCTATTGGTCGCAGTACGTACCGTCGCTGATCATCAGCGGCGATTTGACGCAGGATATCGATTTCACGCTGTACGCGGTTGACGGTACGATTCGCAATTGGGACACGACGCCGTACCAAAACGCCAGCGCCAATTACGATGCGGAAATCGATTCGCTCGACGACCTGGTCGTAATCGCCGGAGCCTACGCCGACGCCGCCGGTGAATACACGACCTGGCTGCCGGCAACGACCTACAATCTCGAGTTCAGCCCGACCGAATGCAACAACCTGATTCCGCTGGCAACCGAACAAAAGGAGATCACCGGCGATACGACGATCAATTTCCGCTTCCGGTAAAAAATCGGGGCCGGATCGACCGGCCCCGCCATCTGTCTTTTCACTTCGTTAGATGAATTCCACCGTGGCCGGCGGTTTGGGCGTGATGTCGTACAGCACCCGCGCCACGCCGGGGATTTCCGTAAACAGCCGTTTGGCCAGTTTGTTCATCTTGACCCAGGACAACTGCGTCGGCGTGGCCTTGCGCGCATCTTTGGATTCAATGCAGCGCACCACGATGATATCGGCAAACAAACGCTTGTTGCCTTTCATGCCGGTGGCTTGATCGTTCATCAGCACGGCCAGGTACTGGAACGCCCCGCTGCCTTTCAATTCCTCCTCGACGATCATGGTCGCTTTGCGCACCTTGGCAACCCGCGCGGGGGTCACTTCGCCGATCACGCGCGCCGACAACGCCGGACCCGGGAACGGAATGCGATCCCAAATCGCCCGCGGCAACTTGAGCGCCTTGGCCAGTTCGCGCACACCGTCCTTGCGCAGATCGAGCAACGGTTCGATCACCTGATAGCCGTATTCTTTCTCCACGTCGATGCCCAATTGCGCCAGCACGTTGTGCTGCCGCTTGATGCCGGCTTTGGTCTCTTCGATGTCGGTCAGAATCGTGCCCTGCAGCAGGCATTTGATTTTCTTTTTCTTGACGAACTTGGCAAACACATCGGCATAAAAGGTATCGGTGATCGCCTGACGTTTGATCTCCGGATCGGTCTTGCCGGCCAACGCGGCGAAAAATTCCTTTTTCGCGTTCAGCACCTGCACCTTGATGCCCAGCTTGGCGAATATCTCCTTGACCTCTGCGGCCTCGCCTTCGCGCATGATGCCGTTTTCGACAAACAGACAGGTAAGTTTGTCGCCCAGCGCCCGATGGCCGAGCACCGCAACCACCGAGGAATCGACGCCGCCCGAGAGAGCCACGACCGCCTTTTCGCCGCCGGCTTCCCGCCGGATCTGTTCGACCTTGCTTTCGATCACCTTTTGCATATTCGCCATCAACAAACTCCTCTCCCCATCGTTGGTTGGCCATTGCCGTCCCGTTATGCCGCCCGATAGTGCCGACTTGAATCGACTACTATTTATCAGCGTTTCGACAAAAAGAGCAACCGACTCGGCAAGGTTTCTTTATGAATTTTCCCTCAAGTGCCTGTATAATCGTCTCGCCCTTGGTGGTCAGGAGTGTTTCGATGAACTATCGCACCATGCGAATGCTGATGACGATTTGCCTGCTGCTCGCTCTGCCGCTCGCCTGCGGCGACGATGACGACGATAACGACGCCGCGGATGACGACGCCGACGACCTTGACGACGACACCGTTGATGACGACCAAACTGACGACGACGCGTTCGACGACGACATGCTCGACGATGATGCCGTTGACGATGACACGCTGGACGATGACGCCGCCGATGACGACACCGGCGACGACGACACCTACGCGCCGCTCGAACCTGATTACGACACCGTTTTCGACGGCTTCGGCCGCGACGCCACCGGCGGCGCGGGCGGCGACGTGCGGACGGTCACCTCGCTGGACGACAGCGGCCCGGGTACGTTGCGCGACCTCGTGACCGGTGCGACCGGCCCGACGATCGTCCAATTCGCCGTTGACGGCGAGATCTCGCTGCAAAGCGTGCTCGATCTGCCCTCGGATATCACGCTGGATGCGCGCGGCCGCGACGTGACCGTCACCGATAACGGTTTTCGCATTCTCGCGCAGACGAACATCGTGCTGATGAACCTCGCCTTCCGCGATATGTCGACCCTCGGCGCCGACAGCATCCAGATTCACGAGGGCAGCCGCGACATCGTCATCTTCCATTGCTTTTTCGACAGCGCGGGCATGATGCCCTTCCAGACCGATCTGCCCGACGAGCAAATTTCGATCATCTTCGGCAGCGGCGACATCACCATTTCCTGGTGCCGCTTCACCAACCACGACAAGGTACTGCTCTTCGGCAACGGCGACGCGCCGGGCAGCGTGGACAAGGACATCCGCGTCACGCTGCACCACAACCTGTTCGAGAACACCGGGCGGCGGCATCCGTATTTGCGCTACGGCCAGGTCGATCTGTACAACAACGTCATCCGCAACTGGACCTGGTACATGGACAAGACCTACGGCACGCGGAGCGAGTCGGACGGGCAGATTCTGGCCGAGGCCAACTGGTACGCGCAAAACAACCCGCTTTATTTCCGCGGCGCCTATGCGCGGCTGGGCGGCAAGATCAAGCAGTTGAACAACGTGGTTACCGAAACGTGGATCGCACTGGAAGAAAGCCGGCCGGACGAGGTGTTCGCACGGCCCTACGACGCGGCGGTCAACGAGCCCACCGCCGACATGGTGACCATGCTCGAGCAGCACGCGGGCAACACCATGCCCGCGCCCGCTCGGTAATTACACATCGCAAATGGCGCTGTACTCGACGCGACGCTCGGCAAACAGCGTTTCCACCGCCGCGCGATCGTCGCGTCGAATACGGGCGCAAAAACCGCAATCGCTGCTCAGGTGACGCGGTACGGGCATCAGCTTGACATTTAGTTTCTCCTGCAACAGCAACTTTTCCGCCCGCATGGCGTGGTTGCTCGAATGAAACAGCACCACCGCCCATTGTTCATCGCTCATGCGTCACCTCGCGCGCTTCTATTTGTCGATCAGCAACCGGAAACCGTCGTCGATCGTCTCGACCTTCACCCGATACCCAAGTTGCCCGACCGTGCGCTTGACGTTCTCGCGCGAGGTCACGGTTTCCACCAGCACCTCCAGCGATTCGTTCGTCGGCAACTCCTGCAACGCCTTGCGCGTACGAATGACCGGTTCAGGACAACTCAAACCGCGCACATCGATGGATTTCATCGTCACTTCTCCTTAGTCCATTTTTTCGCGCAGGGCGAAGCCCAACACCACACAAAACACGAGACCGACGATCACCGCGATCTGCCCGTTCAGTCCCGGTCCGCCGACCGTCAACACGCCTTCGACCATCGTGTCGGGCGCGCCGGCCAGTGCGAAATTATGCGCAACCGCCGCCCCGACGATCATCCCCAAGACGAAGACCGCGCTGTCGCCGTCTCCTTCGCCGGCTAAAAACAACTGCCGGCCCGGGCAGCCGCCGGCCAGCGCAAAGGCCAAGCCCGCCAAGGTCATGCCGAGGAAGTTCCACACGTGATTGCTGTGTGCCACCGGCATCGCAGTCAGGCCGAATTTGGTTTGGCCCAGCGCCAGGTTGACCCCGAACGCCACTACGACCAGGGCGAGCACGCCGATCAACAAATGACTGTCGCGCAGCATGATTACGTCGCGCAACGCGCCCATCGTGCAAAAGCGTGTACGCTGCGCGATAAAGCCGATCAGCAAGCCGACCAGCAACGAAATGCCGATCGCCGCATGCAACGAACCCGGGCCCTTTTCACTGGCGAAGATGAACGCCGGTTTAAACAACGCCAGCAGCAAAAGCGTCACCATCAACAGCGGCATGATCCATCCGACCATCGGCCTGGCCTTGTACGAACGACCCAGGGTGTAGCCGTTCTTCAAAAACCAAACGCCCGCGGCGATGCCCGCCGCCAATCCGGCCAGACCGACCACCGCGTTCAGGTCGCCGCCGGCCAAACGCAATAGTGCGCGCCATGGGCAGCCCAGAAACACCAGCGCGCCGACCATCGCGAACAGGCCCAGCATAAAGCGCACGATCGGCGCCGATCCGGCCCGCGGACGAAATTCGCCGAAACTCAGCGCGGCCAGCAACGAGCCGAGCACGAACGCGGGAATTTCCGGCCGCAGGTACTGCACCACGCCCGCGCGATGCAAGCCCAATGCGCCGGCAATGTCACGCTCGAAACACGCCACGCAAATGCCCATGTTCGGCGGATTGCCCAGCTTTTGCAGCAACGCAGCCAACAGGCCGATCAAGCCGCCGGCCGCTACGATGCCCCATCGCGAGGCAAAAAATTCCGTCAATTTATCGCGCATTTTTCCTCCTGTAGGTAAAGTCGCTCGACGCAGCGGCATACTCGTCCGCCGCGGTGCGGACACGCCGTTTCGTCATGCATTGATTTCATACCCTTCTCCGTGCCGGCTGCGGTCGCCACCGCCGCCGATCGGAAAAGGATCAGGCGGAAACGCGCGGCAACCGGAACCGACAAACCGAGGAAAGCCGGACCGCTTTCCCCTGAACAATTCATCTACGATGTTTGCTGAAATTCATCACTCGTCTCGTCGTTCCAGTTATTGATTTGAAAGTACAAGCATCATGGTGAACTGATTTCTGATTGTCAACCAATCGATTATCGGGGAAAAAAACAGGCGGCCGGTTTAGATATTCCAGGTCGCCCAGCGACCGAAGGCCAGCAACAGCCAGACCGTCGGCCCATAAGCCAGCAACGCGGCAAGGAAGGTGATCGCCATGGCGCGCCGGGACAGAATTTCCTCACGCCGGGCCCGGCGAAACAAAAAGACTGTCAGCGGCAGTTCCAGCAACAGCGCGGTGAGAACGCCGGGGATGTACGAGGCTGTCATGATCGTGCCGCCGACATGCGTGAGGATGTTCAGCGCCAAGATCGCCTGCAGGCCCAACAGCACGTGCAGCCGTTTGCTCCCGCGCGGCGCGCTCCAACAGGCAACGGCCAGCGCCCAGCCCAGCAGCGTGCCCAGGATGATCGCCACCAGCGTCTGATCGGCGGTGACGTACATGATGTGTTGCAAGCGCCCGTCGGTCAGCGTTTCCACGCCGCCCGCTTCCTCCAGATTGTGCAGCGTGAAAAACACGGGAATCAGCAGCAGCATCGCGCGAAAGGTGAGGCTGGGCGGAACGGCAGTGGTTGATACGGCGTTTGACATGCCGCCTACTGTTGGGGCAGTCGGCAGTTCTGTCAATAGGACCTTGAGTAAACCAACTTTTTTTCAACGATTTTCACCTTGCCCTTGCCCAAGCACCCTCGGTTTTGTAGGATTCCATCGGCCCATAGCAGGGTTAAGGAGTTGGTATGTCAAAGGCTAAGTACGAACGCGTTTTGCTCAAGTTGTCGGGCGAAGCGCTGATGGGCAAGGCCGGGTACGGCATCGACGACGAAGTGCTGTCCGAAGTGGCCGGCGAAGTGGCCGAGGCCGCTAAATTGGGCATGCAGATCGGTGTGGTGCTCGGCGGCGGGAATATCTTCCGCGGCATGAAGGGCGCCAGCAAAGGCATGAACCGCGCCAGCGCCGACTACATGGGCATGCTGGCCACGGTGATGAATGCCTTGGCCATGCAGCACGCGCTGGAGCAGGCCGGCTGTCAGACCCGCGTGATGAGCGCCCTGCCCATGCAGGCCGTGGCCGAGCCGTACATCCGCCAGCGGGCGATTCATCACCTGGACACCGGGTACGTGGTGATTTTCTGCGCCGGCACCGGATTGCCGTTTTTCACCACCGACACCGCCGCCGCGTTGCGCGCCGCCGAAATCGGCGCGAAGGTGCTGCTTAAAGCGACCAAGGTCGACGGCGTGTACGACAGCGACCCGGTGACCAATCCCGGCGCGAAGTTTTATCCGAATCTGACGTTCACCCACGTGCTTTCCGACAACCTGCGGGTGATGGACGCCGCGGCGATCAGCCTATGCCGCGACAACGCCATCCCGGTGGTTGTCTTCAATCTGAATAAACGCGGGAACATCATTCGCGTGTTGAATGGCGAGCCCGTCGGAACGCTAATCAAGGAGTAGATCGTGATTAACGAAGTGCTGGAATCCGGCAAAGACGGAATGGAAAAAAGCATTCAGAACCTCAGCCGCGAGTTGGTCAAGATCCGCACCGGTCGCGCCAACCCGGCAATCCTCGACGCGATCCGTGTCGACTACTACGGCAACCCCACGCCGCTGAACCAGATGGCCACCATCGCGGTGCCCGAATCGCGACTGATCGTCATCTCGCCGTGGGAAAACAAACTGTGCAACGACATCGCCAAGGCTATCCAGAGCAGCGATCTGGGCCTGAACCCGAGCAACGACGGCAAGGTCGTGCGCATCTCCTTCCCGCCGTTGACCGAGGATCGCCGCAAGGATCTGGCCAAGCAGATCAAGAAAATCGGCGAGGATCACAAGATCGTCATCCGCAAGGAACGGCGCGACGCCAACGAGATGCTCAAGGAACTGGAGAAAGACGGCGAAATCACCGAAGACGACATGCACAAGGGCATCGACCGCGTGCAGAAACTGCATGACGATTTCATCAAGAAGATCGACGAAATCGTCGCCGTCAAAGAAAAGGAGATCATGGAGATCTAAGGCGCATGACTTCATCGCAGCCCGATCCCCTGTTTGCCGATCTCGATCGTCGCCGCCTGCCGCAACACATTGCGATCATCATGGACGGCAACGGACGCTGGGCGAAAATGCGCGGCCTGCCCCGCCTGCATGGACACTCCCGAGGCCTGGACGCCGCGCGCGAAATCATCAAG
>DAINPV010000130.1:0-10001 GCA_036743315.1 bacterium | reverse complement strand
CAACGAGAACCTCTCGATGATTCAAAAGGGCGGTCGCTTCGGCTCGTGGGACTGGAACCTCGAAACCGATGTCATCGCTTTGAACCATCGCTGGGGCGAATTGCTCGGCTATGACGACGCGACCCTGGCGAGCATCGATCAGCCGTGGCTGTCATTGATCCACCCGAACGATCTGGCGGATGTCCGGCGAAAGATCGATCGCCACCTGGCGGGAGTGCAGCCGTATTTCAGCTCGGAACATCGCATGAAATCCAAAGAGGGCGCCTGGCGGTGGGTGGCCGTGCAAGGGCGGGTGGTCGATCGGGATCAATTCGGCAAGCCGGTGCGTATGGCCGGCATGCAATTGGACATCGACGATCGCAAACAGTTGGAAGAGCGGGTGCGCGTCAGCGAACAGCGCTACAAGGAACTGTTCGACCATATGAGCAGCGGGGTTGCCGTTTACGAAGCCCGTGAAAACGGCGAGCAGTTTTTTTTCCAGGACATCAACCTGACCGGACAACACATCGACCGGACGAAACGCGAGGAGATCATCGGCCGGAACGTGGTGGAAGTACATCCCGGCATTGTGGAGTTCGGACTGCTCGACGTATTCAAACGCGTGTGGCGAACCGGAAAACCGGAACATCATCCAGTAACTTTTTATCAGGACAACAAACTGCAAAATTGGTACGAAAACTTCATCTACAAATTGCCTTCAGGGGAAATCGTCGCCGTCTACGACCGGGTGACCGAAAAGAAACAGGCGGAAATTTCACTGCAGGAATCGGTGGAGTTTCTCCGTACGCTCATCAACAACATGCCCAACCCCATTTATTTCATCGATGTCGAGCGAAGCTTTCTGGGCTGCAATCAGGCGTTCGAACAGTTGATCGGCATCGACAAGGACGAATTGTCGGGGCGAAAGGTCAACGAAATTATTCCGCTCAAGTACATGAATCAGAAGGATGCGGACGATCAACGGTTGCTGACCGAAGGCGGACGGCAGGTGTGCGAGGGCTCGATGATGAACGCTGCCGGACAGGAACGACAGGTTATCTTTTATAAAGCGGCATATTTCAATGCGACGGGCGAGATCAAAGGCCTGGTCGGGACGATCATCGACGTAACAGATTTAAAACAAAGCGAAGGAGCGCTCAAAGCCAGTGAGGAGCGGTATCGCGACCTGTTGCAGATGTTGCCCCATGTCGTCCAGGAAATCGACCTCAAGGGCCGCTTCATTTTCACCAACCAGGCTTGCCGCAACATATACGGCTATTCGGCGGAGGAGATGATCGGCATGACGATCTTCGCCGTCGCCGCCGATGAAAACGCCCGACGGAAAACAGAACAGTTTTTTACCGAATTAATCGAAAACGAGCCTGAGCCGACGCCGTTTTTCGACCGGATTAAAGACCAGGGCGGGCGAATTCGCGAAGTGCAGGTCGATTGGCGATACAAACGGGACGGCGTAGGCAATCTGACCGGCATCATCGCCGTTCTGACCGACATCACCGAACGAGTGCAGGCGGAAAAGGCCTTGCGTGAGAGCGAAGAAACCGCTCGCGCTTTGCTGGATGCGACGACGAACGCCGCTTTGTTGATCGATGCGCACGGCAACGTATTGGCATTGAATTCCGTGGCGGCGGAATATCTGGCGCAATCGCCGGCGGCGATCATCGGGCGGCCGGTCTACGACTATCTGGCGCCCGAGCAGGAAATCGTCGCTGAGGAAATGCTGCGCAGCGTGATCGAATCAGGACGACCGCGACGCTGGGAGATGGAGTGGCAAACGCGGATTATGGATGCAAGCATGCATCCGGTGTTCGACGAGCAAAACGAAGTCACGCGCGTCGCCGTCTACGCCAACGACATCACCGAGCGAAAAATGGCCCGCCGGGAATTGGAGGACCGGATGCGGACCGATCGGATGATCGGTGAGATTTCCGCTGATTTTGTCGCCGGATCGTTGGAGGAAATCGAAATGACGATCGAATCCACCCTGGCGAAAATCGGTTGTTTCAAAGATGTCGAACGCGCTTTTCTCTGGCAGACCGACGAGAGCAAACAGACGTTCACGCTAACGCACGAATGGTGCCGCCAAGGAGTCGTCGCGCACATGGAGCAACATAAAACTCTTCCCTTCGAAGAGCATTCCTGGTTGATGAAACAACTTCGTGTTTTTCAGCCGATCGTGGTTGACGATGTCGGGGTGTTGTCGCCTGAAGCCAACGCCCTGTGGGAAGAACTCGATCGTGAGGACGTACAATCGATTCTGATCGTACCGGTTTCCTACCATGGCGACCTGGTGGGATTTCTCGGGTTGGAGACGATCGACGTACAGCGGCATTGGCTCGAACAGGACGTGGAATTATTGAAAACCGTCGCCGACTTGTTAACACATATTCTGGCGCATCAACGCGACAAGGCAGTGCGCGAGAACCTGGAAGCACAACTGCGGCAGCAACAGAAACTGGAGTCGATCGGCACGCTGGCCAGCGGCATCGCCCATGAAATCAACAATCCGCTCAACGGCATCATGAATTTCGCCGAGCTCATCCAGGACAATCTTCCACCCGGCGACGCCTCCCAAGTTTATACTGGAAAAATTATCGAGGAAAGCAAGCGGGTGGCCAAAATCGTCCACAACCTGCTGGCTTTCGCCCGGCAGGAAAAAGAGCGGCATAGCCCGGCAGCGTTGACCGACATCATCGATGCCTCGCTGGGGCTGATGGAAACCGTTTTGCGCAAGGATCAAATCACTTGCCAGGTCGAGGTTTCCCGCGATTTGCCGACGATCAAATGCCGCAGCCAACAATTGCAGCAGGTATTCATCAACTTGATCGCCAATGCCCGTGATGCCTTAAATCATCGCTATCCGGAGTACAATGAGGATAAAGTGTTGCGCATTTCCGCCCAACCGTTCGAGGAAGACGGACGTCAGTGGATCCGCACGATGGTCGAGGACCACGGCGAGGGAATCGACGAAGAGATCATGCACCGGATATTCGATCCATTTTTTACGACGAAAACACGCGATGCCGGCACCGGTCTGGGACTTTCGGTCAGTCATGGAATTATTAATGAACACAAAGGACGAATTTTAGTTGAAAGTGAAAAAAGGCGATTTACTCGTTTCTATATAGACCTGCCACTCGATCCCGGCTGGTCGTTGCAAGGTGTCAAAAACGGCCGCGAACGCGAGGAGCGCGATAATGGCTAAAGTTCTTATTGTGGATGATGAAGAAAGCATCCGTCATACATTCGGGGCGTTTTTGAAACAGGATTTGCACGATGTCTCCACGGCCGATAACGCAATCAACGCGCTGGAGCTGATCAAGTCCGATCAATTCGATGTCGTGATCAGCGACATCATTCTGCCGCGCATGAACGGCATCGAGTTGCTGAGCGAGATCCGGAAAATTTCCAGGAACATACAAGTGATCATGATTACCGGCGAGCCGACAGTGGAAACGGCTTCGGAAGCGGTGCGGGCGGGAGCTTTTGATTATCTGGCCAAGCCGGTCAGTGGACGGGACATTCGCAAGGTCGTGGTCGGCGCGGCCCGCATCAAACAACTCAGCGATGAAAAACAACGGCTCGAAGAAGAAAATTTCCGCTACCAGAAGCACCTGGAACGACTGGTGGACGAACGCACAGCCATGCTGATCGAAGCCAACAAACGGCTGGAACTGGAAATTCACGAGCGCGCTGGAGTGCAGGAGGAACTGCAACGGTCGCTGGACGAGCTGGCCAAGGCGAACGAGGACATCATTCACATCATGTCCGAGACGATCGAAAAGCGCGATCCGTACACGGCCGGTCATCAGTTGCGGGTGGCCAAATTGGCCCGGCGCATCGCCGAGAAAATGGGCTTGGCGGAGGAGCGCATTCGGCTGCTGTACATGGCCGGGTTGATTCACGACCTGGGCAAGATGACCGTGCCGGCGGAAATCTTGGCCCGACCGGGCGATTTATCCAACGAGGAACTCGCGCTGGTGCGCAAGCATCCGCAGGTCGGTTATGAAATTCTGCACAAAACGAATCTGCCCAAGCCGATTGCCGAGATCGTGTTGCAGCATCACGAGCGTCTCGACGGTTCGGGGTATCCGCAGGGTTTAAGCGACAGCAGGATTTTACTGGAAACGAAGATCATCTCGGTCTCCGATGTAGTCGAGGCGATGGCCTATCACCGTCCCTATCGGCCGGGGCAAGGGCTGGCGTCGGCGCTGGAGGACATTTCCGCGAAAAAGGGCGTCCAATACGACGCGGTGGTCGTCGACGCCTGCCTGCAATTGTTTTACGAGGACGGCTTCGACTTCGATTAGTCGTACTGTGTATTGCGCCGGTAGCCGCCGAAGGATTTTTCCAACAAAAGAGCAACCCGAAACAGCTGCGCCTCGTTGCCCACCGGTGTGGCGACCTGCAGGCCGATCGGCAGGCCGTCGTCGGAGAAGCCGCAGGGCACGACCAGCGAGGCCAGCCCCAGCACATTGCCCAAGGCCATGAAGGGCATCACTTTGCGAAACGACATCGTGATGCTGAAAATATCGGCGTACACCTGCCCGTGCATTTTCGCGGGCGTCGGATAGGCCGGAGTGAGCAGTACGCCGGTTTCGCCGAGGGTTTCCGCCAATTGCCGCACACTGTCTTTGGCGAAATCGACCGCCCAGCGCAGTTGTTTGTCGTTGGGCGGAAACAGTTGCGTGCCTAGAATGCCCCAGGTCAGAAACGGATGATGGTCGGTGCGCCGGCCGAGTTTGGCGCGTAATAAATCGCGCAAATAGGCGTGAGGGCGGCCCGGATAGACTTCGTCGACCACGCCGCTGCCTTTGTCTTCGCTCATGATCAACTGCCAGGCGTCGGCAACGCGGGTCATGAAGGCCGGCGGGCGGACGTCGATCGCCGCGCCATGTTCGCGCAGCAGTTCCTGCGCCTGAAAATGAAGACGCGACGTTTCGCGCGAGCAGATCGTCTGATCGAACGAGGCGAAGCTGATCACCGGCAAATCTTGCGCCAACGATGCGTCGCGCGGTGGCCGGAACGACGGGTGTACGGCCGCGTAGACGAGCATCGCATCGCGTACGGACCGAGCGAGCGGCCCGTAGCCGATGAGCATTTCCTGGTGCTCGGCCGTTTTTCCCGCGTAGTGGCCGCCGGCCGGGTAAGCGAAGGCGCCGGGCTTGAAGCCGACCACGCCGCAAAAGTGCGCGGGCAGGCGGATTGACCCGCCGATGTCCGAACCGAAGCCGACCGCCGCGCCGCCCACGGCCATCAGCGCCGCTTCGCCGCCTGAGGAACCGCCGGTGGTGCAAGTAAGGTTCCACGGATTGTTCGAACGTCCGAAGAGGGCATTGTCGGTTTCCTGACAGAAGCACAGCTCCGGCGTGTTGGTCTTGTTCAAGATGATCGCGCCGGCGCGTTTGAGGCGGGCCACCGCATTGGCGTCGGTGTGGGCGATACGGTGCCGGTTTTCCACCAGTCCGCCGGTGGTGTGCATGCCCACGACGTCGAAGCCCTCCTTCATCGACATGGGTACGCCGAACAGTAAACCCTCGGCCC
This sequence comes from bacterium, assembly GCA_036743315.1. Classification (GTDB taxonomy): domain Bacteria; phylum Lernaellota; class Lernaellaia; order Lernaellales; family Lernaellaceae; genus CALBTQ01. The sequence goes on along the minus strand of DAINPV010000130.1, from coordinate 4,460 downwards.
GGCCCTGTGCCAGCAGTTCATCGCATCGCGCCGCCTCGGCCCGCGCGGCGGCGTAGCGCTCATCGACGATCGCGTTGAGTTTGTCGTTGCACCGTTGCTGATGGGCGATGAAGGCGTCGACAGCCTGGCTGGGCAGCAGCGTGCCGTCGCGGTACGCGGCCAGAACGGCGGTGGCGTCCAGCTCGATGATTTGCCGAGGAGTGAGCACCGATTGCGTCATCAGGTCGTCCTTGTTTTGCATTTCGTTTTCCTTTAGCCGGATTGCCCGCTCCTGTAAAGCATCTCCCCGGTTGCCCGCGTTGTTTGCGGGGCATAAAGTCAGACACACGAAGGGAGTTACACATGATCGATCGTCGTCAATTTTTGGCGGGACTCGGGGTTGCCCTGGCGGGCGGGGCGGCCGGTTGCGCCGACCCGTGCAACGCCCGGTCGATCGCACCGGTGAAAATGCGCCGCAACGATCCGCAATCGGCGCTGGTGCTGTGGTACGGCCAGACCGGCCATACGCAGCGTCTGGGGCGTTTGCTGGCCAAAACACTCGAAGCGCAGGGAGTGCAAACGACCGCCGCGCCGTTGCGCGAATTCGATCTGAGCACGGCGGCGAATTTCGACCTGGTGGTGATCGGTTCGCCGGTGCATTACATGGACGTGCCGCCCAACGTCGTCGCCTGGCTGGCCAAGCTGCCGCCGCTGCCGGCGATACCGGTCGCCGCCTGGGTGACCTACGGCAACAAGGGCTCCAATCCGATCAACACCGGCTGGAATCTGGTGGAACTGCTGACGGCCAAGGGTGGGGTGCCGATAGGCATGAACGCCTTCGGCAACATGAATACCTTTGCGCCATCGCTGACCGGCTCGGGGGCTAAACGCACGTTGCGCTATAAACATCTGCCCGATGCGGAATCCTACGAACAATGCCGGCAATTCGCCCGCGACTTGCTCGAACGCGTGCGCGCCAACCAGGTGGCGACAATCGACCACGAGTTCGATTTTTCGGGGATGCTTACGGGTTTCAAACCGATGTGGTGGACGAAAAAACTGATCGGCGAACACCACATTGATCATGATGTGTGCATCAAGTGCGGCGCTTGCGCCGCGACGTGCCCGGTGGGGGCGATCGATCCGGCGGAGCTGCTGATCGATCGCGAGCGGTGCATTTTATGTTGCGGATGCATCAACAATTGTCCGGCCGAGGCGGTGCGCATGACCTTTATGGGCGACACGGTCATCGGCTGGCCGACCTTCTGCCGCGACCATCACCTCAAGGTCGTCGAACCGGCGGAGTTGGGATAATAAATTCGGTCGCGTTACCGCAAGAAAACCTTGACGCCCACAAGGGTTGGCCCTACCATCGAAACACCATTACTATTGAACCAGAGCCGCAATCAGGAGGGAGAACATGCACGCAGGCCGGTCCATCCTTCTGTTGGTTTTTGTGTTACTGATGTGCGCGCCGCTTTTCTTCTGCGACACTTCTTCCACCATCGATTCTCCCGCCGACGACGACAGCGTCACGCCCGACGATGACGACGATGGCCCGCCCGACACCACGCCGCCCGACGCGCCGGAGGTAAACGATCCGACCAGTCCCACGGGCTTGTCGTATCAGAGCATTCACGGCGCAGCCGAAGCCGGATCGTTGATCTACGTGACGGGCGGATTGGCCGACGCCGAGACGCAGACGAACGCCGACGGCGAATTTTGCGTGAAGGTGGCATTGCAGCCGGAAGTGGTGAACACGTTGCAGTTCGTCGCCGAGGACGCGGCGGGCAATCGCAGCGAGGGCGCGTCGGCGATCATTGAGCAGCATGCCGAGAATTATTCCTTGAATTCCACGGTCGAGGTCAGCAGCACCAGTTCGACCAAACCGAACAACACCGCCGACAAGGCGATCGACGGCAACTATCTCACCTGGTGGGAAAACACGACCAACCCGATCAACGAGGGCGCCGATTTCAAACCGCAGTGGATCGGCGTGAAAATGCAGCGGGAATACTGGATCAACCGCATCGAGATCCACTGGGGCCGCGACGCCCTTTCCGGCGAGTACGAGTACGGCACCAAGTTCGACGTTTATTTGAACACCGAGGAAAACCCGGCCAAGATGCCCCATGAACTGGGCATGGAGGATCCGGCCGACTATGGGTATGCTTTATTGGCCGACGTCGAGCAGGACGCGGACCTGGACATTCAAAACAACAGCATCGACCGGGAAGAGACCCCGATCAAAGGGCGGTGGGTATTTCTCTTTCTGCACGAAAGCAACCGGCCCAATACGATATTCCCCGATAAATACAGCTTTGAAGTTGCCGAGTTGGAAACCTATGGCTTTATGATTCCGGACGATCCGTGCGAATGAGCCGGATAAGGGGACAGGCGTGAAAAAGCTATTCATCGTGCTCGTGTTGTTGACGGCGGCGGGCGCTTCGAGCGCCTGGGCGATCGACGTACAGAACTTTCAGCCGGCGATCGGCGTGGACAACCTGGTGACATTGTATTCGTCCAACGTACCGGCTTTCGGGCAGTTCGGCTTCGCGACCACGGCCAACTTCGCTCAAGACCCTTTCATCATCGAATTCGCCGGCAACGAAGAGGAATACAAGATCGTCGAGCAGATGCTGACCGCCGAATTGCGCGGCGCGATCGGTTTGTTCAATTTTGCCGAGTTCGGCTTCGCCGGCAGCTACAATTCGGTTTCCGGCAAGGATATGGACCTCGAGACCGGCCTGGATTTCCCAGCCACCGGCGACGAAAGCGGCGCGGGTTTGGGCGATCTGCGGGCGGCGATGAAGTTCCGCCTGCTGCCCAACCGGCCCGGTTCGATCGGCGTGGCGTTGATCGGCCTGGGCGAATTTCCCAGCGGCGATCCGGATCATTATTACGGCACGGAGGCGACCAACGCGGGTGCGCGCTTGGCGGTGGACAAACGGTTTGAACGCGTGAACATCGTGGTTAACGGCGGTTATCTATACATGGGCAACCGGGGCGACGACGAGAACGGCTTTGATCCATCCGGCCGGGCGGAAGTCGGCGCGGGCGTGAGCATCATGGCACACAAGCGGCTGGATCTGCTGGCCGAGATCTATGGGCGCACCGTAGATTACCAAGTGGAAAACATGGATGCGGAGTTTCCCGCCGAGGCGCTGCTGGCCGTGCGGGCGTTCGCCGGGCCGGTGCATTTCACCGCCGGCGGCGGCATGGGCATCAACGCGGGCATCGGCAATCCGGTGTACCGCGGTTTTGCGGGCATCGGCATCACCTGGCCGGAAGTAGCGCGTGAACACGCAACCCTATCGACCATGGTCGGAGCCGATAGCCGCAAGGACGATTCCGACCGCGACGGCCTGACCAACTACGACGAAACGCATCTGTACAAGACCGATCCGGCCGACCCGGACAGCGACGGCGACGGTTTGTCCGACGGCATCGAGGTCAAACAATACGGCACCGATCCCACGTTGGACGACAGCGACGGCGACGGCCTGTCCGACGCGGCCGAGGTGCGGCTGTACGGCACCAACCCGCGACAGATCGACAGCGACGGCGACACGCTTTCGGACGCGCTGGAAGTCGGCGAATTGCGCACCAATCCGTTGAGCGTCGACAGTGACGAGGACCAGGTGCCCGACAATCTCGACGGTGCGCCGCTGGAACCGGAGACGATCAACGGATATCTCGACGACGACGGCGTGCCCGAAGTGGTGCTGGCGCGCAAGCCAAGCGGCGTGATGATGTTCGAAGGACAGTTCGTGCTGCCGGCGGCGCTGACCTTCGACAGTCCGCGTGGCTCGAATCTGTCCGCATACGACAAGACGATGCTCGCCGACCTGGCGGCGTTGCTGCAGGAATACCCGACCGTGGCCGTGCGGATCGAGGGGCATGTTTCCGCCGCGGTGGCCGAAGCGCAGGCGTTGAGCGATGCGCGGGCGCAGGCGGTGCGCAACTACCTGCTGAGCCGAAAAATCGATGGGGCGCGGCTGACCGCCGAGGGAATGGGCGATACGGTGCCGATCGCGGCCGACGATACGCCCGCCGGACAATTGCAGAACACGCGCGTCGATTTGATTATCATCAAAAAATAAATATAATATCCACAATCTGATTTGTAAAAACCTTCGCAAGGAGTGGGAAGATGAAGAAATCGGCTTATCTGACGCTTGGCTTAGCCTTGTTGTTGATCCCTTTATTGGCGGGCGGTTTCGGTTGCGACGACGATGACGACGACTGTCCGCGTTGCCCCGGGGACGACGACGACACGACCGACGACGATGCGATCGATGATGATGCGATTGATGATGATGACGATGATACCGCCGACGACGACACGACCGACGACGACACGGTCGATGACGATACAACCGACGACGACACGGTTGATGACGATACGACCGACGACGACACCACGGACGACGACACGGCCGATGACGATACGACCGACGACGACACGACCGACGACGACA
>DAINPV010000129.1:0-10025 GCA_036743315.1 bacterium | reverse complement strand
CCTTTTTTCATCCGCTCGGTGCGCAGCGGCAGGAACCAGGACAGACCGAGTACGACGGCGATGAGGATGCCTTCGGGATGGAACAGTCCGGCGGCGAAGGTGATCAGCGCCGACTGCCAGGGCCATTCGTCGTTTTCGTATTCGCGCAGGTGGACGGTCCAGGCGGCGATCCAGCACAGCGAGAAGATCGTCGTTTCCATGCCCGACCAAGACCAGATAACCGCCGGGTTGCACAGCGCCAGGAACATCAACGTGAACCACTCGGGACGGTCCAGCGGCCGGTCGCCCTGCTCGCGACGGATCGTGCGCCACACCAGCGCCACCACGGCAGCCCAGGCGAGCAGGCCGAGGATGATCGACCCCAGGTAGGCCAGGCGTTTGTTCATCATGATGATCGAGGCCATCAGCAGCACTTGTCCCATGCTGGTGAAGCCTTCGACAAAGGTGCCCGGGTTGTAGGACAGCCCGTTTCCGTTCACCAGATTTTCCGCGAAACGGAAGGTGATATAGGCGTCGTCGACCGGCTGCGCCGAACCGTTGAATATGCCGGCGGCCAGCAGCAACAAGATGGTCAGCACGAACACGCGCTTAGCCGTCCAATCGCGTTTGGGCTTGGGTTTGGCCGGCATCTTCTCCTTCTCCGGCGTCGCGGGCGGCTGCTGAGTCGCGGCGGGAGTCGTTTCGGCGGTCGTTTCGGCGGTCGGTTTCTTTTCCTCTTCGCTCATCCTCGTCTCCACAGGTTTTGCCGGCGCCGCCACGGTTTTGGCGGCCGGCGCGCGGCTTTTCATCGGCTTTTTCATCTGCGCCAGTTGCTTGCGGTAGGTCAGGAAACGGATTGCATTTCTACCCACCGGCCAGACCATGGCAATGGCGACGGAAGCCGGATAACTGAACAGCTTGAGCATCGGTAAATTATGCGTCACATAAAAGCCAAGAGTAATTATGCCAAAACCCAACAAAATGCCAAACCATAAAAATGGATAGAATTTTTTCTTGATCGTTTTGTCGCGCCAGCGGGCCATCGCTCGGGTAAACTGATAGGATACGTAAATGTTGAGCGGGATCTGTACGGCCCAGACGAGCCACCAATTCATGCCCTTGAACAGATAAAAGAAGCCGGCCGACATTTCGATCACCACCCAGTGGCAAACGAAGAAGACGAACGATTCCTTGCCGATCAGCTCGGTCATGCCGCGCAGGCCGCGACGGCTGTGCTTGTACCAGCGCATCAGCGGGATCATCGTCACCAAGCCCATCAGCAACAGGCGGGTGACGTAATCGCCCTTGCCGCGCAGGAAGAAGCCGACGTCGCCGCGCGGCGGCGTGAAGGGGATCAGCAGCCCGGCGGCGAAGATCGTCAGTCCCAGAATCCACAGCGCGGCTTCCCATTTGGTGCGATACACGCGCTTGAGCACGACGCCCAGCAGGAAGAGCCCGACCCAAGGCACGAAGGCGAAGTGGATGTATAACAGCCTCCTCCACCACGCCACGTTGAGCACGGCATCGTGATAGATGTCGGCCATGATCATGTGCGTGGTCGCGCTTTTCATGTCGGTGAAGGCGGTCAGGTCGATCATTTCTTTGGTGATCGGGATCGGATCGTAGGAAAACGACGCCGACAGCGCGAACGAACCCAGCGCCAGCGCGACGATGCTCCAGGTCGGCCAGGCGCGGCGTGCGACGATGTAGGCCGCGGCGGTGCCCATCGCCACGCAGTGGAACAGGTCCATCATCCCAAGGGTGCGGCGGTTGAGCGAATAGACAAAGCCGAGGAAGAACAGCCAGGCGATCGCGCCGAGGTAAGCGATCGTCGGTCGCGCCGATGTGTCGATCTTCATCTGCTCGACCTGGGTGACGACGTTGATGCCTGAAGCCATGAAGAAGAGGGGAATGGCGAATTCCGCAATCAGCCACAGGATCGTGTAATCCAGCCCGGAATGCGGATGCCAGAGGGTGTAATACTGCGTGTGGCCGGCGGCCATCAGCAGGCACGCCGCCCCTTTGGCAAAGTCGATATAGTAATTCCGTTGTGTTACATGCACCGAGGTCATCCGTTATTTATAAGATAACCCGGCGCAAAAAGCAATGGAATTGCGGTTATAAATACTTGTCGATCAACAGCTCGGCGATCTGCACCGCGTTGGTCGCCGCGCCTTTGCGCAGGTTGTCGGCGACGACCCACAGGTTTAGCCCGTGCGGCACGGTTTCGTCGCGGCGCACGCGGCCCACGTACACGGTGTCGGTGCCCGCGGCCATGACGTTGAGCGGATATTCGTTCTTGTCCGGATTGTCCACCACCGCGACGCCGGGGAAGGCGTGCAGCAACTGCCGCGCCTGATCGGGCGTGATTTCCTTGGCGAATTCGATATTCACCGCCTCGGCATGACAGGCGAAGGTCGGCACGCGCACGGTCGTGGGCGACACGTCGATTTTCGGATCGAGGATTTTCTTGGTTTCCCAGACCATCTTCATCTCTTCCTTGGTGTAGTCGTTCTCCAGGAAGACGTCGATGTGCGGCAGGCAGTTGAAGGCGATCTGATGAGGGAACACGTGCGGCTTGATCGGCTTCTGGTTAAACAGGTTGATCGACTGCTGCGCCAGTTCGTCCATCGCCTCCTTGCCCGCGCCGGACACCGACTGGTAGGTGGCCACGACCACGCGCTTGATTTTCGCGGCGTCGTGCAGCGGCTTGAGGGCGAGAACCATCTGGATCGTCGAGCAGTTCGGATTGGCCACGATGTTGCGCTGCGTGTAGCCGGACAGCGCATCGGGATTCACCTCGGGCACGACCAGCGGCACGTCTTTTTCGAAGCGGAAAGCGGCCGTGTTGTCCACGACGACCGCGCCGGCCGCGGCGGCATGGGGCGCGAATTCCTGGCTGATCGAACCGCCGGCGGAAAACAGCGCGATGTCGATGCCGGTGAAGCTGTCGGCCTTGAGCTCGCGCACGACGACTTCCCGGTCGGCAAAGGTCACCAACTCGCCGGCGCTGCGGCTGCTGGCCAACGGGACGAGACGATCGACGGGGAATTTGCGTTCGGCCAACACCTTGAGCATTTCCTGTCCCACGGCGCCGGTGGCGCCGACCACTGCGACGTTATAAGCCTTTTTCTTGCCCATCAGTGAATCTCCGGAAAGAGTGTTTTTTCGCTCAGGCTGGTTGGACATCCGACGGCGTTTGCCGGTTCCGCCGGCTGGCTAAAAACCATTTGGCCGGCGCGGACAAGGCGTATACCGTCGTGGCGATAAATAAGGTCTTGGCCGGCTCCTCGAACACGACGATCAAAACCACGATAATGAACAGGAACGTGCCGAACGGACGCCGTTTGTGAATGTCGATCGTTTTGAAAGAGGGATACTGGAATTTGCTGACCATCAGCAGCGCCAGCACAATCGTCATGATCAACAACGGCCAGAACACCGGCGAGGTGCCCTGCTCGGTCAGCCAGTTCATGTCGTGGAACAACAGTACGGTGAACACGAGCACCGACGCGGCGGCCGGAATCGCCAACCCCTGGAACACGCCCTTGGGCAGGTCCTCGGTGGTGATGTTGAACCGCGCCAGCCGCAACGCGCCGCATACGACGAACAAAAACGCCACCGCCCAGCCCAAGCCCGGTTTGACGCCCCAGCGCAGCGCGAAATTGTAGATCAACGCCGCCGGCGCCGCGCCGAAGCTGACCAGGTCGGACAACGAATCGTACTGCATGCCGAAGGGACTGGTCGTACGCGTCAGGCGCGCTACGCGGCCGTCGAGACCGTCGAAAATCAACGCGGCGAAGATCGCCCAGGCGGCGCGGATGAAATAGCTGACGTCCGGTTTCGGACTGATGAACGCGCCGAACGACATCGACAAGCTGTAAAAACCGAGCATCAAACTCGCGGTGGTCAGCAGGTTGGGCAGGACGTAGAAACCTTTGCGCGGACCCTCGCGCGGAATCTCGCCCGCCTCGTCCTCGCATTCGCCGATCATCGGCACCTGCTCTTCGATCGTCTTGCGCCGCTGCAACCGCTTGCGGAGCTTCTGCCTGGTCCTGGGCTTGGCTTTATCGTTCGTTTCCGCCATCCGGCAATCTCCCGATTGCGCTGGAGGCGCCGAAAACGCGATCGCCCTTGACCACGTCGATTTCGGCTTCCAGCGGTAAATACAAATCCACGCGCGATCCGAAACGGATCAATCCGTAGCGCTGCCCCTTGACGAGATTCTCGCCTTCGCGGGGGTAGGTGACGATACGCCGGGCGAGCATGCCGGCGATCTGCACCGCCGCCACGTGCTTGCCGCCGGGCGTTTCGAGCACCATGGCGCACTGTTCGTTGTGCTCCGAGGCTTTTTCGTCCGAGGCGACATAATACCGGCCCGGCCGATAGCGGATTTTTTTCACGGTGCCGGTGACCGGCACACGGTTGACGTGCACGTTGAAGGGACTCATGAAAATGCACACGCGTTTGCAACGGCCCATGCCGTAGGTGGGATCGTCGATTTCCTCGACCGCGACGACCACGCCGTCGGCGGGGCAGATGATCGTCTCGTCGCCCGCGGCGATCGGTCGGTCGGGGTTGCGGAAGAAAGCGACGATCCAGACCGTCAGCGCCAGCCAGGGGAGCGTCAACCACAGCGGCAGGCGGAAGACGATGAAGATCAATAAAATGAGGGTGGAAATGGCGATGAACGGCCAACCTTCGCGGAGAATAGGTGTATTTTGGTTGCGCATAGTCTCTTGCTCTTCACGATGTACGGTGACCCACGCACCGATAACGTCGGTTAAATGCGTTGTTGCTTTTACTGTTCCCGTTTGATCTTGGCGACCATTAACGCGATCTGGTCGCGGCTGACCAATTTCAGCTTGCTCAGCCGGCGGCGCTCGAGATCCTCGGCCGGCGTGCGCACGTGGCGTTTATCCAGCGCCGCCACCTTTTTGTCAAGCTCCGCATGCTCGGTCAGCAGCTTGTCGAGCTCCGGATGATGTTCCGCCAGACGCAGGATTTCGGGATCCTTGTGTACCGACATCAATCCTCCTTCACGGCGAATTTCGGGTTCAGTTCGGCGTCGGAGGCGCGCACGTAATGGGCCACCAAGCCCCGTTCGCCGGCAGCAAACAATCGTGCGCCCAACAGCGCGACGCCCATGGCTCGAGGATAACACACCGCCGGCTCGACCAACAGCGCGTCGGGCTTGGCGGCGCGAATTTGTTCGGTGAAAAGTTGCGCCCCGTCGCCGATAAACAGGCACGGCCCCGCGACGCTCGCGGCGAAGTCGCCGGCCTTGACCGAGACGTCCTCGTTCAAGCGCTGCAGACCGCCGCGGCCGTCGGGCGCGAACAGGGCGGCGAAGACCTGGCGCTTGCGCGCGTCGATCATCGCGCAGATCGTCGTCGTGCCGTAGGCAAAGCCGAGCGCGGCGGCTTCCAGGCTGTTGACGCCCACCAGCGGCCGGTCGATCGCGAAGGCGATGCCCTTGGCGGTGGCCAGGCCGATGCGCAAACCGGTAAAACTGCCCGGGCCCTTCGCACAGGCGATCAAGTCGATGTCTTCGATGGTCCAGCCGGCGTCGGCCAGCGAACGTTCGACCGCCGGCAGCAGTCGTTCGCTGTGCGTGGCGGTGACGTCCAGCAGCGTGGCGGCGACGATCTGTCCGCCGTCGCGCAGCGCGACCGAACCGGCGCGGGTCGAGGTGTCTAGCGCCAGGATTTTCATTGCAGGAAATGATCCTTGATGTCGAACCAGACGCGGCTCAGATCGTTGTAAAAGACCAGCAGGATCAGCGCGCCCAGCAATGTCAGGCCGATGCGTTGCGCGATGCCGATGGCCCGGTCGCTGATCGGCTTGCGCCGGATGCCCTCGATCGACAACAGCAGCAAATGCCCGCCGTCGAGAATCGGCACCGGCGCAAGATTGATGAACGCCAGGTTGAGGCTGATCACCGCCATGAAAAACAGGAACGGCACCCAGCCCAGGCGCGCCGATTGCCCGGCCAGTTGCGCGATGAAGATCGGTCCGCCCAGGCTTTTCGCCGGCGCCTTGCCGATGATCAAAAAGTAGAAGCCCTTGATCGTGACCACCGTCCAGCGCCACGATTCCTGCCAGCCGCGCTGCACGATTTTAATCGGGTTGTAATAGCGCTCGGTGATCATTTTGGGCGCGGTGTACTGCAACAGCGGCGACAGGCCGAGGTAGCCGTGTTCGCTGACGTTGCCCAGAATGTCGCGCGAAGACACCTTTTCGGGCGTCGCGTTGATCTCGACTTCGCCGCTGTCGCGCAGCACGGTGACCGTGATCGGCTTTTCCGGATTTTCGCGGACGAAGGCGGTGAACTCGTTCCACATGTAAATTTCTTCGCCGTTGATCTTCACAATGCGGTCGTTGACCTGGAAGCCCGCCTTGGCGGCCGGGCTGTCGGCGGTGACCTCGTGAATGAACAATTCGCCCACCGCCATCCCGAGTTCGTAGATCGAGGTGTACGGGTGTTCGGGCTCGGGGGTGATTTCGGCAACGAACGAGACGGTCGGTTCGAGCGAGAGGACGTTTTCCGCCCCGCGCGCGACGGCGATTTTCAACGGTTGTCCGTTCAACTGACCCAGCAGACGGTCGAGGTCTTTGAAGAAAACGATCGGACGGTCGTTGATCGACAGCACCAGATCGCCGGTCTGCAAGCCGGCCTGCGCGGCGGGCGAAGTCGGGTCGCTGACGCCGATCCAGGCGCGATTGCCGTGGCGCGAAATGCCGATGATGCCGCGCTCCTCGTCGAAGCCGAATAGGTTCATCGCGACGTTGGACTTGGGCGTCACCGGGATGTCCAACCGCTCGCCGTCGCGTTCGACGGTCAGGGTCAGCGTACGGCCGATGGACTTGGCCACCGCATCGTCCAGATCATCCCAAAATTGCGTCGGACGGCCGTCGATGGCCACAACCTGATCGCCCGGCAGCAGGCCGGCCTCTTCGGCGGGGCTGCCCATGGTGATGTCGGCCAGGTACGCGGCCGGAACTTGATAACCGGCGAAGAAGATGATGCAAAACAGCACAAAAGCCAGCACGAGGTTCATGAACGGTCCGGCGAAAGCGGTCGCCGCGCGTTTGTAGACCGGCGCGGTGTTGAAGGCCGTCGACCGCAGTTCTTCTGGCACCGGCTGCCCGGGCTCGTCGCCGACGAATTTCACGTACCCGCCGAAGGGAATCCAGTTCAAACGGTATTCCACGCCATTCCGGGTTTTCTTGAAGATAGCCGGACCGAAGCCGATGGCAAAGCGCTCGACGCCGATGCCCAATAGTCGGCCGGTGATGAAATGACCCCATTCGTGCACGAAAACCACGATGGACAGCAGAACGATAAAGGACAACAAACTCACCATGCTTATTTTTTCTCCTGCGCCAATCGACCGACGATGGTTTCGGCGGCGGCGCGTGCTTGTCGATCGATGGCCAATACTGTCTCCAGGTCGGTTGCCGGCCCGCCAGGTATCATTGTAAGCACTTTTTCGATCGTTTGCGACACATCATAAAAGCCGATCTTTTCAACGAGAAACGCCTGAACGGCCACTTCGTTCGCCGCGTTGAGAATCGCCGGAGCCAATTCGTTGAGCGCCAGGGCCCGATAGGCCATCTCCAGGCAGGGGAATTTGACACGATCGACGGCATAAAAGTTTAATCGGCCGATTTTTACCAAGTCCAGCCGTTGAACGACGTCGACCAGACGATTCGGATAAGTCAGCGCGTAGGCGATCGGCGCCGCCATGTCGGGCACGCCAAGTTGTGCAACGACCTGCCCGTCGTGAAACTCGACCATGCTGTGAATGATCGACTCGGTATGGATGATCACGTCGATTTGTTCGGGGGCGACATCAAAGAGCCAACGCGCCTCGATCACTTCGAGCCCTTTGTTCATCAGCGTCGCCGAGTCGATGGTGATCTTCGGACCCATGTTCCACGTAGGATGCGCCAGGGCGTCGGCCTTGCCGGCGCGGGCGATGCGCTCCTGCTCCCACTGGCGGAACGGGCCGCCGCTGGCGGTCAGAACGATGCGCCGCACCTCGCTGTGCTGATGTCCTTCCAGCGACTGCATGATCGCCGCATGCTCGGAGTCGACCGGCAACAGGCGCACGCGATGCTCCTTGACCGCCTTGACGATCAGCGAGCCGGCCATGACCAGCGTTTCCTTGTTGGCCAACGCGATGTCCTTACCGGCGGCGATCGCCTGCCAGGTGGGCACCAGACCGGCCGCGCCGACGATCGCCGAAAGCACCATCCGCGCCGACGGATGCGTCGCCACGGCGTTCACGCCCTCTTCGCCGAAACCGATCCGCGGACCGTCGGTTCCGACCAGTTCGCGCAGGCGCGCGGCGGCTTGGGCGTGGCGTACGCTGACCGCCTCCGGCCGGAATTGCTGAATTTGCCGCGCGAGCAATTCGACGTTGTCGCCCGCGGCCAGCGCCACGACGCGCAAACGATCCGGATGCCGCGCGGCCACGCCCAGGGCCGAGCGGCCGATACTGCCGGTGGAGCCGAGAATGGCGATGGGTTTGGTCATTGACGTTTACTCCACCAGGGACAGAAGATTGTGCGTGGCGCGAAAGACGATGTAGTAATAGAGGATCGGCGCACACACGAGCACGCTGTCGATGCGATCGAGCACGCCGCCGTGACCGGGCAGCAACGTGCCCGAATCCTTGATGTTCGCGCCGCGTTTGATCGCCGATTCCATCAGGTCGCCCAGCGGACCGGCCACGCCGAGGATGACGCCCAACAACACGCCTTCGACGACGGTGAAGGCGCCGACGAAAGCGCCGATGAGCACACCCAGCAACACCGTGGCCGCGAAGCCGCCGACCGCGCCTTCCCAGGTTTTGTTGGGGCTCAGGCGCGGCGACATTTTATGTTTGCCCAGCGACTTGCCGGCGAAATAGGCGCCCGAATCGTTGATCCAGACCAGCGCAAAGAGGATCAGCAGCAGCTTGGCGTCGTCGCTGTAGAGTTCAAGATTTTTCAGCGCGACCAGATAACCGGCCAGCAGGCCGGGGTAGATGGCGACGAACATCACCTTGGCCGTGCGCGGCAGCACCAGTGACAGGTCGGCGCTGAACAGGCCGGTCAGCAGGAAGGTGACCAGGAAGACGCCGACCAGACCCAGGCAGATGTTGTCGGCGTCGGCGCTCGAAGCGGCCAGGGCCATCACGATGGAAAAGACGGTGGCCAGCAGTTTGTAATAGGTTTCGTCGGAACCGAAGGCGATTTGCGCGCTCTCCCAACCGCCCAGGCCCGCGCCGAGCACGAGCAGGACAGCCAGCAGCACCCAGAGCGGCGCCCAACCGATCAGCCAGATGAACGCCGGCAACAGCACCAAGGCGACGATGATTTTTTTCGGTTCCACGCGTCAATCCTTTCCCGGCGAACGGGGGCGGCGTCAGCGGTCCGTCGCGAGTTGTTCGCCCGTGCGGCCGAACCGTCGTTCACGGTCGGCGAAGGAGTGCAACGCCCGTTGCAACTCGGCGGGCGAGAAGTCGGGCCACAGGGTATCGGTAATGAACAGTTCGGCGTAAGCGACCTGCCACAGCAGAAAATTGGACAGACGCATTTCGCCGCTGGTGCGAATCAGCAGATCGGGGTCGGGCAAGCCGGCCGTATCCAGGAAACCGGCGAAGGTTTGCTCGTCGAGCCGTTGCGGTTGCAGTGTGCCGGTTTGCGCGTCGGCGGCGATTTTCCGCATCGCGCGCACCAGTTCGTCGCGCCCCGAATAGGACAAAGCGACCGTCAGGGTCAGGCCCTTGCCGCCGGCGGTTCGCTCGCTCGCCGTGAGCACGGCCTCGCGCGCCTGGGCAGGCAGACGCGACAGATCGCCGATCGTGTGCAGGCGCACGTCGTGCTTACGCAGATCGGGCAGTTCCCGCGCGATGGCGTCGGTCATTAATTGAAAAAGAGCGTCGACCTCGGCGGCGGGGCGGCGCCAGTTTTCGGAGGAAAACGCATAGAGCGTGAGATACGGAATCTTCAGTTGCGCACAGGCCTTGATGATTTCGCGCGCGGCGTCCAGGCCT
>DAINPV010000128.1:0-10045 GCA_036743315.1 bacterium | reverse complement strand
TGTCGGGCGCGACCTTCAACGGTTTCTTCGGCGACCTGGCCGCGGCGATCGCCGCCGATTTCGCCGACCTGCCGATGCAGACGGAACTCGATCCCAACCTGGGCGGCTTCACGCTGCTGGACCTGGGCGAGATCGCCTGGACCGACGAACGAACGCCCGATCTCGAGCCGTTCGCCATCGACTTCGAAGTGCCCGCCGGCGCGCTGCTGGCCTATCGTTTCACCGTCGCGGACACGGCGAACATGACCGCGCTGACTTTCTCCGGCGACGGCGCGGCGATGATCGAAGGCGCGCTGCTGGATCTGCGCGACGACGAAATGACCGCGCTGCGCTTCAACGCCGAGTGGGATAGCTGGCCGCTGGTCAACTCGACCTTCGAGGGCGACACCGCGCTGCTGCTGGTGCTGGCCAATCCGCAACACAGCGAGGCCGTCGGCGCCGTCGAGCTCGACTTCGACTACCAGCAGGAAACGCCCGACGACGACGCGGACGACGATGACGACGACGACAGCGATGACGATGACGATGACAGCGGCGACGACGATGACGATGATGACGATGGGTGCGGATGTTAATGAATGCGGAATGGCGAATGCCGAATTTGGAATGTTAATGTATGCATGATGGCGTGTCTTGTTTGAACCGTCATCCCTTTGGCTTCAAGCCCGCAGGGCGCAGGTCAATAGCGAAGGGCTTCAGCCCTGGAATCAGATGAGGCATATTCAAGCAAACCCCGCAGGGGTGCAGGTGAAGCTTGCCTCCGGCGGAACAGCCGATCATTTTCAACGTATACGCTAATCGCCGTGGCCGATCTGATGCGAATTATCAAAGATTCCTTCACCCCTCCGGGGCTTGGCGGCTCCGCGTGTTCCAATTCGGAAGTCGAGCAATCCCTCACCCCGGGCTACGCCCGACCCTCTCCCCGTGGGAGAAGGGTCGGGGATGAGGACAAATACCCCCTCGACTAGGAGAAAAAAAGAACAGCCGCCACGGGCCGTCCCTCTTCGTTTTGATTCGGTGAAAATCAGAACATTGCGTAGATGAATTCCTGGGCCACGCCGGCGAACAACAGCGCGGTGGTGAACAGGCCCCAGGCCGCCAGGGCGATGCCGAATTCCTTGAGCGTCTCTTTGTTCATCTCATCAACTCCCCAGCAGTTGCCGCAGCAGCGGGAACAGCTTCGGAATGAACGGGAACATCTTGAAATAGTACAACACCGCGATGTGCATCGGGTGGTGGAACATCGGCCAACTGATGTTGAAGTACGTATGCACGAGGATCACGCCGACGACCATGCCGTACCAGGTCGGCTTGCGTTCGGGCATCAGCCGGTTTTTCGCGCGCAGGTAGTAACGGAAGAGAATCATGCCCACGCCGTGGTAGACGCCCCAGAAAAACATGCTGACCGCCAGTTTGTGCCACAGCGCAATGGCGATCAGCGTCAACAGCAAATTGACGTTCGTGCGCATTTCGCCTTTGCGGCTGCCGCCCAGCGGGATGTACACGTAATGCATCAGCCAGTTGGTCAGGCTGATGTGCCAGCGCCGCCAGAAATCGCGCAGGTTGGACGCCAGCAGCGGCCAGCGGAAGTTTTCCATCACGCGGATGCCGAACAGCCGCGCCATGCCGATGGCCATATCGCTGTAGCCGGAAAAATCGGCGTACAGGTAGAAGAACCAGAAATAGCCCGCCACCCACAGTTCCAGCGTGCCGACCGTCGGCGCCAGGCCCTGTTTGGTCATCATCGGCCCGGCCAGCTTGAGGAAGAAATCGGCGATGACGAACTTCTTCACCACGCCCTGCAAAATGCGCCAGATGCCGATGCTGATGTCGTCGGCCGTCGGCTTGCGCAGGCCGCCCGCGGCGCGCAGTTGATCGCCGAAGCTGTCTTCCGGCGACTCCTTGCCGATGGTGAAAAAGCGGTGGATCGGCCCGGCGACCAACGTGGGGAAGAACGTCACGTACAGGAAAAATTCCAGCGGCGTCGCCCGCAGGTTCTTGCCGCGGTAAACCTCGACGAGGTAATGTACCGCGCGGAAGCTGAAATAGCTGATGCCCAGCGGGATGCCGAATTTCTCGACCATCGCCGCCGCCATCTTGCCGCCGCCCATGCCCAGCAGCATGAAAACGATCTGCGTCAGACCGGTGCGCGCCTTGAACAAAAACAGAATGCCGATCGCGGCCAGGATGCCGAAAAGCAGCCAGGTTTTGCGCCCGCGTTTGGTCGGCGAGGTGTCGATCAAAATGCCCAGAACGAAAATGCCATACAGGTACAGCAGCAGAAAGACGCCGAAGACGATCGAACACGCGAAGTAATAGCCCAGGCTCACCGCCAGCAGGTAATGCGGGCGCAACTTCGCGGGCACGACGCTCCAGTACAGCGCCGCGCTGACGACGACAAAGAGCATAAAGGCCCAGCTTTGCATTTCCATCGTCGTCCTACCTGCGTTTGTTCTTCAGCGCCCGCTTGATCTGCGGGAACATGTATTCGGCCAGTTGCTCGTGGCCGTTCATATTCAAATGGTCGAGGTCGGAGAAATACCGGCTGTCGATTTTATCCACCGCGTCGACCACCTTCTTGTGATGTTTGAGCACGCGCTTGATCGTGCGCGGTTTGTACAGCCCCATCACCTCGTCCCAATCGAAGAACTCCTTCTGCTCGACGAAGGACTTGTTGATCGGGTTGAGGAAGAACAGCACGTTCACGTTGCGCGTTTCGGCGTACGCCAGGTAATCGCCGAAGGTCGCCCAGTTGATGTTCTCGTCGGAAAAGTCGAAAGCCTCGCAGTGGTGGTAGTTGAGCTGCACCACGTGCTCGGGAATGACCATCCACAGGTAATCGGCGTTGCGCTCGTCGTGCGTGGTCAGGTTGGCCTCGACCAGCAGCGGATCGGCCCAGCCCATTTCCATCTTGATCCAGTCCGAGGCCGACGACGCGGGCCGGCGATAGTTGCCGGTGAAAAAATAGGTCATCAGGCCGCGATAACGGTAGGTCGCCGACAGCTTGCGGGCCTGGAAGTCCAGCCAGATTTGCCGGTAGCGTTCGTCGCTCACCCGGAACCGCTGGCGGTAATTTTTAAAATAGTCCGGCTCGTCGCGGAAGTAGTGGATCGACTCGTCGTGCGTGAACGGGTCGATCATGCTCGCGTGCACCGAGAACATTTTAATGTGCACCGCCTGGACGATCAGGTCCGGCTTGTAGCGCAACGACTCGATCATGTTGCCGAAGTGGTCGCCGAACCGGTTGCCCGCGCTCGACAGGTTGTAGCAGCGCACGTCCTTGTCGCCCTGCTCGCGGAACATGCGCTCGATGATCGCCGGAAAGTGCTTGCCGTCGGCGCAGTTGCCGTAGCCCTGCACCACCGAACTGCCCAAAAAGACGATCTTGCGGCCTTTGTGCTTGTCCATCTGGTCGAACAGGTAGGGCATCGCCGCGGTCGTGTTGCCCGGATTGCGTTCGATGATGTGCGCGCGGGAAAAATAGATGCGCACGCCGATTTCGGTCAGCAACACCAGCACCAGAAAATATAGACCGATGCGGAAAACGCGATAGCGCGGCGCGTGCCAGAAATTGTTTTTCGTTTCGCTCACCTGTGCGCCCTGTCCCTCATCCGTCGCCGCGGCCGCCAAACGGCCCGGGCATAATCAAATGGAACGATGTTTTTAGCATAAACCGACCGATGCTGAAAAGCGGCATTTCAATTGGCATAATCACGCTGGCCCCGGCGGGCGCGGTCGTGTATCCTGCGGGCCATGATACGCGCGCAAAACCCGAACCGAAAAAAGAAACGCGGCGGCGATCCGCGCTGGGACCGCTTCAGCGACCAGGCCAAACGCGAAGGTTACGCGGCGCGCTCGGTCTACAAGCTGCGGGAGATCGACGAGCGCCTCGGCCTGCTCAAACCGGGCATGCGCGTGCTGGATCTGGGCTGCCATCCGGGCAGTTGGCTCAAGTACGCCGCCCAGCGCGTGGGCGGCAACGGCCGCGTGCTGGGCATCGACCGCACGGCCACCAAATCGCCCGCGGCCAACGCCGTCACGCTGACCGCCGATCTGACCGAGCCGCTCCCGGCCGAGCTGGGCGGCGGCTTCGACGTGGTCATGTCGGACATGGCGCCCGACACCACCGGCATCCGCCACGTCGACCAGGACCGCAGCTCGATACTGGCCGAGATCGCCCTGGACATAGCCGCGCGCCACGGCAAAGCCGGCTCGGCGCTGGTGATCAAGATTTTCCAGGGTCCCGAATTTCACGCGCTGCTGGCCCGCGTCAAGCAATTGTATGCGAAGGTGCGCTGCATCCGACCCGAGGCGGTGCGCAAGGAAAGCATCGAAATCTACATCGTCGCGGGCGGCAAGCGCGAGGCGGGCGAAGCGTCCGAGTGATCAATCAAAAATAAAAATGTGTTTTTAACATGACGCTCAGCGGAATGTACTGCGCTTCGATCGTCGCCTGCTCTCCGGGGCGCGGCTCGAAGTAATAGACGATGCCGAAGCGGTCCTCCAGGCGCGCCATGAACGACAACCCGAAGTTCTCGTGCGCGCGCCATTCGACGCCCCAGTCCATCATCGCCGCCGCGCCGTAGGAGGTCTGGTTGTAGCCGTCCAGTTCGGCGTCCACGCGCACCACGCCCGCGCCGATGTCCACGAACGGCCGCACGGGCTTTTCGTTGAACCACACGCGAAACAGCCAGTTGAGCTGGTAGAAATTCAAGGTCTGGTCGAAATCGTAGGTCCGCCCGATCTCGCCCGGGCTGTGGCTGCGGCCGGTCAGCGCGCCGCGGAACCGGCTGAACAACCCTTCGGTGATCAGCCCGAATTTCAGCCAGCGGCCGGTCGGGTAGTAGCCGAACGACAGGCCGTACACGCCGTTGGGATCCAGCTCCGATTCGTCGTCGGAGCTGCCCTTGTATTCGCGGTCGGTGAAGGAGCGCAGCTTGTAGCCGTAGGCCAGCAGCGGCAGCGGCGTGTAGCCGGCGATCAGGTCGGCGCTGAAGTGCTTGTCCGGCTGCCAGCGCGGCGCGCGGGCGGGCGCCTCGTCGGCCTCCTGCGCCATGACGGCAAACGGCAACGCCAGCAAAAACAACAACATGACGAGCGGGACAACGCGGCGCATCTTCACCCCCGAACGTTCGCCGGAAAAACGGTGTTCGCACCTCTATAACAAGTTTTATGCACACCGGCAATCAGTGGTCGGCTTTTCGCGGACGCAAAAAGACGCTTTGCCTTCATTATGAAATTCCTACCCAATGGTTGTCATTCCGACGGAGGAGCGCGTCAGCGCGACGATTGGGATAAACCCAGGGACATGTACTCGTTACGTGTCCCGGTTTATCCCGGAAGGAATCCCTTTTCGCTGAACGACAAAAGGGATCTCTTCCGCCGTCGCATAAAGCTTTGGTGGACTTCTCCACTCCGCTATCGCTCCGGTCGAGATGACAATTCACCCGTCATTTCCCCACCCGCGACAACTCGCCAGCGCCGGTTTTTGGTCAACAAAATTTGTCTTTACCGGACCGCAAGACACACGTATGGACGGTATTTCGTTAAAAAATCCGTGACAGAACCGCCGGATATTGGTTAATAAACACAATTATGCTATGTTTTTGGTTCCGTTGAGTCATTCGGCGCGTGGGGAACTCGCCATACGCAACATTTGAGGAAAGACCATGAAAGCGTTTTGCCCGGTTTGCTCGGCCGGTTACCCGATACCGGACGACAAGGTGAAAGACAACGGCTTGCCCGTCAAATGCAAACGTTGCGGCGCGGTGTTCCGCGTGTTTCCCGGCGATCGCGAAACGACCGTGCAGTCCGGGCCGACCGTCCCCGCAGAGCAGTGGCGCGCGGCCGAACCTCAACCCAAGCCTGACAAAAAGAAAGCGAAACCTTCCGCCGCGCGCGAGAGCGACGAGGCGAAGAAGGTCGTCAAATCCACCGCGCTCGACGAGATGCCGGCCCGGTCCGAGCCGGCGCTGCCGATGAAGGAAGAAATTCCCGAACCGGCCGAAATCGCGCTCGAGCCGGTTCCCGCGCCTGCGCCGGAACCCGCGCCCGCGCCGGAACCCGCGCCGGAACCGGTGCGTGAACCGGAACCCGAACCCGAAATGGTCGTCGCCCAGGCCGAAGAACTGGCTGAGGACGAACTGACCGACTACGCCGAGGTCGAAGCCGTCGAGGTCGAACGTAAGCCGCAGGCCGATTTCGACATGCCGCCGCGTCTGGGGAAAAAGAAGGCCGACCAGACCCTCGACGATGACGACTTTTTGAAGGTCGACCGCCTGGGCAATCTGCGTCCGTTCCTGATCGGCGCGGCGATCGTTGCGGTGGTGGCCGTTGTCGCGGTGATCATTCTCTCGCTCGTCCGTGAAAGCGGCGAGGTGCTCAACAACGTGAAGAAGCGCCAGGAAGCGGCGCAGGTTTCCTACGAAGACGCGAAGAAAAAACTCGATTACGCCACCAAGTTCCAGAACGCTCAGCGGGCGATGGACGCCGGTTCGGCGGAAGGCTACGCCGCGGCCGTCGATTGGTTCAACAAATCGCTGGCGGCCAAAGCCGAATACCTGCCCGCTCTGGCCGGCAAAGCGACCGCGCTGGCGCTGGCGGCGATCGAATTCCAAAAAGCCGACGGCGTCGAGGAGGCCTGCAAACTGGCCGACGAGGGGCTGGCGAAAAACGAAAAAGCGTCCGAGACCCTGCGCGCCAAGGCCGCGTGTCTGCTGGCGCAGGGGAAACCCGACGAAGCCGATCAGGCGATCCAGCGCGCCCTGACCGCCGCCGAAGGCGACGACGCCGAGGACGCCAACTCCAACTACGTGTTGGCTTTGATCTACGTGGCGAAAGAGGATCTGGACAAGGCGATGTACACGCTCAACAGCGTCATTGCGCTCAACCCGCTGCACTTCCGCGCCTATCATCTGCTGGCCGACGTGTACGCCACGCGCCGCGCCTGGCAATTGGCGTTGGATGCGGAAAACAAAGCCTTGAGCATCAATTCGCATCACCAGGAAGCCAAGCGCCGCCTCGAGTTTTACACCGAGCAGGTCAGCGGCAAACTCAAGGAAACCGCGCTCGTGCCCGGCATGTCCGCCGAAATGGGCAGCGAACTGGATAAAAAGAACACCGCCGAAAGCCTGCAGGAGAAAATCCGCTCGGCCATGCGCCGCGGTTCGACCAACGAAGCGCTGGGGTTGATCAACGAACTGCTCAAGCTCGGCACGCACACCGGCGTCGCCTACATGCAAAAGTGCCAACTGCTGGTCAACAGCAACAACCGCGACGCCGCCCTGGACGCCTGTTCGGTCGCCCGCAATTACAACCCCGACGCCTATTACTTCCTCGGCGCGCTTTACGAGGCCCAGGGCAACGCCGCCATGAAGGAACAAAATTACCGGGCCTACCTCAACGCCCGGCCCAACGGCGCTCACGCGGCGGAAGTGCGGTCGATTCTCGGCATGAACTAGGAGATTTCGTGAGCGATAAAATCTCACGCGAAACGGTGATGCACATCGCCGCGCTGGCCCGGCTGCGGGTCGACGAGCGCGAGTTGGAGGCGCTGACCCGGCGCATGGGCGAGATCCTCGCTTACATCGCCCGTCTGGAAGAGCTCGACCTGGACGCCGTCGAGCCGACCTGCCACGCGGTCGATCTGCCGGGCGCGCTGCGCCAGGATCTTCCCGCCGCCGGCCTGCGCGCGGCGCAGGCGCTGGCCAACGCGCCGGACAAAGCCGCGCCCTATTTCAAGGTGCCCAAGGTCATCGAGGGTGGGGGCGACGCATGAACCTCTCGCGCGACTGGTCGATCGAGCAAACCGCCGCCCATCTGCGCGCGGGCGACGTCACCGCCGTGGCATTGACCGAAGCGGCGCTGGCGCGCATCGCCGCCGACGACGAGCGCCTGGGCGCGTGGCTGCACGTCGACCGCGAGCACGCGTTGGCCCAAGCCCGGGCCGCCGACGACCGGCTGCGCGCGGGCGACGAGGTCACCGCCCTGACCGGCGTGCCGCTGGCGATCAAAGACAACTTCAACGTCGCGGGGTTGCCGGCGACGGCCGGTTCGAAAATCCTCGGCGATTACGTGGCGCCCTACGAATCGACCGCCACCGCGCGCCTGCGCCAAGCCGGCGCCGTGCTGGTGGGCAAGACGAACCTCGACGAATTCGCCATGGGTTCCTCGGGCGAGTACAGCGGTTTTCGGCCGACGAAAAATCCGTGGAACCTCGCCTACACGCCCGGCGGCAGCAGCAGCGGCAGCGCCGTGGCCGTCGCCGCGCGGCACGTGCCCGGCGCGCTGGGCACCGACACCGGCGGTTCGATCCGCCAGCCGGCCGCGCATTGCGGCGTCGTCGGGGTTAAGCCGAGCTACGGCCGCGTCAGCCGCTACGGCATCTTCGCCTTTGCCTCCAGCCTCGATCAGGTCGGCCCCTTCGCCCGCACCGTGCGCGACGCCGCGTTGCTCTTGCAGCACCTGGCCGGCCACGACGAGCGCGACGCCACGACCGTGCCGCTGGCCGTGCCCAACTACCTGGCCGCCTGCGAACGCGGGCTGGACGGCCTGCGCATCGGCGTGCCGCGCGAGTACTTCGGCCCGGGCATCCAGCCGCAGGTCGAACAAGCCGTGCGCCGCGCGATCAGGGTGATGCAGCAGAACGGCGCCGAGGTGCTCGACATCTCGCTGCCGCACACGCCCTATTGCGTCGCCGCCTATTATTTGATCGCCCCGGCCGAATGCAGCTCGAACCTCGCCCGCTACGACGGCGTGCGCTACGGCGCCCGAGCCGGCGGCGACGACCTGGGCGCGATGTACACCGCCACGCGGCAACGCGGCTTCGGACCGGAGGTCACGCGGCGCATCCTGCTGGGGACCTTCGCGCTGTCGGCGGGCTATTACGACGCCTACTACCTCAAGGCGCTCAAGGCGCGCACGCTGATCCGCCACGACTTCCTCAAGGTCTTCAACGAGGTCGACGTGATCGCCGCGCCCGTCGCGCCCGAGCCGGCCGTCCGCCTCGGCGAACGCCTCGACGATCCGCTGGCCATGTACCTGTCGGACATCCTGACCATCGGCGTGAACCTCGCGGGCATCTGCGGACTCTCGACGCCCTGTGCGCTGTCGAAGGAAGGCCTGCCGATCGGCCTGCAGTTGCTCGGCCCGGCCTTCGGCGAGGAAAAAATGTTCGCCGCCGCCGCCGGCTACGAAGCCGTCGCCGGCCACGAGTGGCCCTGGCCGGAGGTCGCCCCATGAGCTGGGAAACGATCGTCGGCCTGGAAATCCACGTGCAGCTCGCCACGCGCACCAAGGCGTTTTGCGGCTGCGCCAACCGCTACGGCGACGAGCCGAACACCAACGTCTGCCCGGTCTGCCTCGGCCTGCCCGGCGCCCTGCCGGTCGCCAACCGCGCGGCGGTCGAGCTCGGCCTGCGCCTGGCGCTGGCGCTGGGCTGCACGATCCATGAACGCTCGCTCTGGGCGCGCAAGAATTACTTCTATCCGGACCTGCCCAAGGGCTATCAGATCAGCCAGTTCGACCGGCCGCTGGCCACCGGGGGCGTGCTGCCGGTGCGTCTGAAGGACGGCACGCTCAAGAACGTGCGCCTCACCCGGCTGCACCTGGAGGAGGACGCGGGCAAATCGTTCCACGGCGCGGGCGACGATCCGGCCAGTTACATCGACCTGAACCGCTGCGGCGTGCCGTTGGCCGAAATCGTCTCCGAGCCCGACCTGCGCTCGCCCGAGGAAGCCTGGGCGTACATGAAGGCGCTACGCCAACTCGTGGTGCAGTTGGGCGTGTGCGACGGCAACCTCGAAGAGGGCAACCTGCGCTGCGACGTGAACTGCAGCGTGCGCCCGGAAACACGCTCCGGGCTCGGGGTCAAGACGGAGCTGAAGAACCTGAACACGTTCAAGGGCGTTTTCAACGCAATAGAGCACGAGGCGGCGCGGCAGATCGGGATTCTCGAAGGCGGGGGTGTTATCCGCCAGGAGACCAGGCGATGGGACACTGACGCCGGCGTCACCGAGCTCATGCGCTCCAAGGAGGACGTTCACGA
>DAINPV010000127.1:0-10227 GCA_036743315.1 bacterium | reverse complement strand
ACACGATCGACGACGACACTGCCGACGACGACACGATCGACGACGACACCGCCGATGACGACACTGCCGACGACGACACGATCGACGACGATACCATGGACGACGACACCGCCGACGACGACGCGGTTGACGATGACATCGATGATGATGACGACGATGATGACGATGATGACGACGATGATGTAGACGACGCGGTTGACGACGACGATGACGACGATGGCTGTTGCGGGTGCTGATGAATTACGAATGATCGATAAAAGGGCCGCCCCTCCGGGCGGCCCTTTTGGCTCGTATGACGAATGGACGGCCGCGGACGATTGCATTCAATGCCGCATTCGGCGGCCCCTGGCGCATTTCGGTCTGCTGGATCTTGGCGACGACCGGACCATCAAGTGTTATTTAAAAAAACAGTGCGTCCTGCCGGAAAACGGCGCTGTTCGACAAGCTCTTTCTGTTTATTATCAATTTATTATCAATACGTGATGCAATAATAATTTGACTTACACCGCGGGCGTAAGCTGTGCATCGTGTGAGCCGGCATGCCTATTATTGTCCACTGCTATGCTTGCTCATTTTGTTCGCTCGCAAAACAGTCCCGCCCAACCCGACTCCGCATTCGAACGCTCGTACTATTGGCGTGGGACACTTTTCGCGAAGTGTCCCACCGTCGATTTTTGCAACATATTGATAACATTGATAAAACATAAAAAATAAGCGTGGGACAAAGTGTCCCGAAGTGTCCCATTTATCCCACAAATCAAGGATAAACCGGGACACGTAACGAGTACATGTCCCTGGGTTCCCATGGCATAAAAACCCGAGTCTTCAAACAATGAAGGCAAATCATAGGTCCAGGAATTATCCCTGGTGTCCCATTTGTCCCACTGGAGCCCATCGATAAGGTCAGGAAAGGTATTTCCAATCCTGGATTTCCGCCTGCGCGGGAATGACAAAGAAAGCCTCCTTGCGGCTCTGCCGCCGGCCGAGGCTCCACACAATGAAGGTAATGTGTAGGTCCAGGGATTATCCCTGGCAGAAATTATTCCTGCTCCTGCTCCGCTAGGATCTGCTCGGCGGCGATCATCCCCGATTGCAGGCAGGCGCTTTGCCCGCCGCCCATGTACGTCCAGGCCCCGGCGTAGTACAGGCCGGGCAGCGGCGACTTGTTCTTCGGCCGGAAGATGATCGACTGCTTGGGCGTGTGGGCGTAGCCATACACCGCGCCGCGCGGATTGAGCGTGTATCGTTCCATGGTCAGCGGCGTGCCGATTTCCTTCACCGCGATCTGCTCGCGCAGACCGGGCAGGATCTTCTCGGCGCGGGTGAGGATCGCCTCGGCCATTTCGTTCTTGGCGGCGGCGTAGGCGTCGTAACCCTCGTCGCGCCGCCAGCGGTTTAGGTAGTCGTACTGCAGCGGCACGGTGATCACCAGCACGCTGCCGCCCGCGGGCGCGCAGGTCGGATCGTGGATGCCGTAATCGACCAGCACGAACGGGCATTTCTCCAGATCGCCGTCGACGGCGTAGCCCGCGTTGACCGGCGGACTGAAATCCTCGTTGACGAACACCGAGTGGTTGCCGCCCAGCGGCTCGAGCACGCGGCGGTCCTTGATGCCGATAAAGATCTGCGCCAGCGACAGCGAGATCTCCATTTTGCTGATCTTGGCCACGTACTCGGGCGGGAAATGCTCCGCGCCGACGAGCTTTTCCACCGTCGTGGGCAAGCTCGCGTTGGAGACGACATAGGGCGCGAGGTACTGCTCACCGTTGTCCAATTGCACGCCGCTGACGCGCCCGTCGGCGACCAGGATCTGCGCCACGCGGCTGTTGGTCTTGACCGTGCCGCCGTGGGTGGCGACGTATTGGGCCAGCGCGTCGCTGATCGCCTGGCTGCCGCCTTCGGGGTAATACCCGCCGACCGTGTGGTAGCTGCCCCACATGCCCGCGAAGTACATGGCGCTCAGTTGCTCGGGCGGCAGGCCGAGGTAGCCCCACAACTGGCAGAACACGCCGCGCGCCCGCGGATCCTCGATGTACTGGTACACCAGCGTGTCCAGCGTTTTGTCCAGGTAGGTCATCAGGTCGGGGCGCAGCAGCGGCGTGGTGAAATACGCCCAGGCGCGCCGCAACGGGCATTTGCCGAACATCCCGTCGGTGCTGTCGAGCTGCTTTTTGAACGACAGCATCTTCTTGAACAGCCGGTTGATGCCCGCGCGCTCGGCGGGGAATTTCTCGATCAGCCGCTGCCGGTACAGGTTGACGTCCGCGGGCACGTCCAGTGAGAAGTCGGGGAACGTCGCGCGGTACAACGGATCGAGCCGGTGGAACTTCACCTTGTCCAACACGCCGGCGTCCTGGAATAGCCGATAATGCGTGTTGCCGGGTGCGACGCCGTCCAACTCGTGCAGGCTGACCTCGAAGCGATACTCGCCGCGCTCGAAGGCCGTCATGTAGCCGCCGAACTTGTCGTGCTGTTCCAGCAACAGGACTTTCTTGCCCGCCAAGGTCAGTTGCGCCGCGGCGCCCAGTCCGCCCGCGCCGCTGCCCACGACGATTGCGTCGTAGGTTTCGGTTGCGGCCTGCGCCATGGCTGGTACAATCGACAAAACAAGCAGTAAACAAAGAATACGCCGCATGGTGGTCTCCTTGCTCGTGTGCGACGGATCGCGGTTACCTTGTGTCGTATAAAATGAAGTATAGCATGGAAATCCATGGATAAAAGGAGCAACTCATGATTCGCCGCCGGATTCTCCCCCTGTTTTTCTTGTTCGTTTTGGCGTTGTCGGTCGCGCTCGTCTGGGCGCAGGACGCGCTGCCGCCCGAGGCGACGCTCGGTTCGGTGGCGCACTCGCACAGCGTGCGCGGCGGCGATCTGTCCGAGGCCTTGGGCTTTCCCCGCGCGATGGACAAGCAAAAGCCGCTGGTCGAAATGGGCGTGACTCCGGCGCAGTTGCAGGCGGCGTTGGAAAAATTGGGCGCGACGCCTCAGCCCGCGGTTGCCGGACGGACCAAGGCGAATCTGTCGATGACCATCCGCCAGGTCGCCGCGATGTACGAGATCAACGGCATCGCGCTCACGCACGATCTGGGTCTGGACGTCGAGGTGGACAAAGACACGCCGCTGGCCGCATTGGGCGTCACGCAGGAGACGCTGGACAAGGCGATCGCGCACAATCTTTCGCACGAGGAAAGCGGCTGGCAGTATTTAAAGTATCTGCTGTATCCGCTGCTGGTGCTGTTTGCGATGCTGTACCTGCTGAAGTTCGGCATTCCGAAAAACGCCGATCCGAAAAAGCGCCGGCACTACTATCCGCGGAAGGTCTATGTGATTGCGCTGCTCGTCGCGCTGATCGTGCTGGGTTTCGTGCTGGGTAAAAGCCCCAACCCGATGGAAGGCGCGGTGAAGTTTTTCAAGGCGACCGTCGGCCTGTACGATAGCGTGCCGCCCAAGCTGCTGTTGATGATCTACTTCCTTGCGCTGGCCTGGATCGCCAACAAGGTCGTCTGCGGTTGGGCGTGTCCCTTCGGCGCGCTGGAAGAATTGATCTACCTGCTGCCGCTGTTCAACAAAGCGAAGAAACGGCAGGTGCCGTTCTGGGTGAGCAACGGTTTTCGCATCGCGTTTTTCATCTTCTTTTTGCTGACGCTCTATGGCCTCGTCGGCAACCGGAAGGGCGTGGTGTATTACCACCTGGTCAACCCGTTCAACCTGTTCAACTTCGATTTTTCGACTTGGACCGTGCCGGTGGCTTTGGCCGTTTATCTGGTGGCGAGCTTCTTTTTTTATCGGCCTTATTGCCGTTTCATCTGCCCCTTCGGGCTGCTGTCGTGGCTCGTCGAACGCATCAGCCTTTCGCGCGTGCGCATCGATTTCGACCGCTGCATCGACTGCCGCGCCTGCGCCAAGGCGTGCCCGCTGAGCGCCGCGGCGGATCGGCTGGACAAAAAGAAACTGCCCGCCGATTGCTTCGCCTGCATGCGCTGTCTGCGGGTGTGCCCGACCGACGCGATCCACTTCCGCCCGGCCTGGGGCCCGCCGTCGCCGCCGGCCAAAGACGCGCCGGACAAGGCCGTCTCGTCTTGACGCAAACGCGCGTCTCGCCTATCGTCAGGCAGTTTTCGCGAGCGTGGCGGAATTGGCAGACGCGCTGGACTTAGGATCCAGTGGCCTATGGTCATGAGGGTTCAAATCCCTCCGCTCGCATATCAGCCGAGATTGATGATATATTAATCATATACCTATTATTTGTGGAGAATTGAATCATGCAACGGTTATGGATAGTTCCGGGCATATTGGCATTGGTTTTCGGCGCTGTCTTTTTTGCTTGCGAGTCGGGTGATGACGATGATGATGAAACTGCCGACGATGATTCTGGCGACGATGATTTTGCCGATGATGATACGGATGAGGATGACTATCTAAAATATTGCATGGAAGTTTGGGAGTTTTTCTCAGAATGTGGTTGGTTCCTGGAAGATGAGGAAGGAAACGAAATTGATATTGCTGAAATAATTATCTTATGTGAAGCTGGGGATGAAATTTTCGGAAATGAGGATCTGATAATGTGTTTAGTTGAAAATTTTTCCGGTTGCGAAGGATCAATTGATTGTCTTGAAAAATATTCTGATTATATATAGGTCCGGTTGCCAAAAGCACGAAATTCCGGTCATTATCGTTTGATGCTTGTAATAATAAGATTTTTACCGCTCGCAATCTGCCGGCTAAGAAAGGTCCCTTTCTTAACGAGGGAGTTTGCCGCTCACTAAGAAATGTTAAGCCCCTAAATTTTCTTAGCGAGGATGATTGAACGCCGTTAAGAAATTTTCCCGCCTCATTTTTTCTTTGTGAAACTGGTTTATAATGATCCCGAAGAGGAAGCGACGACTATCAACGCAGATGAAATATCTTTAAAATTGGCGCCGGGCCGTTGCCGCGATGAGGCGGGGAGGGTAAAAGCCATGAAACGATTGCTGTGGGTGCTGGCGTTGTCGGCGTTGCTGGCCGGCTGCGCGGCGAATCCGATTTTTCAGGCGCAGGTCGTCTCGGCCAAGATCGGCGATCAGGAGATGGCCTGCGACAGCGCGACGTTCTCCTACGTGATCAAAGGCGACGACCTGGAGTTGCGCGCTCGGGCCACGCCGCCGGCGGTCGTCTTGATGATCCTGCCCGAGGAACGGACGAAAGTGGTCGTCGATTGGGACAAATGCGCCTTCACCTGGCCCGACGGCATGAGCGAGCCGGTGCTGGGCGCGACGCCCCTGCTGGGCGCCGGGCAAGTGGGCCTGCGCGCGCCGACACCGCTCCCGCCGACCATGCCCACGACCTTCGGGCTTTCGCCGGCCAGCCGCGCGGGGCGCGACATGTTCGACGCGAGCAAGTTGGCCAATGTTGCCGGGCAGGAATTTACGTTGTTGCTGGCGTTGATCGTGAACGGCCAGCCGCGCACGTATGAACTGACGTTCAAGATTTCTTCTTGAACATCGCGTCGAGCGGATTGTCGGCCTTCTTGAGTTTGGACGGATCGGCGATCTTCGCGGCCAGATCCTCCTTCTGCTTTTCCTTTTCCTCGTCCTTGTAGTTCTTGTCGAACAGCCGCGCCAACTCCTCGTGCTTTTTGGCCTGCGCCTGCTTGAAGGCCTCGACCTCGTCGTCGATCTCCGGCGTGACGTCGAAGCCCTCCAATTCCTCGATCCGCCGATGATCGCCCAGCACCAGCTTGTCGCCGAACGATCCGGAGACGATGCGCACCGCCTCGACTTCCTCCATCTTGTGAATCGCGTGCAGCACCTTTTCCGTAGTCGTGCGCAGCGCCTCGGCGACCTGCTCGGGCGTGGGCGGCGTGCCGCTTTGGTGGGTGTGCAGCCGGATGGCCGCGGCGATCAGGTGACCCCATTCGTAAAACGTCTTGTGCTCGCTCATGGTTTACCCCCGTTTCGCGGCCAGCTTAGCGCAGGGGGAAATGGCTGTCAAAATATTCAGGCGCCGGGCGTCCAGCGCCAGATGATCCCCCGGCCGACCGGCTGCCCGATGATCCCCGCGACGTGCTCGCATTTGACCAGGAACAAAAAGTACAGCGGGCGGGCGGCGCGGCCGTAGAGCGACTCGAAGTTGCCCTGGCCCTTGCTGAGCACGATGTCGGCGGCGGCGAAGCGCTCGCGCATCTCCGGCGTCAGCTTGTCCGGCAGCGTGCCCGGCGCGTCCGAGCCGCTGGGCAGCAAACGCGCCACGCGGTCGAGCCCGGCGACGATCGCGTCGGGCATGGTGACGTCGTTGAGGATCGGCGCGGAGCGCACGGCGTAGGTCGCGTCCAGGTGCGGCGGAAAACGTTCGAGCAGCAGACGGTCGCACCAGGTTTCGCCGACGTTGTCGCCCAGCACGAGCACCGTGCGCGCGGCGGCCAGTTCGGCGCGCAAGTCTTCGATCGCGTCGATGCCCAGGGGCTCGGCGAGCAGCCGTTTGGCGACGGCAAGCAGGTCGTGGTTGCCGCGATAGACGAAGTCGATGACGTTGCCGGCCAGTGCGATGCGCACCGCCGCGGCGAAGGGATCGGCCGCCTCGTCGATCAGCGCGCGCAAGTCGGCAAGCACGGCGGCGGCATGTTCGTTGGCGGCTTGCTTGGCCGCGACGAAGGGATCCTCGATGCCCAGCGCGGCCGACACGAGGTCGGTCACCTGCCGCGCGACCATCGGGGCGACGGCGCCCGGCGGCGCGGCGGCCATCAGTTCGTCGACTTGGGCGCGCAGGCGGTCGAGTTCGGCGGCGGGTAGACGCTTGGCGCCGAGACGGTCGACCATGTCCAAAAAGCATTGCCGGCAGGCGGCGTCGAGGGTGACGGTCTGGTTCATCGGCCCGGCCCATCCAGGTCGGCCGCCAGCGCGGCGAAGGTGTAGCCGCGAAAATCGTCGAGATGTTTGAACGAGCCGCCCAGACGTGCGGCGGGTACGCGGGCGCAATAGCCCAGCACGTTCATCCCGGCGGCGCGACCGCTGGCGACGCCGTGGCCGCTGTCTTCGACAACCACCGTGTGCGCCGGTTCGATCGCGTGGCCGGTCGCGGCGTTGAGCGCCTGCAGGCCGAGGCGGTACGGCGCGGGGTCGGGTTTGCAGGCCGGATACTCGCCGGCGGCGACGATGATTTGAAAGCGGTCGCTCAGCCCGAGGCGCTCGAGGTGATGGACGATCTCGCCGCGCAGCGCGCCGCTGACCACGCCCAACGGCACGTGGGCGGCCAGGTCGCGCACGAAGTCGAGCACGCCGGGGCACGCCAGGTCGCCCTGGCGGATCAGCTCGTTGTAGCGCGCGTTTTTCGCCTCGTGCAGCCGGGCGGTTTCCGCCGCGCTCAGCGTGCGCTGGTTCATCGCCAGCACGCGGCGCAGGAAATCGTAATCGGGAATGCCCAGCAGCTCGCCGAAAAATTCCTCGTCGGAAAAGGTAATGCCCAGCGGCGCAAGCATTTGACGCCACGCCTGCATGTGCAGCGGTTCGTCGTCGATGATCACCCCGTTGAAATCGAACAGCACAGCGTGAACGGGCATGGCGGCTCCTTCCATTGCGTTGGAGCACAGCTTAACCGTCAATTCGATTCGCGCAAGGGGTGGGGAAGGAGACCTTGAGCGAAAATTATAAAATTTAAAAAGGGATAATATTAACCATACAAATAGGGAATAATATGATATATAAACCATCTCTCTCCTAAATTGTTTATGAGGATGATGATGGGTAACACCAAAAAGAAGAAGATATTGGTGATCGGCGATACGTTTATCGATGAGAATTGGCTGATGTCCAAATTCGATCTTTATCACAGTTACAATGTCGGCCGAGAGCATTACATCAGCAATTTGCAGGGTCCCGACAGCATGATTATCAGCTTGTGCGGCGTCGCCGGCATTATCCGCATTCTCAACGGGCCGGATCCGAATGTTGAAAATGACAAAGATCCTATCAGCAAGGAGATGAGAGACTTCCAGAGTAATTATGATTTAATTGGCGCCAGTGTGTGGAATCCGATGGATGATGATTTATTGCCTTGCATTTTGTGCACCAAGCACAATGAGCATAAAAAACTGACTCCATATATTCTTTCCGGGCTACGCAAGCCAGAGATCGTAGACAGTAAGAGGCAATGTCCGTATGACGGCAACACATGCACATCGCGGACGGAATTCATTAATTTAATTGATAAAAATAACGAGGAAGCGAAACGGAAAATTTCGACCAACCGTTTGATCCGGGTATACGAAGGATTCGGCAGCGATCAACCACAGTTGAAATACCGGTACGATTGGCGACTGGATGTGCCGCAACCATTAAAAGATATGTCGTCGTTCAAGATGAAATTGAAGGAAGTGAAAAACCTGGAGGCGATTATCGTTGTCGATCATGGGTATGAAGTGATTGATGATATTATTGTTAAATATTTATTAAAAAAATATCCGAATACAAGATGGTATGTGCGCAGCAAAATGCAATCGGCTCAATGGTTGAAAACATTATGTGCCAAAAAACGGGTCCAACTCATTTTTACCGACGAGCAATTGATCGCTTATCGTTATGGCGTTCGCAAATGGTATCACAGCCCCTGTGTTCTAGGACGGGCATCGTTGGAAATCCTTGGCGACATGCTGGGCCTGACGAAATACGAACATTGCACGGAAAAGGATGTAGGGGGGATTCATGCGGAAAATGCAGCGGTTTTGTTCGATAACGATACAGCGATTGCCGGATCATATTTCTATGAACCAAAAAATAATAAAAACAATGCACACCTGACAAACCTGCATCGGGCTCCGGGAGAAAAGCAATCCATCCATGTTGGACGTTCATCGGTCTTTTTCTCCTCACTGATTTTTTGGGATCTGAAAGATAAATTGAATGGGCGTAACCTTTCCTTTGCTTGTGACTGGGCGTTGAACAACGAGTATCAGTGGACAAAAGCCTGCACCGAAGCGTGGATTAAAGAATCGCCCGACCAATTGAGCGGACCTTTTGATAAGGCCATAATTAAAATCCCCGAAACATCCCAAGATCGACGAAAGAAAATCAATACGTTGCCAAGTTATGTCGATAGCTGGGACGATTGGAATAAATCATCGCAAGAGCAAGCCATTGTCCAAACACCGACCGGTCCGCAGATCCAGTTGTGGCGTGCGCATGGAATTTTAAAAGACTACATTTGTCCGGGAGGCAAGAAAAGATCGGACATCAATAACCTGCTTAGCCGCTTGTATCGTTACGGAGATATTGCCAAACCGAAACATCCTTTTAATTGTCTTCTGCTGGCGGAGCCTGGATGGGGCAAAAGTTTTCTTGCACGAAGCATCGCTGATCACTTCGATTTTGATTTTCTGAGCTTTTCCGTCGCCCAAATGGCGTCGAACCAGGATCTGATGGATTGCCTGAAGGTCATCGTTTCGGCGCAAAATCGCTCAAAAAAGAAGAAATTGATCTTCATCGACGAAATCGATGCTCAGGTGGAAAAGCATCATGTCATGGGTCTGTTGCTGGGGCCGGTCTGGGATGGCACCTTTAAAACCGAAGGCAACATGTTTAAAATCGAACCGAGCATTTGGGTCTTCGCTTCGACGAAATCGGAAAATAAATTGAAAGAGGAGTCTAAGGGCCGCGACTTTCTTTCCCGCATCAACGGTCCGATTATCAACTTGGATTTCTTCGCCCAAAATCGGGAAATGATGGATCAGGCGCGAACCGAAAAAGAAAGACAGACATTGATGAAGGAGAGTTTTCAAGACAACGCAAACACGCCTCTGCGAACCGAGTTGGTATATCATGGTGTGAATCTGCTCAATAAAATGTTCGGCCCCATTTCTTGGATTGATGAAGATGTTTTGAAGATTTTCTATGACACAATTCCCATAGACGGCATTCGTAGTTTGGAAATCTTTGTTTCCCGCTTCGACAATATTTCCCGGGGAAGGGTGTCGTTGGAAAATGTACCGAATAAAGTGAAATATCCGGAGCTCGATCGTCACATCCTGCAGGTGAATGAGTGGCCGAAGGTCAATTTAGAAAATGACCTTCGAAAGGACGAGCTAAAAAATGACATTCGAGTGATGGTCAATCCGCCACGCGAGTAGTCAAAGAATCCCTACTCCCCCTCCTCGGCGAGGGTCGGGGCGTCGTCTTCGGTGATGCCGGTGAGGGCGGCGACCTGCGTGAGGTTGAAGTTCAGCAGGTCCTCGATCATCTCCAGCTCGAACTGCTCGAT
>DAINPV010000126.1:0-10278 GCA_036743315.1 bacterium | reverse complement strand
AGCGGCGTGAGCACGTCGACCAGCAGCTCCACCAGTTCGTCGACCAGTTCGTCGTTCGTGTGCTCGCCGCCGACCGGCTCCACGCCGGTGCCCAACAACAGGCCGGCATCCTCGGCATAGCGTAAAGTAGCCCGGCGGCGGTCGATGCTGATGTTCGTGTCACGACCTTCCCGCAGACGGATGGCATGGTAAAATCCCAGGAAACCGGCGCGGCGTAGATCCTGCGCCTGCTTTTTCGACAAATCGCCCATGTGCGCGATTAGCACGGCGCCGCGCGGTATATGGTCGCGGATCTCCGTCGCCGCTTCAATGAATTGAGCGAACGGATAGGCGCCGGTGCACACCAGTATCAGCGCATTGGCGCCCTCCGCGAGGCCCTGTGTTGCATGCGCCACCGCCCTTTTCAGCGACAGTTCCGCACGCTTTTTAACCAGATGATGCTCGGTGGCGAAGGGACAAAAACGACAATTGATCTGGCAAGGCGAAGCATCCAGTTCGATGCGTAGAAATATTTCCGCCGTTTCGTCGCCGGCGCTGACGCTCTTCAAATACGCCGTGTGGCGAATGAGTTCGGCCTCCGGCGACGACAACGAAATGTTCATCAGCTCGCCGACTTCCTCGGGTAACAACTCCGCTCCGTGCAGAGCTTTATCGAGGATGTCCCGCACCATCGGCTTCCCCGTTCGGTTGTTTTCGACGCTTCGATCATTCCATGGAATGCTGTAAAGCCTCGTTCCGATGAACCCGCCTTCTTTTTCTTCGGCGATAATTTGCTTTTTAAAAGTAACTCACAAAATCCGGGCCATCGTCAAGAAGATATTGACTTATGTCGCGAATCGACCGATGACTTGCACAAAGGACGAGGTGCAAACGCATGCCCAAAGAAATCTACTGCCGGAACTGCGGTGAACCGTTGAAAATCCGGCCGGATGATATCGTCAACGACAAGGCTACTTGCGGCAATTGCGGAGAAGAACTGATTTTCTCGGAAAACGAGGAATTGCTCGGCGTTCCCTACCAAATGGTGAAAACGATCAGCAAACATTTTTATAAAAAAGACGAGGAAGAAGAGGTCGACGAAAACGCCGAACCGGTCCGCCCTTCTTTCTCACGCATCGAATTGGAGGATCGACCGGGCACGTTGATTCTGCGCCTGCCGCCGCGCGGCTTCAAACCCGGCGATATTTTCCTATCCTTTTTCGTGGTCGTCTGGTGCTCCTTCATGATCATGTGGAATGTCATCGGCCTCGTGATGGGTGAATGGATGATGCTCGTGTTCGGCCTGTTCCACGACGCGATCGGCCTGGGTTTGTTGACGCTGCTGCTGTGGTCCTGGTACGGCCGCGAGGAAATCGCCATCCTCGGCGACACCCTCACCCAAAAATTGACCGTGTTCGGCATCGGCCGCAAGAAAACCTTTCCGTTATCGCAGGTGGACGATGTGGAGATCGCCTCGGTCGGACGCGTCAACAACCTGCCGGTCAAGGGATTGTTCCTCATGCTCGGTTCGAAGAAAAAGCGTATCGCCCGCAACGCCGCGTATGCCGAAATTCGTTGGTTGCGCGCCGAACTGCTCAAGTTTTTCCAGCCGCTCTGGTAAGCAAATCGATTTGACGATCCACCCGATCGTGCCTATGCTGACTTCGAACTCGGAACCCGCGACTGTAAAGCACTGGAGACGTTTTTTATGAACAAACTCAAATTTTTCTTGAGTCTGGCGCTGTTGCTGGCTTGGACGGCGACTGCCTGGGCTGCGCCGGTGGCCTTCGAACGACAAATGGCCGCCAAGGTGCAGGCGCAAAAGCAGGCCGCCATGCTGATCGACGCCATGCGCACCGAGGCTTCGGCTTCGCAGATGCGCCACCAGCGGATCGTCCGCATGCTCGATCGCGCGGGTAAAGCGATCAATCCCATCGAGGTAGTGGAAACCCATGTGTTGTTTGACGCCGACGAAGCGGCCGGCACGATCGACACCGTGACCACCCTGACCATCCGCGCGACTGAGGACGGCGTCAACACGGCGGAATTCTCCGTTCTGAAGCTTGCCTCGTTTTCCGTCACCGATGGTGCGGCCAATCCGCTGAACTGGGACTTTGACGACACCTACCTGGTGCTGTCGGTCGATCTGCCCGTCACCCTGAACACCGGCGACGAACAGACTTTGATCATCGGGAATGCGGGCGATCCCGGTTGCGATCCCGATCCCTTCTGGGGCATGACGTTCTGCGCCGTGACCAGCGACATTGTCTTTTTCACCGGCGTGGATTGGATGCCGATGAAGGCGGCATATTCCTATGAAGATCTGTACTCCGGCGGGCCAATCGATATCGACATCCGCACGCCGGCGGGCATGACCGCCGTCACCACGGCCGATTATGTCGACACCACCGCGGTCGGCGATCAGGATGAACATCATTTCGTCAGCGGCTTCGACGCCACCTACTTCGGTATGGCTTACGCCGATTACGCGACCTTCAGCCACGACACGCTGACCGGCAAACCGACAACCACCTACGTGCATCAGGGAACCACCGAGTACGCGCAGCATTGGGCGAAAATCGGCGCGGACATCGTCGACTATTACGAATCGATTTATTCTCCTTACATTTACAATAAACAGGACATGATTCAGACGATCGAGGAACTCGGCGGCGGCGTGGGGCCGCAATCGGCCACGTTCTATTACGCCAGCGCGCTCAATACCGATCCCGCGTACTGGCCCGCGGAAAGCATCTTCTCGCACGAGATCGGCCATTCCTGGTTCGGCAATATGGTGCGCATGGGCGACGGTTCTTCGCCTTGGCTCAACGAAGGCCTCACCGAATACTCCTCGCGCCGTTACGGCTACACGCTCTGGGATGAATACCTGCAAAACTACCTGTATGAAATTTACTTCCGCTACTTCCAGGAATTTGTACCGCCGGATGACGAAGTGGCAATGACCGGCAACGGTATCTTGTACGCCGACTCGATGGTCTACCAGGCGATCACCTATTGGAAAGGAGCGCACTTCATGCGCATGCTGCAATGGCTGTTGGGCGACGATAAGTTCCTGAGCGGCATGTCGACCTAC
The DNA here is from genome assembly GCA_036743315.1 of bacterium. Lineage (GTDB taxonomy): Bacteria > Lernaellota > Lernaellaia > Lernaellales > Lernaellaceae > CALBTQ01. The sequence continues at coordinate 7,205 of DAINPV010000126.1, read as the reverse complement.
GCCCACGACTTCAGCAGCGACCAGACCGATGAACTGGCAACCGTGATCGCCCTGCAGGAGACGTTCGAAGACGCCTCCGGCGCCGATCTGCAGGAGTTTTTCAACCAGTGGGTGTACCAGACCGGTTACCCCGTTTACCGTTGGGCGGCGCAGTTCGATGAAAAGAGCGACGGCTATGCGGTGCGGGTGCGCATTACGCAGGAGCAGGAATCGGCGAACGTTTACGACCTTCCGCTGCAGGTGACCGTCTTCCTCGCCGACCAAGACGAACCGGCCCAATTTGCGTTCACCCCGGTAGATGGTGTTGTCGATGAAACCATGACCTTTACCGACGAACCGCGCGGCCTGCGCGTCGACGATTCGTGGTGGATCTGGGGCGAAAAGAACAACTCGTTGATCGGCGATGTGAATTATTCGAACGAAGTCGACGGCGTCGATCTCATTTACGTTTCCTGGGCGCAGGGCGGGATGAATCTGGACAACGAACATTGGAATTATTTCCACGAAGCCGACTTCAACGACGACGGTCAAATCGACGAAACCGATTACCAAATGCTGGCCGCGCATTTCACCGAGAAAGGGAAGATCGATGAATAAGCGACTTCTTTATATATTGACGCTGATCGTCGCCGTGGGCTTCGCCTTGGCGCTCGGCGGCTGCAACAAGAGCGACGACGATGACGATAACGACAACAACGGCGATGACGACAACGACGACTTCACCGCCACGTCGATTTCCTTTACGCCGGCCGGCGAAGCGCAGGCGGGCGACATCTGGTTGGAACTGGCCGAGTCCGCTCCGGCGAAAAACACGTTCACTCTCAACGTGCGCGGCAACGCCATCGCGGAAACCTACGGTGTGGCCGGCCGGTTGTTGTTCGACCGCGAACTGACCTCGCTGGATTCGGCCGAACCCGGCGACGCGCTCGCCGGCAACGACGCGCAAATCAAAGCCCTGGGCGGCAGCAACGACCAAGGCGGCGTGTTCGGCATTTCGCGCAGCGGCGACTATACACACTCGGTGACGCTCGACGCGGCCAAGATCATCGGCACGCTGCAGTTTACCGTTTCGGCCGCCGGCACGACCGACATCACGTTCAACGAGGAGCGTTCGACGATCCTCAATCACGATTTCGAACTCGCCGAGGTGAGCAACTGGCTCGGCGGCACACTGGTCGTGGAATAGCGCGCATGCCCGAAATCATCGAGGTGGAAGTCGTCGCCCGTTCATTGGCGCGCCATGTGCTGCACCGCAAGATTCGACGCTTGGATATTTTCGATCCCAAGCTGGCCGGCATGGCCGCGGCGCCGCTGGCCGGGCGCACAATTCGCAAGGTGTTTCGCGCGGGTAAGGAAATCGTCTTCGATCTGTCGCGGCGCGACGATCCGCTGTGGCTGTGCGTGCATCTGCGCATGACCGGCCGTCTGTTGTATCGGCCGCCCAAATCGAATCCGACCGATCGCCACTTGCGCGCTCGGCTTACGCTCGATCGCGGCAGCATCCTTTTTCACGACTCGCGCCGTTTCGGCGTCATACGCCTGTGCCGCACGGCAAGCGAATGGACGCCGTCCGGCGTCGATCCATTGAGCGACGACTTCACCCTCGCCCGCCTGCGTGAACTGGCGCAAGGCAGCCGCACGGCGGTCAAGCCCTGGCTGTTGCGGCAAGATAAGATCGTCGGTTTCGGCAATATCTACGCCAGCGAGGTGTTGTTCGCCGCGCGTATCGATCCGTGCAAGTCGGTCGACAAGCTGAGCGACGACGAACTCAAGCGCCTGCATCGTCAGACCCGGCGCGTACTGAAATTATCCCTCAAACACGGCGGTACGACGATCGACGATTTCATGGATTGCGACGGCGAGTGCGGGGGCTTCCAGCGATTCTTGCAGGTTTACGGCTGTGCGGGCGAGCCGTGCCCGGCGTGCGGCGACGCGATCGTTCGCCTCGTGCAACAAGGGCGGAGCACGTTTTTCTGCCCGCAATGCCAGACGTAGCAATTACGAATAGCGCAGCTGATTGACCTGGAGCAGATCGTCCAACACCTGCTTGGCGCGGTCGGCTGTCGGCCCGAGCGGATTGGTGAAAATCGCCTTGAGCGCCTGGTCGTAACTTTGGTCCAGCGCCGCGCGAATGGTCAGTTGCTCATATGCCTTGGCACGCGCGACCAACGCGAACATGCTGGGCTCCAGCGATGCGGTCGGCAACGGCGTAGCGCCGTTTTTATCGATGGAGCAGGCGATTTCGACCACATTGTCGACCGGCAGATTGGGAATCGCACCGGCATTTTTCACGTTGACCACATGCTGGATGCCGCGATCGTTGACGATGGCGTCGATCAATTCGACGGCGATTTTCGAATAAAACGCGCCGCCGCGCTGATCCAGTTCCGCCGGTTTGGTCACCTGCCGGGGATCGCGGTATTTGCGCAGCAGTTTTTCCTCGATCTCCATCACCTCTTGCGCTCGCGTTTTCGGCTTGGCCTTCAGATCGGCCAGCACGCGCTCGGTGTTGTAGTAAAAGCGGTTGTAGTACAGCGGCACCGCGTTCAGCGCGCGAATGAGCTCGGGCGCGAAATCCATGTCCGGAATGTTCGCCGGGCCCGAATCGCTCGCCAGAAATGCCAGCAGCCGCGGCGTAACGTCCTCGCCTTTGACCACGATCTTGCGCACCCACCCCAGGTGGTTGAGGCCCACCGAGTCGAGTTCGACCTCGCGATCGGTGACGTCCAGGAACCGCGCGATGACCATCTTCATTTCCAGCGGTACGTTGCACAGACCGATGCACTTGCAGTCGGTGTGGTTGAGAATTGCCTCGGTGATCAACCCCGATGGATTGGTGAAGTTGATGATCCACGCGTCCGGCGCCAGCTCGCACACGTCGCGGCAGATGTCCATCGTCGCCGGCAAGGTACGCAATGCCTTGGCCATGCCGCCGATGCCGGTCGTTTCCTGCCCGATCAGATCGTGGCGCAGGCCCAGCAGGATATCCTGATGTCGCGCTTGCTGGCCGCCGACGCGAAACTGGCTGAGCACGAACGACGCGCCGTCGATCGCCGCGCGCCGATCCATCGTCGTCGTCACCCGAAACGCGCCGCCCGCGTGCGCCGCCATGCGTTTGGCGAAATCGCCGACGACCGCCAGGCGGTGATCGTCGATGTCCATCAAAACCAGTTCGGTAAGGCACAACTCGCCGCCAACCTGCAAAAATCCGTCGATCACTTCCGGAGTGTAAGTGCTGCCGCCGCCGATAATCGCAATTTTCATGGTCGTTCGCTCCCACCGGTCGCCGTTTGAATTATCGTTTTCAGGAAATTAACACATCCGTCCCACGACGCAATAGGTTTCTTGGACGTCCTGCTTGACGCGTTCGTACCGCTCGCCAACAATGCGCCTGAAACCATCATGAGGAACCGATGATCGATTATCGCGACAAGACCGCGTACATCCCCGGCGGCTCCAGCGGCATTGGGCTGGCGATCGCCGCCGGATTGGCCGCCAAAGGCGCGCACATCGTCCTTTTTGCCCGCAACGAAGAACGACTGCGGCAGGCACAGGCGGATCTTTCCACCCGGACTGTTTCGTCCGCGCAATGCATTGCCTGGCGCGCGTTGGACGTTACCGATCCCCAACGAGTCACGGCCACGATGAACGAAACGATCGTCTCGTTCGGTGCGCCGGATATTTTGATTTACTGCGCCGGACGTTCGCACCCGCATTACTTCGCTGACGTCACCTACGAACAATTCGACGATGTCATGCAGGTGAACCTCTATGGATGTTATAACGTCATCGCCGCGCTGGCCCCGACGATGCGCCAACGGGGTGGGCACATCGTCAACGTCTCATCGATGGCCGGTTTTCTAGGCGTCTTCGGCTTCGCCGCCTACAGCGCGGCGAAATTCGGCATCATCGGTTTTTCCGAATCGCTACGCGCCGAATTCAAAAGCGACGGCGTCACCGTGCAGGTGCTGTGCCCGCCGGACGTCGACACGCCGATGCTCGCCGAGGAAAACAAAACCAAACCGGCGGAAACCAAGGCCATCAGCGCCGGAGCAAAAGTCATGACCGCCGACCAGGTGGCCGACGATCTGCTGCGTAACCTCGGTCGCCCCAACTTCGTGATTCTGCCCGGCTGGGAAGGAAAATTAACACACCTGGTCAAGCGATTGTCGCCGCAGTTGGTCGAATTGGTGCTGGACTATCTGGCCCGACGCGGCCGCCGATCGTGATGCGCCGGCGACGCCGCATCATTGAATCGTTAATTCATTGACGACCCATTTCGCGCCGTACACCCGTTCCGTCACGAACAGGACATAGCGGATATCGACGTTGATCGCTCGTCCGACTTGCGGCAGGTAACCGAAATCGGAGGCCACCGCCTCGTAATCGGTGTCGAAAATCAAGCCGATCAACTCGCCTTTACCGTTGAGAATCGGACTGCCGGAATTGCCGCCGGTGCCATCGTTGGTCGAAAGGAAATCCACCGGCACATCGCCCAGACGTTTATCGAAATACACGCCGAAATTTTGCTTTTTCGCCGCGATGCGCAATGCCGCTGGCGCATCGAACGGTTCCACGCCTGTGTGCTTGGCCAACATGCCGCGCAAGGTCGTGAACGGCGTATACAGGACGCCGTCGCGCGGCGAATAGCCCTGCACGCGCCCGAAGGAAAACCGCAGACTGCCGTTTGCGTCCGGGTAATGCGGTCCCGCATCGGCGCGTAAGAGTCCCTCGATGTAACGCGGCTGCACTCTGGTCGTTTCCCCGGCGAACGCTTTGTTCTTCGTCTTCAGCTCTTCCCACTCCGGCCACAGCGCGGCGACGAACTCGATGGCCGGATCGCGGCGCGCCAGCAGCGTCTCGCGATCCGACTCGAACATCCGCATGCGCTGCTCTTCGTCGACCAGACCGCTGTGGGCGTACAGCTTGTCGATGAACGCGTCCAACCGCATGTCGTCCGGTTGCGCGGCGGCTTTGAAGCCCAACATTTCATCAAGCGCCCGCACCCGTTGCTCGCCCGAGAGCGCCAGCATCTTGCGCAAAAAGATCCGCAATATTTCCTTGTCGGTCGGCGGATCGAAATTGTGCTGCGCTCCCTGCAAACGGCGACGGTGGTAATCGACGTAATGGTCGCGCATGTTCAGTTCGCGCTCGTCGTTGGGCAACGCCTTCTGTCCGCTCCATTCGTAAACGGTCGAGGCGAAATCCATCAGGTCGCAATACCAAAACATCCAATCCATGTTCACGAATTTTTCCCGGAACGTCGGATACTCGCGTTCGTACAATCGGTTCAGCGTCGCCAGCGTTTTTTGATAATCGCGCTGCGCGGATCGATCGGATTTCATCGCCTTGAGCGCCGCTTGTTCCTGCGCCCGTCGTTGCGCCACCATGCGGCCGCGCCGCAGGCCCTCCAACACGCCGACGCTCTTTTTGTTGCCGTTCTGCAAGCGCATCAGCAGATGCCCCAGCTTCAAGCGCGTGGCTTCGTCGCGTCGTTGCTCTTGCTCGACCGATTTGATCAACTGGCCATAGGTCTTCACCCGCCACGGATAATAAAACTCAGCCTGATCGGCCAGCGCGTACGAACTCAGATACCGCTGCGTGCGATAGGGATAACCCATGATCATTGTGAAGTCGCCCTCGCGCACGCCGGCGAGCGAAACGGTCAGATAACGCTGCGGATGATAAGGCACGTTTTCCGGTGCGTAGTCGGCGGGCGTGCCGTCGGGCGCCGTGTAGGCGCGTAGGAACGCGAAATCGCCGGTATGCCGCGGCCACATCCAGTTGTCGGTGTCGCCGCCGTACGCACCGATCGACTCCGGCGGCGCGAACACCAGGCGGATGTCCTTTAATTTAAGATATGTATATAAATAATACTGTTTTCCATCGAAGATGCTTTTGATTTCGTTCTGCGTGTGCGCCTGCTTTTCCGCTTCGGATAGAATCGCCTTCTGGTTTTTCTCGATTTGCTTCATGCGCACCAACGGGTCGTCGATTTCGGCAGTCCGCGCCAGCACGCGATCGGTGACTTCGGTCGTGCGCAACAGCACCCACGCCTCAAAATTTTTCGCCGGCGCCTCTTCCTGCCGCGAACGGGCGACCAGACCGTCGCGGAGAAAATTGCATTCTGCGGAGGAAATTTCATGCAGCGCAGAATGGGCGACGTGATGATTGGTGATGATCAGGCCGTCGGCGGATACAAAGGACGCCGAAGCGCCGTTGAGGCGGACCATTGCGTTGGCCAGCGCATTGCCGGCCGGATCGAAAATCTGTCGCGGCGTCAGTTCCAGGCCGTAACCGCACAAAAGTTCCTGCGGCAACGAACCGACGCTCTCCGGCATCCACATGCCCTCGTCGGCTGCGGCGACGGAAAGCATCATTCCCGTCAGCAGCAGGCACAACAACATCCGCCGTATCCGTGACATGGGCAATCTCCTTGACGGTCGAGCGAAAGCGACGCTCAGGACGCCGGCGCCGGCGCGATCTGTTGCGTATACCGCTTGCGTAAGCGCCCGCGCAAATAAGGATAGAGGAAGGCGAACCCGAGGCTCGAGCCGTAAGTCAGGTAATGCGCCAACGGCGGCGCAACCATCACCATCATCACCGCCAGCACGATCGCGCCGAACATGAACAGGCCGACCTTCAATCCGTAAGCGGAAGCGCGGCTCCACCGGTCGCGCAGTTTCGCCAGCCACGGCACCAGCACGATCACGCCCAGCATAACGATCAGGCTGCGCGCATAGACGTTCAACTCCCAGAGCGGCTGCCCCTGAAGTTGCGCCGGCGCGTTGATGATCCGCATGACCAACATCACCGTACTGATCATCCACCAGTGCACGACTAGGAACATCAGGCTTTCCTGGCCGAGTAATTCCAGGCGCGCGGCCACCCAGCGCCCGAAGGAATTTTTATAGTTGACCGCGCCGCGATACAGACGCCGCGACACCAGGTAGGCCACTCCCGCGCCGCCCAGCGTAAGGAAAACGTAGCTGGGAATGCTGCGCAGCATCAGGTCGATGTAGCTGTCCAGGAACATGTGCGGGAAAATGCCGCCGAGCGAAAGGAACGGCGCGCCGGCGCACAACACAACAAACAGGATCGCCCAGCGCCAAGCGACCTTCTCGTTCGTCGTCACGCTGCGGTAGCACAACGCACCCATGTAGAAGTAACTGATCCAGGCGAGCACCCCGAAATGCACGAAAAAC
>DAINPV010000125.1:0-10307 GCA_036743315.1 bacterium | reverse complement strand
TCTCCGGCGCGCAGATGCCGGCGGTGCTGGTCGAGGTCGGCTTCATGAGCAACTTCCGCGAGGCGGAAATACTGCACAATCCGGAGACGCAGAAGATCATCGTTTCGGCGCTGTACCAGGCGATCATCTATTACGATGCGGTGCGCGCGGCGTCCGACAGTTATTGATTTATTCCCCGAACGTCTTTTTTCTCGCGCGGTCGTCGTAACGGCGGCGATGGCTGACGACATGGCGCCGTTCAGCGGTTGGCTTTGCGCACCTCATGCCGGTGTTCGTCGATCGACTTGATGAACTTCTTCACGTGCGGCAGCAGCCATTGCCGGTCGGCGTCGGTGACCGCGGGCAGGATGTCGCAGTTCCAGGTCTGGCTTTGGATTTCCAGCACGCTGTTACCCTGCAGCAGCCGGGCGGGAGAGAAGGAGATCCGGCTTTTCGCCTGATTCGGTTTAAGCGCGACGTTGTCGGGCCGGCCGGTGAAATGGCGCGTTTTGATGATCATGTTGCCGACGAGCATTTCGACGTCCATCCCCTTGGGCGTCAGGAGAAGGTTTTGCTTTTTGGGCAGGGATTTTAAAACATAGACGAGCAGGCCGATGGTCAGCAGAACGGTGACGAAGGGCGTGGCGAACAGACTGATCATGCCGGCGGCGACGATGCCGCCGACGATGGCGACGATCAGGCGGAGCATCGCGGCTGAATCTTCCTTCGGACCGCCTTCGGTGACTTTGACCGAGAGGTACGAACCCGCTTCGATGACGATCTTCACACGGCCCGACGGCGAGTAGTCGCTGATTTTGCGCGTGGGCAACGCCGGTTCCGGCGGCGCTTCCGGCTTTTTGGTGGGGTAGGCGGGAGGTTGGACGTGTAGGTCGACCGTCGGCGTGTGCACCGGCGGGCCGAGAGAGCTGCTCAGCGACGGCGGCTCGGGCTCATCCAGTTTGAGCGTCGTTTCGTATTTTTCATCGAAGGGTTCCGGAGTGGGCGCGGCGGCTTCGCGTTCGATGATGTCGTTCAGGTTCAGCGGCTCGGGTCGATAGACTTCGCTTTCGATCTTCGTTTCGCTTTCCCAGATGGGTTTGAATTCCATGCGTTCGAGCGTGGGGATTATCGTTGCGGCCTTGGGTTTGTTGCGGCGCGCGATTTCTTCGGCCGCTTTGATTTCGGCGAGCGTCGGCGGCGGCGCGAAGACAGGTTCCGCTTCGATCTTCGTTTCGCTTTCCCAGATGGGTTTGAATTCCATGCGTTCGAGCGTGGGGATTATCGTTGCGGCCTTGGGTTTGTTGCGGCGCGCGATTTCTTCGGCCGCTTTGATTTCGGCGAGCGTCGGCGGCGGCGCGAAGACAGGTTCCGCACTTTCGTGCCGCCGCGGGATTTCGACCGGCGGCGGCAGGGTCTGTTTGATGTGCGCGGATTCGCGCTGCGCGGCGATCGGCTTGCTGAGTTCGCTATCGGCACGGTCAAGGTTGATTTTCAGATCGGGATGGCGTTGGTAGAAATCGTCGGCGTCGATGTTCTCCCGCTCCGATTCGACATTCCGCCGGCGCGCCGGCGCGTCGGCCTTTTCCTTGTTGAGACACGGCGGACAGATGGGATTCTCCCACGACCATTCCGGGAATTCCCGGCCACACTCCCGACAGCGCATTGGGCCTCCACATGCAAGGCTGGACGATGAGATGAAATTTTATTTTATTGTGTTCTCGATGGCAATGCAGAACGACTTGAGCGCGGCGGCCGGCGGGTTATACTGTTGCCGGCAACAAATGGGAGAAATCGCAAGCAATGAAAAAAGCGATCCTCGCGATCGGCGCGACGCTGCTGGTGTTGGCGTCGGCGGCCGGTTGCCGACGGGAAGCGGCGGGGCCGACGATGTCGGTGATTTTCGTCGGCGACACGGGCCTGGGCGACCAGGCGGTGGAGTTCGTCGAGCAATATGGGTTGGAGAAATCGTTCGAGAAAATCCGCGACGCGCTGCAGGCGGATTTCATCGTCGGCAATGCCGAAACGCCGATCGCCGCCGCCGACGTGCCGTTGCGCGAAGGCGAACCGTGGCATCCCAAACAGGTTCCCGAGACGGCGGCGGCTTATAAAAAGGAAGGCTTTACCGCGTTCAGCCTGGCCAACAACCATACGCTGGATTTCGGCGTCGAGGGGCTGCGGCAGACGATCGCCAATCTGCGGGCACAGGACATCGCCACATACGGCGCGGGGATGACCGAGGCCGAGGCGCGCCGGCCGCTGATTTTGGAGAAGAACGGCATTCGCATCGGCGTGCTAGGTTATTTTCATTATCGACAGAAGTACGTCGCCAAAGAAATGTGGTACGCCCAGGGCGACCGTCCAGGCGTGGCGGGGATGAGCAAGAAGAATTTGCGCGACGACATCGCGGCGCTCAAGGGGCAGGTGGATACGGTGGTGGTGACGCCGCACTGGGGCGAGAATTACCTGAAGCTCAAGGCCAAGCAGAAGCGGCTGGCCAAAGACGCGACGGCGGCCGGGGCGGACCTGCTCGTCGGCCACGGACCGCACATGGCGCACCCGGTGACGATGATCGGCGATACGCCGGTGGTGTATTCGGTCGGCAATTTCATCTGGCACAGCAAGGGGCTGTACAAGAAATTCAAGGTCGAGAAGTACGCCTACGCGCTGGTGACCAAAGTGGTGTTCGATAAGCTCGGCGCGCGGGAGATCGTCTTCACGCCGTATCACAACGACAACCGCAAGGTGAAGTTCATTCCGCAGCCGGTCGACGCGGCGCGGGCCGAGGCGCTGTTCGACGAGCTGCTGGCGCCGGTCAAGAAGCATTGGAAAATGAACGGGGCGAGCGCGGTGCTGACCGTGCCGCGCTGAACGAAGGAGAGGTCATGCCGGGGAAGATCACCGAGGTGCCGGGCCTGCTGGTGGGCAACATCGAGGACGAAGCCGGCCGCACGGGCGTGACGGTCGTGCTGTGCGCGCCGCCGGCGGTGGGCGCGTTGGACCGGCGCGGTTCGGCGGCGAGCACGCGGCAGTGCGATTCGCTGTATCCGGACCACATGCTCTCGCGCGTGGACGCGATCGTGCTGGCCGGGGGCAGCGCCTTCGGGTTGGGCTGCAGCAACGGCGTGATGGACGAACTGGCCGCGCGGGGCGTCGGCATGCCCACGCCCTACGGGACGATTCCGATCGTGCCGACGGCGGTGATTTTCGACATCGGCATCGGACAAAGCGCGGCGGCCCCGACGGTCGAGATGGCGCGGGCGGCGACGAAAAGCGCGGCGGTCGATTTCGCCGAAGGCAGTGCGGGCGCGGGCTACGGCGCGACGATCGGCAAGCTGCTGGGCGTGAAAAGCGCGATGAAGGGCGGCTTGGGCACGGCGGCGCGGCACGGCGAAAAGGGGTTGATCGTCGGCGCGCTGGCGGTGGTCAACGCGTGGGGCGATATCGTGGAAACGGACAACGGCGCGATCATCGCCGGAGCGCGCAACCCGGACAAGCCGGGCGAGTTTCTGGACACGGCGAAGCTGCTGGGACAGGGCAAGGCGCGACCGGCCTCGTCCTTCGAGCAAAACACGGTGCTGGCGGTCGTGGCGACCAACGCGAAGCTGGACAAGATCGGCTGCGGCCTGATCGCGCGTATGGCGCAGACCGGGATGGCGCGGGCGATCCGGCCCTGCCACAGCCCATTCGACGGCGACCTGGTGTTCGCGCTCAGCAGCGGCGAATTGTCGGCCGACCCGGTGGCGGTGGGGCAGATGGCGGCCGATGCGCTGGCCGAGGCGATTCAGCGCGGCGTGCGCCTGGCCGACGGCTGGGGCCTGCTGCCGGACGCAAGGGGGTGAGGCCGATCAGTTGTTTTTCGTTTTTCTCGTACGGGAGCTCAACCACAAGGCCAGCAGACCGACGGCGAGCATGAAGAAGGTCAGCGCAGAACTGGTTTCGCTGTGGGAGATATTGCAACCGCAGCCGCCGTCGTCGTCGTTGCCGGTCTGCGTGCCGCCGAATGAACAAAAGCATTGTGTAAAATCTGTGCAATTTTCGAGTTCCAGGCAAGAAAATTTGTATACGGGCATGTCGTGTAGGCAATAGCCCAAGCAATATTCATCGAGGCATGAAACCTCACATTCGTCCAACCTGTGGCAAAAATGACTGCATTCCTGGTCGGGTTCGCCGATGTCGTCGTCATAACTGTCGGCAAAGGAAAAGGAGGCGAGCAGCAAAACGAACAGGATTGAGAGGAAGATTTTGTTTACCATCAGTTCTTTTCTTTCGTTTTGTGGGCGCCGATCCACAGCGCCAGCAGGCCGACGGCGAGCATAAGGAAGGTCAGCGCCGAACCGGTTTCGCTGTGGGAGACATCGCAGCCGCAACCGTCGTCATCGTCGTCGCCATCGCTGGAGCAAAGACATTCCTTAATGTCGTCACATTTATCAAAGTAACGACAATCACGTTTGTCGCTTGACAATGAGTCTTTACAGTAGACGACGCAATTCACATTGTTGAGGCATGGGATGCCGCAATTTATGACCAAATCGCATAGGTCTTGGCATTGATTATCAACATAATCGTTTTCATTCCAGTATTCATCATCATCGGCGTCGGCGAACGCGATTGCCGGCAATAGAAGCGTCAATGCCATCAGTAAAAAAAGCTGTTTCACCATGATTATTGTTTCTCCGATTTTTTGGTTTTGTTTGCGCTCAACCATAGGGCCAGCAGGCCAACGGCAAGCATAAGGAAGGTCAGGGCCGAACCGGCGTCGCTGTGGGATACATCGCAGCCGCAACCGTCGTCATCGTCCTCGGAAGAGGTGTCGCACAGGCATTTTTCCAACTCGGCACAATTTTCGGCATCCAGGCAAGTGGAGTTAGCGATGGTTGGGCCAGAACAAAAGGATTTGCAATCTCCATCAAAGCATTTCGATTGGCAGAATTCGGCGGCGGCGCAGATGTCTTCGCAGTCGTGTCCCTCGAAATATTCGGTGTCGTCGTCAGGGACGTAATCGGCAAATAATAGTGTGGGGAAAACAAGAAGAACCACAGCCGATAAAAGAAAAAATTTCTCCATGAACAAACTCCGCGGCAGCAGGCACCAAATCCTCTCACAGGAAATCCTAGCAGGTGGGAGGTTGGAAGGCAAGGAATTCCATAAATTATTTATTGTGTAGTGGTGTTCGCTGTAATTCAAAGGGTTTAGCGCAAAGCAACCTCTGGTCAGGATCGGAAAAATTTCGTTTACCGGGAAAAGATGTTGTCGCCGTCGTGGAAAGGGGTATACTTTGGATGTGGAAATATCGCTTTTGGGGGTGAATGGGAGGCACATGTCCACACCTGAGGTCGGCGCGCAATCGCGCAATGTTCAAATTTTCCCCATCATTTATGGTCTGATTCATGCGCTGATCGACGCGACGACGGTGGCGGTGATTTTTCAGACGCGCTCGTTTCATCATCTGGATCGAGAGATGGGTGTTTTTCTGATCCTTGCCTACGATCTGCTGGCCTTCGCCGGACAGACGCCGCTGGGCTGGCTGCTGGACCGGCTACGGATCTGGCGCGGGACGGCGGTCGGGGGAATCGTTATCTGCGCGGCGGCAATGGCCAGCGTGCGTTTGGATCCGCTGACGGCGATGATTCTGGCCAGCGTGGGCAATGCGGCGTTTCACGTGGGTAGCGGCGCGCTGGTGCTGCACGCGGATCCGGGCCGCGCCACGCCGGCGGGGATTTTCGTCGCGCCGGGCGCGTTGGGGCTGGCGCTGGGCATATACTTCGGCAAGAGCGGAATGCTGCCCGCGTGGCCTTATTATCTGTTGCTGGGATTGGCCGTGGTTGCGGCGTTGTGGACGCCCGCGCCGGATGTTCAAAAGACCAGGCTGCCGAAACCGGACATCGACAAACCGCTGCTGATCGTGTTGCTGCTGCTGTTTTCGATCGTCGTGCGCTCGCTGGTGGGCAAGGCCGGCGGATACGCACTGCCCAAGGAAACGGCGGTGCTGTTCGGTGTAGCGGCGGCCGCATTTGCGGGCAAGGCGTTCGGCGGGATTCTGTCCGACCGCTTCGGGTGGATCAAAATCAGCGTGGGTGCGTTGCTGATTTCCGCGCCGCTGTTGGCCTTCGGCAAAGTCAATGTGCCGATGATCGTGGTGGGAATGTTCCTTTTTCAGATGACCATGCCGGTAACGCTAGTGGCCGTGTATTCGCTGATGCCCGGCCGGCCGGGGCTGGCGTTCGGTCTCAATTGCCTGGCCTATATCGCCGGGTTCTTCGCCACAAAAATTCATGGCGTCAGGGAGTTATACAATCCGGTTGTTTTCCTCGTGCTCATTTTATTGTCGGCGACGGCGGTGTACCTGGGATTGCGTCCATTGCAGGGTAAAGTGCGGATGCGGTTTTAAGGAGCGAGGAGAAGCGGTGAATCTTGTTATTGACCGTGAAAACATTGTGGCTGTGAAGGATTAATTTTTTTAAAGGTCATTCCGGGCGGCCCCACCACCACAGGACGCAGCCGATAATGCAGTCGTCGATGTCGTCGCCCTGAAAGAGCAGGAGGCTGTCGGCGGCGAGGGAATCCTTGTTTTCGGGCAGACCCATCACCAGATCCTTGCTCACCACCTTGCACCATTTGACCGAAGCGCCGTCGCCCTGGCGGAAGGCGACCATTTTGCCGTCAAGCTGTTTGGGATTGCGACGGCCGTGGTCGATGGCGACGATCGAGCCGTCGGTGAGGATCGGCGACATGGAATCGCCGCGCACGCGCACGCAGGTGACGTGCTCGGGGTGCGGGCACCAGTCGGCGTGAATCAGCGCGTAGTCTTCGATGTCGTCGGCGTTCACGCGGCGCGGGCTGCCGCCGGCGATGGCATCGGCCAGCAGCGGCACGGTGACGAAGCGGTCGCGGCGGACCTCTTCGGCGACGAAGGCGGCGTTTTCTTTCTTCGCTTGCGCGGGCACCTGGGGCGCGGCGACGCCGAGGGTCACCGGGCCGCGGGTGCGATGCTCGCCGGTAAGCAGCCAGAGCGGGTCGATGCCGAAGGTCGTCCACATCGCTTCGAGCGATTTGGCGCCGGGCAGCCGCTCGCCGGCCAGCCAGTTGAAGACGGCCTGGTGATTGGTTTGGATGTCGGCGGCGAAACGACGCACGACCCCCTCGCTGTGGCGGTCGATCATCATGCGCAGCCGTTCGGCGAAGCCCTTGTTTTTCATTCGGTTACCTTCCATGTCTACATTTATATAATTTTTATTGACTAATGTCTACTAATTTTATATATTGTCGCCCGGACCTTTAGGGAGCCGGAATCGCCATAAAATTATCCCACACGGAAACGGAACACGAGTTCGATCCGAGTTAATAAAGCAATGGGCGAAATTTACAAGGCTAAGGTTATTTATCGGCGATAATGGAGATTCGCGGGCGCCGTTTCGGAAGCGGCGCCGGGAGGAAACGTGATGGACGAGCGACTGATGGCAAGTATTCTCGCTGATTTTGACGTGTACCGTTCGCTGATCCGGCAAATGGGGGCGCCCCAAGGCCTGGCGATTACCGGCGGCTGCTACGAGGCGGACCGTTTCGGTTGGTCGCGCGTGAAGGGGGTGCGGGTCCATTTCGATCAGCAGTTCGCACCGCGAAAAATCGAACATTTGGAATTGGGCGTGACCTACCGCATCGAGCGCTAGGGCGCGCCGAGCCCACCCGAACATCGGCGGCTCTTCAACACAATACAAACGAAGGCTTCACCCGGACATCGGTCGGCCGACGCGTTGCGGCGCATGGCGCGCCGCCGGGAGGTCGTCATGTGTGGAGAGTGCCGGAAGCGGGCTACGTGCGTAACTGCGTGCAGGCAATTGCAAAACGAATTGGACGCCGTCACGAAGGGAAGCAGCGGTTACGAGATCCTCATTTCCTTTGACCGATTGAACTATTTGTATACAAGTCGTTCCGACAGTTCGCTGGCCTTGTTGCAACGATCCGAAATCAAGCCGCTAAAAATCCGAACGATGATGTCCTCGCTCAGCGTGGCGCAGCGCGAAGTCGTTATAAAAAAATATTTCCGCAACATGAGTGAACGACAGATTGCCAAGCAATTGGGAATCACCTGCATGGCGGTTCACTTTAGACTGACTCAAGCATGCGAAAAGATGAAGAAACATCTCAAATTTTACTATGCACTTTGCGAAGGGTGAGGGGAAAGACAATGAAATGCATCAACGGCAAGGAGCATCGCTGGGTTTATGAATACCACCGGCGGCGCTGCACGCGCTGCGGTCTGACGCGGCCGCACGAGACGTGCGCGCGGCGCATCGTGCTGCCCGAACCGGCCGGCGTATCGTCGCTGCTGTGCGGGCACTTCGAACATCGCGAAGTGTGCAACGCCAAGCGGCTGTGGGACGAACTGCGCTTGTCGCTGGCCTATCAGCCGTTCGGCGACGAGGCGCTGACCCAACCGTATCCGCCGCGCTGGTTTCTGGATCAACTGCGCGTCAAGGAGGATGTTGCCGATGCCTGACGAACCGAAATTGCCGGCCGAGCAGTGGACCGAGGTGCGGCGCAAGCTCGCCGAGGTGCTGGCCGACCCGGAGCGCCTGGACGAGGCCGACCGCATCACCAAGGTGTGGGAGCGGCTGCTCAAGTGCGAACGGCTGGCGCGCGATCTGGTGGCGGAGGAGGACGAGGGGATGATCATCGACGTGTCGATCGAAGGCATAAAGTGATAAAGAGAGAATTCATTTTCGCCGGCTATAAGCCGCACGCGGGCCAGGCGGCGTTTCATAGGCTGGACGAACGCTTCGCGATCGTGCTCGCCGGCACGCGCGGGGGCAAGACCTATGCGGCGGCGCGCGAATTTTTGCGGCGCGCTTATTCCGATCTGGAGATCAAGAAACGGCCGGTGCATTACTGGTGCGTGGCGCCGACCTACGCGATCGGCAAGACGCAGATGCGCGAACTGTTCGCGGCGGTGGGCGGCGAAACGGGCAAGTTCGTCAGCTCGTGGCTGCGCAGCGAGCGCGAACTGGTGCTGAAGGATCACGTTCTCATCGAGTTCAAGACCGCCGACCGTCCCGAAGCGCTGGTGGGCGTCGGCCTGGACGGTCTGTGGATCGACGAGGCGGCGCGGCTCAAGCGCGAGGCCTGGCTGGGCGGCTTGCGCATGCGGTTGTCGGACCGGCGCGGGTGGGCGATTTTCTCCACGACGCCGCTGGGCCGCAACTGGTTCTTCGAGGAAATCGTGCGCCGCGCGCAGCCCGACAGCGCGATCCACGATCCGCAGTACGGCCTCGTGCGGTTTCGCACCGTCGACAACACGGCCGTGCCGGGTCTGGTCGAAGAGGTCGAGCACGCGCGGCGCACGCTCCCCGAACGTTACTTCAAACGCGAGTATGAGGCCGATTTGACCACCTTCGCCGGGATGGTATTCGACGAAATCGATCCGGACGCGCATTGCGTCGGGCCGCGCAACCGATTGGGCATCGCGGCGCTGCCGAAGCTGTTCACCGAGGTGCGCGCAGGGGTGGATTGGGGCTTTCGCCATCCGGGAGCGATCGTGGTGGTCGGACGCGACGGCGACGGCGTCTGGTGGGCGATCGACGAGGCGGTGCGCTCCGGTCTGCCGGTAGCGGCGACCGGCGGCGAAAGCTGGGTGGACATCGCACGGGACTTGCACGTGAAGCACGGCATCAAGCGCTTTGCGTGCGATCCGAGCGGCGCGGCGTTCATCGACGCGTTTCGTCGTGCGGGTCTGCCGGCCTATGCGGCGGACAACGACGTGGGCGCGGGTATTCAGACGGTGGCGACGGCGCTGCACCTCGACGATCGCGACGACCGGCCGGGCCTGCTGCTGGGCGAGCGTTGCAAACATCTGTTCGAGGAACTGGCCGCCTACGCCTGGGACGAGCAATGCGAGGGCGAGCAGCCGGTGAAGGAAAACGATCACGCGGTCGATGCGCTGCGCTACGCGTTGCATACGCGACCGCACAAGCCGGCGTGGTGGTGATCATTTCGCTTGTTGATAAGCGAACGAAGATATGTGATTATCAAGAAAGCGATGATTCCGGGAACATCGCATGTTGCGGATTCGGATGCCACAACAGGGGATCGATAATCGGATGAACGTGCGCAAACTATTCTCGCTGAATCCATTCCACATTGCGGCGATCGTTTTCTATTTCTTTCCATTAAATCACATGGGAATAGGACTTCTCGGGCTCGTTGTTTGCCTGGTTGTCGGCTCGGTGTTGGTCCGTCGATTTCATCGGGGTCGTGAACTTCCCCCCTGGGCAATTGTTTTTTTGATGCTTTGTATTCTGAACATGGAAGGGGAAGGGACCTTTTATTTGGCA